>JAJZSR010000008.1:0-383 GCA_021849595.1 Pseudomonadota bacterium | reverse complement strand
ACTGGGGAAGATTCAGCAAAACGGCTATCTCTACCAGGGCGCCAAGCCCGTGCATTGGTGCGTGGACTGCGGCTCCGCCCTGGCCGAGGCCGAGGTGGAGTACGAGGACAAAACCTCGCCGGCGATCGATGTAGCTTTTCCCGTGGCCGACGCCACGGAACTGGCCCGCCGGCTGAACCTGCCCGCGATCGATCTGCCCGTCCTTGCGGTGATCTGGACCACGACGCCGTGGACGCTGCCCGCCAACCAGGCGGTGGCGGTCCAGCCGGAGTTCGATTACGACTTGCTGGTCACCCCCAAAGGCATTTTGATCCTGGTGAAGGAACTGGCCGATGCCGCGCTCAAGCGCTATGGCATCGACGCCGTGGAAGTACTCGCCCAAG
>JAJZSR010000123.1 GCA_021849595.1 Pseudomonadota bacterium | reverse complement strand
TTCCGATCTGGATGAGCGGCGATAGAGGTTGCCGCCCGACACGGCGCCGACGAAGCTGCCGATGAGGCCGCCGGCGATGGGCGCCTCGAAAATCACCGGGCATTGCCGCGTGGTCAGCTTGCGGCCGCTCAGGCGCCGCACGGTGCGGTCGCCGGCGATGCGGCCGACCTTTTCCGCCGCGTCCAGTTCGTCGGCACGGCGCGCCGTGGTGTACCAGTAGTCACGCTGCATGAGGCCTTTTTCGGCGCCGATCACGGCCACCGACAGGCTGTGACGCGAACTGGCGTAGCCGCCCAGAAAGCCGAGCGTATTGGCGTACACGAAGTGCGAACTGTGGGTGGACAGGCTGGCGCCCTCGGAATTCTCGATGCGCTTGTCCACCGCCATCGCGGCTGCCTCGCAGGCGCGTGCGCGCTCGGCGGCTTCGTCCACGCCGATGTCCCAGGGGTGGTAGAGATCGAGGTCGGGCTGTTCCTGCGCCAGCCAGGCGGCGTCGGGCAGGCCCGCCGCCTCATCTTCCGCGGTGTAGCGGGCGATGGTGGCGGCCTTCTCCACGGTGGCCTTGATCGCCGCGGGCGTGAGGTCGGAGGTGCTGGCGTGGCCCTTGCGCCGGCCCAGGTACACGGTCACGCCCATACCCTTGTCGCGGTTGTACTCGATGGTTTCGATCGCGCCCTTGCGCACTGTGACGGTTTGCCCCTGCGCCTCGGAGATTTCCGTGTCGGCGGCGCTGGCGCCGAAATCCCGCGCGTATTCCAGGGCCTGGCGGGCCAGATCGGCCAGTTGTTCGCGGGTGTAGCTGAAAGGGCTGGGCATGAGAGGTGGGCTGGGCGATAAAATCGCGATTTTACCCGCCGCGGCCTGGCCGCGCATAACCTCACATGAATGAACCCGAGGCGCCGCTGGCAGTACCCGTCAGCAAGACCCGGCGCAAGCGCCAGATGGAGGATTTGCAGGAATTGGGCGAGGCCCTGGTGAAGCTGCCGCAGAGCCAGTTCGAGCAGATCGTCCTGCCCGAGGATTTGCGCGCGGCGGTGGCCGACTGCCGGCGTTTCACCAAGCACGAAGCCAGACGCCGGCAGATGCAGTTCATCGGCCGCCTCATGCGTGGCCTGGACGCTGCGCCCATACGTGTGCAGATCGAAGCCCTGCGCGGGCAGAACGCGCATGCCACGGCGCGCTTGCATCGGGTGGAACGCTGGCGCGAGCGCCTGCTGGCGGACGATGCCGCCGTGACCGAGTTGCTGCGCGAACTGCCCGGCCTCGACTCCACGCACCTGCGCCAGCTCATGCGCAGCGCGCGCCAGGAAGCGGCGCTGGGCAAGCCGCCGCGCGCTTCACGCGAGCTGTTCAGGGTGCTGCGCGCGGCCTTCGAGGGTGTCGAAGGCGCGGATGACGCGGAGAAAGCTCAGGGGCGAATGTAGGCCCAGCCTTCGCCTTCACGCTTCATGATTTCGACCACGCCGCCCGGCACGTAGCCGATGCTCGGCAGCATGTCGGCCTTGGTGAGCTTCTGCGCATGCATGGTGTTTTCGCAGGCCACCACCTTCACGCCGTCTTTTTCCGCCTGGTCGATGCGGTTGCCCACGACGGAGTCCATCTTGAGCATGTTGATGCCCGGGCCGTAGGCGACGATTTCGATTTCGGTGTCATTTTTGCCCAGCACCTTCTGCACGTTGAAGGCATTGTTCAGGGTGAGGTTCCACTTGCCCGGGTCGTTCTCGCTGACCTGGAATACCACCTTGTGCTCGGCCGCCTGGGCGGCGCTTGCCAACAGTGGGCCCCCCAGCAGGGTGGCGGTCATGCCCAGGGTGAGCAGGGCGGATTTGATGGACATCATGCTGAATCTCCTCGGTTGACTATACGGCTCCCCCGAAGGGGACGGGGCGTAGTTTTTTCGCACTACGGGGTTAAAGACTGCGCAGCAAGGGGTTTTATTCCGCCGCCGCGACAGATTTATTCCGGCAGGCAGTCACTCGAATTCGCGGCTGTAGAGGACGTCTACGCCGGACTGGCTGCCGGTCTGCGCCTGCAGGCTTAAAGTCGGGCTCAGGGTGTAGTAGGCCCGCACGATCTGGCTGAGGCCGTCCAGGCTTTGCTCATAGCGCACGCGGAAGTCGCGCGAGAACTGCTTGCCCAGGCTGACCACCGTCCCGGCCAGCGTGCCGCCGCCGCTGCGGATATCCACGCTGGATAGCCCCAGCTTCTGCGCCAGAGTGGCTTGCAGGCTGGCACCGCCGCTCTGAGAGAGGAGCGCCGTGGCCGCGGTCTGCAACAAGGAAAACTGCTCGCTGCTGACGCTGGCCAAGCCGTGGCCGAACAGCAGCCAGGAAAGGGTTTCGCTGTCGGGCATGGCGGGGTCGGAGTAGAGGCTCACGCGCGGCCGCTGCGCCGTGCCGGTGAGCTGCACCCCGGCGGTGACCTGGTCCGTCTGGCGCACGGCGAGGATGTCGAGCGCGGGATTGTCCAGCGGGCCGAAGAAGCTCAGTTGGCCGCGCGTGATGTCCAGGCGCTGGCCGTAGGCGGTGTAAGTGCCGCGCCCGACGCGGATGGTGCCGCTGGCGGCGGGCAGGCCGCTGCCCTTGAGTTCCAGCCGGCCCAGCAGTTGGGCATCGAGGCCATAGGCTTGCACCAGAAAATCGTTCCCCAGATCGAGCGCCAGATCGAGATTGACCGGCACGGTCGCGGCGGGATGGGCGGCACGACGCGGGCGGCCCAGCACCACGACATCTTCCGACAGGCGGGGACGACTCGCGGCGATGGTGGCGACGCGCGCGCGCACCACCTTGAGCCGGCCCGCGACGGTGAGTTTGCCCTCGTGCAGCTCCAGGTGTGTCGCGCCGCTGACCTGCGCCTGGACGTCGGGACGCGTGAGCAGGGCGAAATCGGCAAAATCCAGATTGAGCAGCGCGCCGCCGGCCTGCCAGTCGCCGCCGCCGCTCACGAGCACGCGGCCCTGCTCGCCGGCGAGCCAGCCCTGGCTGACCTGGATGCGGTTGCGGGCGAGGGCCAAGTCGAGCACGCCATCTTTCACGCGCAGGCCAAGATCGGGGAAACTCGCCGTGATGTTGCGCACATCCAGGTGTCCGGACAACTCCGGCGCGGCCAGGCTGCCGTCGGCGCGCAAGTCGAAGCCGGCTTGCGCGTTCAACTGCGCGCCCACCGGCAGGGCGGGACGCAGGGCTGCCAGGGTGGGCAGTTGGCCGCGCGCGTGTACCGCCAGGAGAGTGGAGGGCGGCAACGGCCAGAGCGCGCCGCGCGTTTGCGAGATCCAACCGTCGATAGTCAGGCGGCCGTAATTCTTGCTGTCGGCCGCCAACGCTCCTTGCAACCGCTCGCCCGTGCCGGCAAGTTTGACCTCCAGCGTGCTGAGGCCTAGCGCCAGCCGCGGCTTGTGCCAGTCAATATCGCCCTGGCTGCGCGCCAACTGCAGCTCGCCCTGCCACATGTTTGTGTAACCGAGATTCCAACTGCCCTCGAGCACCAGATCGGAGCTGAAGGGCAGCGGCTGCGGCGCCAGGGCGAGCAGGGGCGCGACGGGGAAGTGCTGCAGGCGGCCGCGGCTGACGAAGCCGGCGGCGCTGTGCTGCAGCAAGGCGAGGTCGGCCTCGCCGCCGGAAAGTGCCAGGCGTGCATCCTGCAGGCGCTGTTCCTGCGGCCCGAGGACGAGTCGGGCGGGCGCCAGCAGGCGCGCGTTGAGCGGCGGCTCGCCCCGGGCGTCGAAAGCCGTGATCTCGCCCGTCCACGCGTTCTTTGCCCATCCCCCGGCGGCGCTAAGTTCCAGCTTGGCTTGAGGCAGTTGCGCCTGCACGCTCAGATGATGGCGCGCGAGCGTGCCGGCCAGGGCCAGGTGCGCCACTTGGATGTTGATACGTCCATAACGCAGACCTTGCCCCTGGGCGTCGACTTGCAGCGCCCCCTTCAGGCCGCGCGCGAGGCGGGCGTCGATGTGCAAGGCCGCGGCGTGTAGCGGGCCGGGTAGGCGGAGGCCGCTGCCTTCGGCGCTGAACGCCGCCTCGGGATGCGGCCAGGCCCCCGCCAGCCAGCCGGCACTGCGCAGGCGGCCGGCCAGGCCGAAGCCCAGACGATCCAGCCGGGGCGCGTCCACATTCCAGTTGAGCCGGTCGCGCGGGCTGCCCCAGGCGCCGGCGAGCGCGAGGCGGTTGCCGGCCAGGTCGAGATCGGCATGCACCTTGGGCACCCGGGGCCAATCTATGTTCAGTTGCGCCTGGCCTCTGACCGGCCTGCCGGCAAGCTGGCCCGCGGGCAGGCTCAGGTTGGCAGCCATGACCAGGCGGGGGGCTAAATGACCCGTCGAGGCCAAGGTCGCGTTCAGGTTGCCGCGCGGAAAGCGCCCGAATGCGGCCGGATTGAAATTCGCCAACTCGGCATCGAGCGCGAAGTCGCGCGCCGCCGCCAGCGTGAGGCGGCCTGTGGCGTCCAGGCGGGCGCCGCGCAGCCGGGCCGCAAGTGCCGTGAGGGCTATGCGGTCTGCGCGGCGTTCCAGGCTGGCATCGAGATGGTCCTTGCCTTGCCGCGCCGAGAGTTGCAGGCGCTGCTGCCGGCCAGCGCCGTCGAGGGTCAGGGCGACGGCATAGCGGGTGGAAAAAAAGCGGCTGTCCAGCCCTGCCAGATTCAGGGCTGGCGCGTTCAGATCCAGGCTGTAACGGCCGTCTTGCCAACGGCCGCTGCCCGCGGCTTGTCCGGCAGTGCCGAGGTCGGCGTGCAAGGCGGTGATCTCTGCCAGCGCCGGCTGGATGGTCAGCTCGGCGCGGGCAGAGAGGAGCGGCAGGCGCCCGCGGTTAAGGGGGCCGGGGATAGCATTGCGCAGGCTGATGTCGCCCGCCAGGGTGCGCGGCCCGCTGCTGGCCAGGCGCGCAGTGACGTCCATCTGTGTCGTGGGCGCCTGGGCGGCGAAGGCACGCAGGTCGATGGCGCGGCTGTGCAAGTCGAGCGCGGCGACGGGCAGTGCGGCATAGGGACGGAAGACACCGGACAGATCCAGGCCCAGGCCGGTGCCGGCGGCCCGCGCCTGCAGTCGCGGCTCAAGCAGCGAGCCGGTCAGCGTGGCATCCATGGCCAGCCGCTGCGGCGCGGTGCGCCGGAATTGCCCGCGCGCGGCGAGGGCAAAGGGCGCGGTGTCGCCCAGGGTAGCCTCGCCTCGCATAGTCGCCCAGGGCGTGGCCAAGTGTTGCAGTTGCAGCCGGTAGCGCCCGTCGCGGTTGGCCAGGCTGGCCACCAGGTCGCGCAGCACGGTGGGCGGCGCGCCGAACGTGATTTCGCCCGCCGTGAGGCGATCCACATCAAGCGCCAGCGGCAGCCTGAGCGATGCCGGAGGGCGCGGCTTTGCGGCGCTGGGTCGGCGCCTGTACACGGCCAGACGCGCGATGTCCAGACTGCGGATATGCAGCCGGCCTTGCCACAGCGCACCGGCCTGCCAGTCGAGATGCACGGTGCGCGCCTCGATCGTTGTGTCGGCCGTTTGCAGCGTGAGGCGGCCGACGGTGAGCGGCCCGGCCAGGCGGCCTTGCACGCCTTCGAGCGCGACGCGGCCACCGCTCAGCAGGGTGACGGTGCGGGCGGCTATGCGCGCGCCTTGCGGCTGGGTAAAGAGCCAAACGCCGGCGCCCGCCAGCAAGGCGAGAACCAGCAGCGCCGACAGGAGGGCACGCAGGAGCATTTTCAGAAGCTCACTCCCAGGGAGAAATGCAAACGCCACTGATGCACGCCCACGCCATAGGCGACGTCCAGGTTCACCGGCCCGATGGGCGAGCGGTAGCGCAGGCCCGGCCCCAGGCCCACCTGGGGATGCAAGGCGCCCAGGCTGTTGGCGGCCTGGCCGGCATCGACGAACAGGGCGGCGCCCCACAGGGGGGTGAAGAAATGGTCGTATTCAACGCTGCCGGTGACCACATAGCGTCCGGACACCACGCTGCCGCCCACGACCGGGCCCAGGCTCTGGTAGGCGTAACCGCGTACCGAGTTGGCGCCGCCGGCGCGGAACAGGAAATCCGTGGGTATGCCCTGAGTGCTGGAGGCCAGGGTAGCGCCCAGTTCCAGGCGTCCGAGCAGGCGGTCGCGCGCGCCTATGGGGAAGAACTGCAGATGGCGCCAGTACAGGCGCAGGAAGCTTTGGTCGGAGAGCAGCGCCTGGAGCGCGCCCCCCACCTGCACGGTGCTGACCCAGCCGCGCCGCGGATAATCCGTCGCGGGCGCGGTGTGATGGGTCCAGATGTAGTTGAGGCTCAGGGCGCGGTTGCTTTGCTGCAGGATGTTGCCGACGCTTTGCTGCTCCACCTGGAATTGCGCGACCAGGGCCGTTTCCACTGCGCCCTGTTTGCGCGCGCGCTTGCCCAGGATCTGCAAAGCGCGGGTCACCTGGCCTTCGATGTCGGTGCGCTTGGCGGCGCTGCCCACGCTCCACAGGTAGCGATCCGCATCGGGCGGCCAGAGCAGTTCGGCGCTGGCCTGCTGCTGAGTATTCTCCACCAGCGTGGCGAGCTTGAGCTGCAAGGCGCGACGGGCAAAGTCGCGCTGCAGCCATTGCGCCTGCGCGCGCGGCCCGGTGTCGGTGCCGTAGCCGGCACCCAGAGTGAGCTTATAGGGCTTGGCCTCTTCGACGCGCACCTGCACGGGGATGGCGGCCGCGTTCTCCGGTGCGCTGCCCAGTTGCACCGCGGCACTTTGGAAGTAGCCGCTGTGTTCCAGATTGCGCTGGCAGTCGAGCAGTTTATTTTGTTCATAGGGCTCGCCCTGCGGCAGGCCGCAAAGGCGCTGCACCAGCGCGGGCGGATAGCGCTTGAGGCCTCGGACGTCGAGCGCGCCGAAAGCGTAGGCCGGGCCGCTGTCGAGCACTAGGCTGAGCTGCGCGGTGTGCTTTTGCGGATCGATCAGCGCTTGGGAAGCGGCGATGTGCGCATCGGGGTAACGGCGCGCGGCAAGGCGTTGCACGGCATCGCGCTTGGTCGCGCTCCAGGCCTGCTGGGTGAAGGGCATGCCCGGCTGCAGGGGCAGGGTTTGCAGGAGGTTTTGCTGCAAGCGCTGTGCCTGCGGACTTTGCGCCACGGCGCCCGTGAGGCGCAGATCGAGGTGTGCGACCTGGGTGCGCGGACCGGGTTCGACCCGGAAGCGTGCCGTCCATCCCTGTGCGGTCTGGGTGTAGCTGCTCTCGATGCGGGGAGAGAAATAGCCTTCGGTTTCCAGCAATTCGCGCGCGGTGTCACGGCTTTTTTCGTACAGCTCGCGCCAGGCTTCGGCGGAGAAATGCGCGTCTTTTTGGCGCAGGCCCCATGCCAGATCGAGATTTTTTTCCAACAGGGGCTTGAGGCCGGCGGGGGCGTCGATTTCAAGCTGGTCGGCCCGCGCCGGCAGAGCTGCGCACAGCAGCAGGGCCAGCACGGCGATCGCATGTCGCGCGCGTGTTGCAGGGCGGGGCCGGGGTCGGCGGGAAAGCTCCATCGAATCGAGAGGCGGCGGATAAGTCGGGCAATGTGATGGTAGGACACCAGGCATTTGCGCTCCACCCGCACGCCCGGAAACGGCCGTACGCCGGCTGCGCCCGCAGGCGATTGACCTGCGTCAATGCGGAGGCGGGCGCGGCCTCCTAAGCTGCCCTTGCACGCCGGCATCCTGCTTGCGGCAGATTTCGCGCAGCGACTGCATTCATGAGCCTTTTGACCCTCG
>JAJZSR010000122.1 GCA_021849595.1 Pseudomonadota bacterium | reverse complement strand
TCCGACGAGAAAAATGTTGTCGCGCTTGGCCATGCGCCATTGTAGCGGAGGCAGCGGCGCAAAAAACAACGCCCCCGGCCGCAGCCGGGGGCGTTGCGTGCCACTTCCCTAATGCAGGGCCACCTGGTTGCTTAGGATGCGCGGGGTGAGGAAAATCAACAACTCAACTTTCTGATTTTCCTTGCCCGAGTTTTTGAACAGATTACCAAACAACGGGATATCGCCCAGCAACGGCACTTTCCCTTTGTTATCGGTGATGGTCTGTTCGTAGATCCCGCCGATGACTGCAGTTTCACCATTGGCAACCCGAACCTGGGTTTTGATGCGCCGGGTATCAATGCCGGGCTGCCCTTGTGACGCAACCTGGTAGTCGACCTGATCCTTCTGCACTTCGACGTTGAGTATGACTTGATTATTGTTCAGGATCTGGGGATCGACCAGCAAGCAGAGATTGGCGTCCTTGAACGATACCGTCGGCGGCGAATTCGCGGTGCCGGGCGTGATGTAGGGAATCTGCGTACCCTGAAGGATGACAGCGGGGCGTTGGTTGGAGGTTACTATCCTTGGGCTGGATATTACCTTGCCTTCGTTATTGGCCTCCATCGCGGAAATTTCCAGGCTCAGCAAATTCCCGGTAACAGTGTTGAGCAACGAAACCCCCAAACCGCTTGTGGCAAGGGCATTTAGCGTAGCAGCGGCGGGTAGATTCACGTTGGGCACCGTTATGGGGCTTTGTGGGCTGGTAGCCGACTGAGCGGAAGTGCCAAGATTCCCGCCGAAGCCTATTCTGTTGGCCCCTCTGAGCGCACCGCCAGCGGCGACACCCAGACGCGCACCGAGTTCGCGCGACCAGTCGGAAGTCGCCAACACGACACGCGCCTCAATCATGACTTGACGGGTCGGCACGTCCAGCTTGGCCAGCAACTGGCGGATCTGCTGGATCTTCTGCGGGGTGTCGGTGACGATCAAAGTGTTGGTTTTGAGATCGTACGTGGCGCGGCCGCGCTTGGACAGTATCTTCTGGCTGCCCTGCTCGCCGCCACCCTGCTGCGCCGGGGACTGCTGCTGCGTCATGCCGGTGCTGGTCGAGGCGGTGATGCCCTGCGCCTGGGTCGAGCAGTCCACCGAGTTGTTGGCGGAGTTGCGCGCAGCGCCCGCGGCATAGCCGTAGAGGATGCTCTGGGCGTCGTCCGCGCGCAGGTAGTTGAGCGGAATGTATTCCGTCACCAAGGGTTCCAGAGCCTCGACGGCTTCCTTGCCGGCCAACTCCTCTTTCTCACGTGCAAGGATTTCCGCCTTGGGCGCTACCCAGATGACGTTGCCGGATTTCTGCATGCCCAGGCCCTTGGCTTCCAGGATGATGTGCAAAGCCTGATCCCAGGGCACGTCCTTCAGGCGCAAGGTGAGCGAGCCGGTCACCGAGTCGCTGGCGACGATGTTGAGGCCGGTGAAATCGGCGAGCACCTGCAGCACCGAGCGCACGTCCACGTTCTGGAAATTGAGCGACAGCTTTTCGCCGGTGTATTTGGGCTTGCCGGACATGTTCTCGCCGGTCTTGACGGGCTTCACGTCGACGACGAACTGGTTGTCCATCTGATAGGCGGAATAATCCCAGTTGCCGGTGGGCTTGATAACCATGCGCGCGTTGTCACCCAGCGTATAGCTCTCGACGTCCTGCACCGGCGTGCCGAAGCTGGACACGTCGGCCTTGCGCTGCAGGCTCTTGGGCAGTTCCGTATTGATGAAATCCACCACCACGCCCTTGGAGTCCTCGCGGATGTTGATGCCGGCCTGACTGTCGGACAAGGTGGTGACGATGCGCGCGCCGCCGTCCGCGCCGCGCTGGAAATCTATGCTGCGGATAGCGTGATGTGCACCCCCGACGGCAGGCTCGGCGAAATGTTCACTGCCGGCGCTGGCAGTCTCCTCCGCGGTGGCGCCCAAGCCAACCAGCAAGTATTTGCCCTGCAGTTGGGTGTCATACTTGGCGGCTTGGTTGAGGTTGAAGACCAGGCGCGTGCGATTGCCCGCCTGCACCACGTTGATGCTGCCCAGGGATCCCTGGTTCACGCTGACGGTGTTCTTGCCCAAGGCGTTCGAAGTATCAGGCAGATCCAGGGCGATGCGCGGCGGATTGCCCACGGAGAAACTGAAAGGGCTGGCCTTCAAGGGCTCCTTGAGCCCGATGCGCACCACCAGGCGTCCGCCCGGCAGCGTGGCCGGCTCGACCGACACCACGGCATTCTCGGCGGGAGCAGGGTCCGCGGCGCGCGCCTTCAGCGCGGCGCCGAACAATAACAAGGCCGCCAGGCTGACGAGCCAGGGCCAGGAAAACTTGCAAGCGGCGTGAACGGTGTTTTTCATGTCTGCCTCGGTTCTCTCGGTATTCAGGGGGTTTCCTGCAAATTCAACGTGCTGGCGCGATGCACCCAATCGCCGCTGCTGTCCTGGACGGTTTCCTGCAGGCTAACCTGGTTGCCGCTTATGCTGGTGATGCGGCCGAAATCCTGCCCAATGTAGTTGCCGACATGCACGTGATAGACCGCGTTGTCGGGGGTCTTGATGAGGGCCTCCATGTCGCCATGCTTCTTGAGGGTGCCGACCATCTTGAGTGTCTCAAGGGAATACGCCTCCAGGGGCTCTTTGGGCCGGTTGAAGTCGGGCTGCAGGCCACCCCCGCCCGCCGGCGCCAACTTGCGCGGCTTGAAGGGGTCGGGCAGGCTGAAGTCGTTGTAGGTGAACGGCTCGTAGGGCTTGACCTGGGGCAGAGGCTCGACCTTCCCCTGCAGGCCGTTGCCGGAATCCGCCACGAACTGCTTCAGGTCCGACATGCCGCCATGGCCGCAGCCGGCCAACAGAACCGGGAGCAGGAAAACGAGTCGCTTCATGATTTTTTCCCTTTGGCTTTCTTGCCCGATGCGTCATCGTCCAGATAGCGGTAGGTCTGGGCCGTAGCATCCATGGTGAGGCTGCCGTCCTTGTTCGGCGTGATGGAGATGTCGCTCAGGGTCACGATGCGCGGCAGCTTGGCGACGTCGCTGGCGAAGGCCCCGAGGTCATGGTAACCACCGGTAACGCGAATCTGGATGGGCAGCACGGCATAGAATTCGGTGTCCTGCTCCGTGCCCGGCTTGAACAGCTCGAACTGCAGACCGCGGCCCAGGCCGGCTTGGTTGATGTCGGTAATGAGGGCATCCATTTCCTGGCGATTGGGCAGTTGCTTGAGCAGCGCACCGAAGGACTGTTTGATGTCCGCGAGCTGCTTGGTGTAGGCCTCCAGGTTCACGGCTTGGGCCTTCTTGGTCAGGAAGGTCTGGCGCAGTTGTTGCTCCTTGGCCTGCTCGCCGCTGAGGGTCGCCAGATTGCCGCGCCAGTCGAACCACCAGCCGGCCAGCACGATCACGACGAACAGCACGCCCAGCAGACCGAACTTGGCCGGCATGGGCCAGTCCGCGACGGTTTTCAGGTCCAGATTGTTAAGATCGTTGAGGTTCATGATTTCGCCTTCTTGCCGTCCGTATCAGCCATGTGGGTGAGCTGCACGTTGAGGGTGAATTCATTGGCCCTGAGGTTGTTCACCGTGGCCGCCTTGATTTCCACCAGGCTGGGTTTCTTGAACCACTGCGATCCTTCCAGGCTGCGCATGAGCGTGGAGACCCGCGCGCTCGACTGGGCGTAGCCGTTGATGGTCAGGACATTGCCGTTCTCCTTGATGGAGGACAGATACATGCCTTCGGGCAGCAGCTTGATAAGTTGGTCGAACAAGTGCACCACCTCGGTGCGGTTGTCCTGCAGGGTTTCGACCACGCGCTTGCGCTCGAGCAGGGCGTGGGTTTCCTCCTTGATCTTGCTGATCTGGCCGATCTGGTTGTCCAGCTTGGCGATCTGCTCGGTCAGGTATTGATTGCGCGCTTGTTGATTATCGAGGCGCGCGGCGATGATGGTGTGGCCCAACACCACGGTCGCCACCCCGGCGGCGGCCGCCGCGCCCAAAAGTACGTTGAGCTGGCGGCGGCGCGCGGCACGCTTGATCTCCCGGTGCGGGAGCAGGTTGATGCGTATCGTCATTGGGGGTCAAACCTCCGCATGGCAAGGCCGCAGGCCACGAACAAAGCCGGCGCGTCGCGAGTCAGCTCCTGGGGCTTCACCTTGCCGCCCAGGGCCATGTTGGAAAACGGATTGACGACGATGGTGGGAACCCCGGTGCGGTTGGCCACCACTTCGTCGAGTGCGGGTATCGCTGCACCGCCGCCGGCCAGCAGGATCTGGTCCACTTTGTGAAACTGGGTGGAGGTGGTGAACAACTGCAGCGCGCGGGCGATTTCCATGGCCAACGTTTCCGCATAGGGCTGCAGCACCTCGGCCTCGTAGCTGTCCGGCAAGGTGCCGCGGCGCTTGGCCTGGTCCGCCTCCTCGCTGGTCATGCCATAGCGGCGCGCGATTTCCTGGTTGAGCTGCTGAGCACCGAAGCCGTGCTCGCGCAGATATACGGGTTCGTTGTCGTACAGCACGTTGATGTGCATGTTGTTGGCGCCGATGTCCAGGATGGCCACGGTCTGTCCGGCGCCTCGGTTGGGCAGCAGATTGGCGATGAGCTGATAGGCCGCGACTGTGGCGTAGGACTCGACATCCATCACCAGCGGCTTGAGCCCCGCCCCTTCCGCCACCGCGACGCGATCCTCGACCTTTTCCTTGCGCGCCGCCACCAGCAGCACTTGGACGTCATTGGGGCTGTTGGGTACCGGCCCGAGCACCTGGAAATCGAGATTGACCTCATCCAGCGAAAAGGGGATGGCCTGGTTGGCTTCCGCCTCCACCTGGTTTTCCAGCTCGATCTCGCCCAACCCGGCCGGCGTCATGATCTTCTTGGTGATCACGGCCGAGGCCGGCAGGGCCAAGACCACATGGCGCACGCGCGTGCCCAACTCCTTCCAGGCGGTTTTCACGGCATCCACCACCTGGTCCATATTGGCGATATTGCCGTCGGTAACGGCATCCTTGGGCAGCGGCACGACGGCGTAGCGCTCGAGGCGATACGTGCCTTTGCCGGCATCCGCCAGTTCCACCAGCTTGACCGACGTGGTGCTCACATCGAGCCCCAGCATGGGCGGCGTCTTGGTGGTGAAGGCATCCAAATTGAGTTCGAAGCGCAAGGGTCACCTCGGATGTCGTGCCTATCGCCTACCCTCCCCAAAGGGCGCCGACAAGCGGGTTGCAGTACCTGCGCCGTCTTGCCCAGGTGGGCATTTCGTCGGCGCCGTTCGATTTCCGACACTCATAACGCCTATAATCCTGCGAAACTTTAGAGAGTCTTCAGGCATGTTTTCCAAATGGTGGCACTACCCCCTGGCTTTTTTCCTGGCCTTGGGAATAGCAGGCGCCGGCCTGGCGGGGCTGGCGGCAGCCCTCATCTACCCCAACCTGCCGCCTCTGGAGGCACTGCGGGACTACAAGCCCAAGCTGCCTTTGCGCGTCTATACGGCGGACGGCGCCCTGATCGGCGAATTCGGCGAGCAGCGCCGCACCTTCGTGCCCATCAACAAAGTTCCCCTGCTCATGAAGCAGGCCATCATCGCCGCCGAGGACGAGCGTTTCTATGAACATGGCGGCATCGATGTGCTGGGCATCTTCCGCGCCGCACTGGCCAACCTGGTTTCCGGCGGCAAGCGCGAAGGCGCCAGCACGCTGACCATGCAGGTGGCGCGCAATTTCTACCTCTCGTCCGAGAAGACCTACACGCGCAAGCTGTCCGAGGCGCTGCTCGCCATCAAGATCAATCACGAGCTGTCCAAGGACAAGGTGCTCGAGCTCTACATCAACCAGATCTACTTGGGTCAGCGCGCCTACGGCTTCGAGGCCGCGGCGCGCACCTATTTCGGCAAACCTCTGAGCAAACTGGACCTGGCGGAATTCGCCATGCTGGCGGGCCTGCCCAAGGGGCCTTCCATCTACAACCCCATCGCCAGCATGACCCGCGCCAAGACGCGCCAGGAATACGTGCTGGGCCGCATGCTGGTGCTCAAGTTCATCACGCCGGCACAGTATCAGCAGGCGATGAAGGAAAAGATCGTGGTGCGCCACAACCATCCCTGGGTGGACGTGTGGGCCAACTATGCCGCGGAAATGGTGCGCCAGGCGCTTTACGATCAATACGGCGACACCATCTACACGACGGGCTACCGCGCCTACACCACCCTGGTGAAAAACCAGCAGGAGGCCGCCGACCAAGCCCTGTGGAAAGGCGTAATGGCCTACGACCAGCGCCACGGCTACAGCGGCCCGGAAAAGCACCTGAACCTGCCGGAAGATGCGGACGCCCGCCTGAAGGCGGCCAAGGACGCCCTGGGCGACCTGTATCCCGTGCACGACCTCATCCCCGCCGTGGTCATCGCCGAGCATGGCAAGACCCTGGAGGCTTATACCGATGCCGGCAAGACCGTCGAACTGCCGCCTGCGGCGCAGAAATTCGTCGCCACCTGGTACCGCAAGCCGCCGGCCGAGCGCCGTCTGAAAGTCGGCGACGTGATCCGCCTGGTGAAGACGGGCAACACCTGGGAGGTCAGCGAATTGCCTTCGGTGGAAGCAGCCTTCGTCGCGCTCAATCCAAAGAACGGCGCCATCACGGCGCTGGTGGGCGGCTTCAGCTATGACCTGAACCAGTACAACCACGTCACCCAGGCCTATCGCCAGCCCGGTTCCAGCTTCAAGCCTTTCATTTATTCGGCAGCCCTGGAAAAAGGCTTCACGCCCGCCACCCTGATAGCCAACAGCCCGTTCACCATACCCGCGGATCAGGCCGGCGGCGTGGAATGGCAGCCCAAGAATTACGAAGACAACTTTACCGGGCCGGTGAGCATGCGTTATGCGCTGGCGAATTCCATCAACCTGGTCAGCATCCGCATCCTGCAGACCATAGGCATCGGCTATGCGCGCGATTACATCAAGCGCTTCGGCCTGGACCCCGCCAACCAGCCGCCTTATCTCACCATGGCGCTGGGCGCCGGCACGGTGACGCCTCTGCAGATGGCCCAGGGCTATGCCGTGTTTGCCAACGGCGGCTATGCGGTGGAGCCCTATCTGCTGGACCGCGTCTATAACGGCCAGGGGCAGTTGGTGATGCAGGCCAGGCCGCGGGTAGCGGGAGTCAACGCCCCGCGCGTGCTCGACCCGCGCAACGCCTTCCTCATGACCAGCATGATGGAAAGCACGACGCGCAGCGGCACCGCGGCCGCCGCCGCCAGCCTGGGCCGTGTCGACATCGCGGGCAAGACCGGTACCACCAACGACATGAAGGACGCCTGGTTCTGCGGCTTCGATCCTTATGTGGTGGGGATTGCCTGGATGGGCTATGACCAGCCCAAGACGCTGGGACGCGGGGAAGTGGGAGCCCGCGCCGCACTGCCGATCTGGATGAGTTTCATGGCCAAGGTCTTGCCCAAGTACCCCAACCAGCCCTGGCCGGTGCCGCCGGGCATCGTCAGCGAACCTATCGACCCCACCACCGGCCAATCCGTGGCGCCGGGAACGCCGGGCGCGAGGACGGAATATTTCTACCAGGAAGATGCGCCCACGCCGGTCGCACCGAACGCGCCGCCGGGAGGGAGCAGTCCCTGGGGCCCGCCCGCCGGGGACATCCCGACCGCCCCGGTGACGCCGGCGCAGCCTTCCCAGGGCACCGTCGCTCCGCTATGAAGCACCGCGACA
>JAJZSR010000121.1 GCA_021849595.1 Pseudomonadota bacterium | reverse complement strand
TTCCGATCTCCCCGCCCGCCTTGCAGCCGACCACCTGATTCAACTACACCCCCAGCAGCAACCGCTCCGGGCGCTCCAGCGCGTCCTTCACGGCAACCAGGAACTGCACCGCGTCGCGCCCGTCGATCAGGCGGTGGTCGTAGGACAACGCCAGATACATCATGGGACGGATGACCACCTGGCCGTTCTCGGCCACCGGGCGTTCCTGGATTTTGTGCATGCCCAGGATGGCGGACTGGGGCGGGTTGAGGATGGGCGTGGACAGCAGGGAACCGAATACGCCGCCGTTGGTGATGGAGAACGTCCCCCCCGTCAGTTCCTCCAGACCCAACCGGCCGTCGCGCGCCCGCGCGGCCAGCTCGGCGATGCCTTGCTCGGTTTCGGCGAAGGACAGCCGGTCGGCGTCGCGCAGGATGGGCACCACCAGGCCGCGTGGGGTGGATACCGCAATGCCGATGTCCTTGTAGCCGGGATGGACCACCTCCGTCCCCTCGATGCGGGCATTGACCAGGGGATAAGCGTCCAGCGCCAGGCAGGCGGCACGTACGAAGAAGGACATGTAGCCCAGCTTGATCCCGTGCCTGGCCTGGAATTCGGCCTGGTAGCGCTGGCGCAGTTCGTTGACAGCAGCGAGGTTGACTTCGTTGAAAGTGGTGAGAATGGCGGCCTCGCGCTGCGCCGCCAGCAGGCGCTCGGCAACGCGCAGACGCAGGCGCGACATGGGTTCGCGCCGTTCCGTGCGTGCGCCTTGGGGGGGACGCGGGGCGGGCGGTGCTACTGGCTCGGGCGCGGGTTGCGGCGCAGCGGCCGGCTCCGCGTGGGGCACCGCTGCCGGCTCGGGCAACGAGGGTTCGGGCCTGGATGGCCGGGGCTCGGGCGTCACCTCGTCCGCCGTCTCCACGTAGGCGAGCAACTGCCCGGCCTTCACCTCGGCGCCTTCCGCCAGCGTGACATCGGCCAGCGTCCCGGACGCCGGCGCGGAAATTTCCAGAATGACTTTGTCGGTTTCCACGTCGGCTACCGTCTCGTCGCGCACGACGCGCTCCCCGGCCTGCTTGCGCCAGCCCAGCAATGTTCCCGTGGCCACGGATTCGGCCAGCGTGGGCGCGCGGATCTCTACCTTCATGCGCCCAGCGCCTCGCGCAGCAAGGCGGCCAACTGGGCCTGATGCAGGGACGCGTAGCCGGAGGCCGGCGCCGCCGAGGGCGGCCGGCCGGCGTAGGTCACGTCGCCGCCGCGCGGCAGGGCATGGCGCAAGTGATGCCAGATCTGATACCAGGCCCCCTGGTTCTGCGGTTCTTCCTGGCACCAGACGAATCGCTCGGCCCGGACGTAAGGCGCGAGCACCGCCTTGAGATCGCTTTCCGGAAAGGGGTACAGCTCCTCCACCCGCACGAGGGCGACAGCGTCCTCCAGGGCGGCTTCACGCCGGGCGCGCTGGAGATCGTAGTACACCCGCCCCGCGCACATGACCACGCGGCGCGCCTGCGCCGGGTGCAGCGGATCGTCCACAATGCGCCGCCAGCCGTCGGCCGTAAATTCGGCCAGCCGCGACGCCGATTCGGGCAGGCGCAGCAGGCTCTTGGGGGTGAACAGCACCAGAGGTTTTCTCACCGGCCGCAGCATTTGGCGGCGCAGCACATGAAACAACTGGGCCGCGGTCGAAGGCACGCAGATCTGGATATTGTCCTGCGCCGCCAGCTGCAGATAGCGCTCCAGGCGTGCCGAGGAATGCTCCGGCCCCTGGCCCTCGTAACCGTGCGGCAGCATGAGCGTGAGGCCGCACAAACGGCCCCATTTGGCTTCGCCGCTGGTGATGAACTGATCGATGACCACCTGGGCGCCATTGGCAAAATCTCCATATTGCGCCTCCCAGATATCCAGAGTATCCGGCTCGCCGATGGCATAGCCGTATTCGAAGGCCAGCACCGCTTCCTCCGACAGCAAGGTGTTGATGAGGGTGAACAGCCCCTGCCCCGGCGCGATGTTCTCCAGCGGCGAATAGCTGCCCGCCAGGCGATGCTGGCGATTCTGGTCGTGCCAGACGGCGTGCCGGTGGGCAAAGGTGCCGCGCCCGCTGTCCTGGCCCGACAGGCGCACGCCGTAGCCGGCGGCGAGCAGGCTGGCGTAGGCCAGGTTTTCCGCCATGCCCCAGTCCACGCCGATCTTGCCCGCCAGCATGCGCAGGCGCGCCTGGCGCACCTTCTCCACCTGGCGGTGCAGGGCAAAACCTGCCGGCACCTCAGTCAGCCGCTCCCCCAGGCGCTGGAGCGTGGCGCCATCCAATCGGGTATCTGCGTCGCGCGGCGGCGAGGGGGCTTTGTAGCGGCCCCAGTTGACGGCGAAAGCGTGCTTGAAATCCGACGCGGCCGGCGGGCAGAGCGACTCGCCGCGCTCCAGTTTCTCGCGGCAATCCATCACCAAGGCCTCGGCCTGGCCGCGCTCCAGCAGCCCCTCCTCCTGCAGGCGCTGGGCGTATTTGGCGCGCGCGCCGGGGTGCTGGGCGATAAGGCGATACATGAGCGGCTGGGTGACCAGGGGCTCGTCCTGCTCGTTATGGCCGTGGCGGCGGAAGCACACCAGGTCGATGAACACGTTCTTGTGGAAAGCGTAGCGATAGGCCACCGCCAGGCGGGCGACATAGGCCACCGCTTCGGGATCATCGCCGTTGACGTGGAACACGGGTGCCTCGACCATCTTGGCAACGTCGGTGCAATAGAGCGTCGAGCGCACGTCGCGTGGATCGGAAGTGGTGAAGCCGATCTGGTTGTTGATGACGATGTGGATCGCCCCGCCGGTGCGGAAGCCGCGCGTCTGCGACATGTTGAGACTTTCCATCACCACGCCCTGGCCGGACAGCGCCGCGTCGCCGTGCAGGATCACGGGCACGACTTCAAAACCCTTCACGTCGCCGCGCCGGTCCTGGCGCGCGCGCACCGAGCCGCGCACCACCGGATGAATGATTTCCAGGTGCGAGGGATTGAAGGCCAGCGCCACGTGCACCGGCCCCGACGGGGTGCCCACGTCGGCGGAAAAGCCCTGGTGGTATTTCACGTCCCCGGTGAGCGGGCCGTTGCCCTCGGCGGGCTCGGCAAACAGGCTGTCCAAGGGCCGGCCGAGGACATTGGCGAGCACGTTGATGCGTCCCCGGTGCGCCATGCCCATGACGATTTCCTTCGCGCCCTGCGCCGCACAATGGCGGATGACATGATCCAGCAAGGGGATGAGGCTTTCGCTGCCTTCCAGGGAAAAACGCTTCTGCCCGGCATAGCGCGTGTGCAGAAACTTCTCCAGGACTTCGGCATCGCTCAGGCGCTTGAGCAGGCCGCGCTTGTCCCCGGCGGTCAGGCCGCAATTCCCGCGGTCCGCTTCCAGGCGGCTTTGCACCCAGCGCTTGCGCGCCGGGTCGGTGATATGCATGTATTCGACACCGACGTGGCCGCGATAGGTTTTCTTCAGCACGTCGAGGATATCGGCCAGCGTCATGGGCGCGGCCGCCAGGGTGCCGGGGTCGAACAAGGTACCCAGGTCCGCCCGCCCCAGCCCGTAATGGGACAGGCTCAGTTCCGGCAGCCGGATGTGCTCGAAGCGCTGCAGCGGATCGAGTTCCGCCTCCCTCACCCCCAGGAAGCGGTAGGCGTTGATGAGGCGCAGCACCCCGATCTGTTTTTGCACCTCGGTGCCGAACGCCGTGTCGGCCGGCACCGGCACGGTGCCCGCGGGGCGGGCGTATTCCCGCGCGAGCAAGTCCTTCAATGCCTCGGGGGCCAGGCCTTCGAGATAGGCCAGGTTGCCGCTGTAGAGGGCGCCGCTGGCAGCCCAGTCACGCGGTTTCATGCTGCGCGTACGCGCCGACGCCCCTTCAGGCGCCCCGCTTGGTCATGGGCACGTAATCGCGCCGCGTCGGCCCCGTGTATTGCTGGCGCGGGCGTCCGATGCGGTGCGCCGGGTCGGTCAGCATCTCGTTCCACTGCGCGACCCAGCCCGCGGTGCGCGCCAGCGCGAACAGCACGGTGAACATGCTGGAGGGTATGCCCAACGCCCGCAGCACAATGCCTGAATAGAAATCGACATTGGGATATAGCTTCTTGGCGATGAAGTAGTCGTCCTGCAAGGCGATGCGCTCCAATTCCATGGCGATCTTGAATTGCGGGTCGTCCATCAGATCGAGCGCGTCCAGCACTTCATGGCAGGTTTCGCGCATGACCTTGGCGCGCGGATCGAAGTTCTTGTAGATGCGATGGCCGAAGCCCATGAGGCGGAAGCGGTCCGCTTTGTCCTTGGCGCGCTGGATGACGGCGGGGATGTTCTTCACGTCGTCGATCTCTTCCAGCATCTTCAGCACCGCTTCGTTGGCACCTCCGTGCAGGGGCCCCCAAAGCGAAGCCATGCCAGCCGCCACGCAGGCGAAAGGCGTGGCGCCGCTGGAGCCAGCCAGGCGCACGGTCGAGGTGGAGGCGTTCTGCTCGTGGTCGGCATGCAGGATGAAGATGCGGTCCAGCGCGCGCGCCAGCACCGGCTTGACTTCATAGGGTTCGCATGGCGTCGCGTGCAACATGTGGAGAAAATTCTCTGCATAGGCCATGCGGTTCTGCGGATAGATGAAAGGCTCGCCGATGTTGTACTTGTAGGCCCAGGCGGCAATGCTGGGGACCTTGGCGATGAGGCGGTGCGCGGAAATCTCCCGGCTGCGTGGATCGAAGACATCGTGCGCATCGGGATAAAAGGACGAAAGCGCACCGGTCACGCCTATCATCACCGCCATGGGATGGGCATCGCGGCGGAACCCGCGGAACACGGTGACGACCTGGTCATGCAGCATGCCGTGGTGGGTGATGGCCTGTTCGAAATCGACCTTTTGCTGCGCCGTAGGCAACTCGCCATACAGCAGCAGGTAGGACACCTCCATGAAATCGGATTCATAGGCCAACTGCTCGATGGGATAGCCGCGGTGATACAGCAGGCCTGCCTCGCCGTCGATGTAGGTGATGCTGGAGGCGCAGCTCGCGGTGGCGGTGAAGCCCGGATCGAAAGTGAAATAGCCATGCTGCGCTAGCGCCCGCACGTCGATCACCGGCGTGCCGAGCGTGCCGGACATCACCGGCAGCTCGATGGGAGGCTGGCCGTTCTTGAGATCCAGGGTGACCGTGCGGTTTTCTTTCATGAAGCACATCCCTTGCGTATGAATTCGATGAGCTGGCCAAATCGCTGCGGTGGCCGCGCCCGCCCTTCCAGCCAGTCGAGCAGCACGCGGTCGGGCTGTGCCAGAAGCTCCAGACAGGCAGGGACTTCTTCCGTGCGCAGGACGTCGCGCGCGCGCGCCAATGGTGCCAGCCACAAATCCAGCTCCAGCAGGCCGCGCCGGCAGGCCCAGGGAATCCGGCGGCGCTCTTGCCCCGCCATGGTCATACCCGGCGCTTCACCAGCATTTCCCTGATTTTCCCGATGGCGGCCGTCGGATTCAAGCCTTTGGGGCAAACCGCCACGCAATTCATGATGCCGTGGCAGCGATACAGGCGGTAGGGGTCTTCCAGGTTGTCCAGGCGCTCGGCCATGGCCTCGTCGCGGCTGTCGGCGATGAAGCGCCAGGCCTGCAGCAGCCCCGCCGGGCCGACGAAGCGCTCCGGATTCCACCACCAGGACGGGCAGGCGGTGGTGCAGCAGGCGCACAGGATGCACTCGTACACGCCATCCAACTGCGCGCGTTCCCGCGGACTTTGCAGGCGCTCGATCTCGGGCTCGGGCTCGCTGTTCACCAGCCAGGGCTGGACCGACTTGTACTGGCGATAAAACGGTTCCATGTCCACCACCAGATCGCGCACCACCGGCAGGCCGGGCAAGGGGCGCACCTCGATGGGCTCCTTGAGCTCCGCCAGCGGGGTGATGCAGGCCAGGCAGTTCCGGCCATTCACATTGACTGCATCCGAGCCGCATACGCCTTCCTTGCAGGAGCGGCGCAGAGACAGGGTCTCGTCCTGCGCCTTGAGGGCAATGAGCGCGTCCAGCAGCATGCGGCCGGCCGGCTCGATATCCAGCGTCACGTCCTGCATGCGCGGCTCGGCATCCGTCTCCGGATTGAAGCGGTAAATACGAAAGCGCATCAGTAAGCCCGCTCCTGCGGCAGAAAGGATTCCACCGTGAGCGGCTTGAGCCGCACGGGCTTGTAGTCCAGTTGGTCGCCGCCGCGCCAATAAAGCGTATGCCTGAGCCAATGGTCGTCGTCGCGCGCCGGAAAATCCTCGCGCGCATGCGCCCCGCGCGACTCCTCGCGTGCCAGCGCGGACACCAGGGTAGCGCGGGCGGTGAGCATGAGATTCTCCAATTCCAGGGCCTCCACGCGGGCGGTATTGAACACGCAGCTCTGATCGGCGAGGCCAGCCTCCTGCAGGCGCGCCTCTAAGGCATCGAGCGCCTTGAGCCCCTCCTTGAGCACCGCCTGCGTGCGGTACACGCCGCAATAGCGCTGCATCGTACGGCGCAACTCGTCGCAGAGCGCAGCCACGCGCTCGCTGCCGGCGGGCCGCTCCCAGCGTGCCAGACGCACACGGGCCGCCTCCGCGGCGTCCGCCGGCAGCGGCCGGGCATAAGGGACTTCGCGCAGCGTTTCGATCATATGGCGACCGGCCGCGCGCCCGAACACCACCAGGTCCAGCAGCGAATTGCCGCCCAGGCGATTGGCGCCGTGCACCGACACGCAGGCGCATTCTCCTACGGCATAGAAGCCCGGCACCGGCTCTTCCGGGCCGAAGCGCACAGGCGCCACCACCTGGCCGTGCAGATTGGTGGGGATGCCGCCCATCATGTAGTGCACCGTGGGCGCCACCGGAACGAGCGCGCGCGCGGGGTCCACGCCGGCGAAGCGGATGGCCAGCTCGCGGATGCCGGGCAGCTTCTCGGCGATGAGCTTTTCTCCTAGATGGTCCAGCTTGGCGAGCACGTAATCGCCCTGCGGCCCGCAGCCGCGTCCCTCATGGATCTCGGTGGCAATGGCGCGCGATACCACGTCGCGGCTGGCCAAGTCCTTGGCATGCGGGGCGTAGCGTTCCATGAAGCGCTCTCCCGCGTTGTTCAGGAGATAGCCGCCTTCGCCGCGCACGCCTTCGGTGATGAGGCAGCCCACGCCCGCAATCCCGGTGGGATGGAACTGCCAGAACTCCATGTCCTGCAACGGCAGCCCAGCACGCAGCACCATGCCCAGGCCGTCCCCGGTGTTGATGAGCGCGTTGCTGGTGTTCCAGTAGATGCGCCCGGCGCCGCCAGTGGCCAGCAGCGTGGTGCGCGCCTCGAACAGCCAGGGCTCGCCGGTGGCGATACACAGCGCCACGACGCCCAGCACATAGCCTTCCGCATCGCGCAGCAGGTCGAGGGAAAAGTATTCGTCGAAGAACTGGGTGCGCGCCGCCAGGTTGCGCTGGTACAGGGTGTGCAGCAGCGCATGGCCGGTGCGGTCGGCCGCCGCGCAGGTGCGGATGGCCTGGTCGCCGCCGAAATTCTTCGACTGGCCGCCGAAGGCGCGCTGGTAGATTTTGCCGTTGGGCAGGCGCGAGAACGGCAGGCCCATGTGCTCCAGTTCGTACACCGCCGAAGGCGCCTCGCGGCACATGAACTCGATGGCATCCTGGTCGCCCAGCCAGTCCGAGCCTTTCACGGTGTCGTACATGTGCCAGTGCCAGTCGTCTTCGTCGACGTTGGCCAGCGCCGCGGTGATGCCGCCCTGGGCCGACACCGTGTGCGAGCGGGTGGGGAACACTTTGGAAATCACCGCCACCTTGTAGTC
>JAJZSR010000120.1 GCA_021849595.1 Pseudomonadota bacterium | reverse complement strand
TGTGCCGACCGCGAAACCCAGCTCGCCACCGGGCTGGTGAACAAGGCGCTGAGCCTGCCCTATGTGTTGAACGATCCCGTGCTGGTGCGCGAATTCACGCAGCTGCAGGGCGAAATGCAGCGCATTCCGGAGGCGCGCGCGGCCATGATGGCAAGCGTCGACCAGTTTGCCGCGCAGTCGCGGACCGCCGACCCCCAGGCGCTGGAGATCCTGAAGAAGCAAATGGACGCCAACCGGCTCGCGGTCGGGCGCGCCAGCAGTAGGGTCGGCCGCCTGCTGCACGACATCACGCGCCAGTCCGCCGCCAAGGCGAGTCGCCTGGAACGTGGCACCACGCTGCTCAACTGGGGCATCACGCTGGCTGCGGCCGTGCTCGGCATCGTGTTCGCGGGCCTGATCACCCGCAACGTGCTCAAGCCGGTGCGTGCCCTGCTCAAGGGCGCCAGGTCGGTGGAACGCGGTGACCTGAACATCACCATCCAGGTCAAATCAGCAGACGAGATCGAGCAGTTGGCGGAAACCTTCAACTACATGGTCAGCGGATTGAGGGAAAAAGAGAGCATCAAGGAGACCTTCGGCAAATACATCGATCCGCGCATCGTCAAGGACCTGCTGGAGGAGCACGCCTTCTCGGAAGTCGGCAACAAGCGCTTTGCCACCGTATTCTTCTCCGACATCGAGGGCTTCACGGCGATTTGCGAAGAGTTATCGGCGGACGCAGTGGTGAAGCTGCTTAACGCCTATTTCACCCACATGTCGAAGGCGATCCGCAACCACGGCGGCATCATCGACAAATACATCGGCGATGCCATCATGGCGTTCTGGGGGCCGCCTTTCACCGGCGAGCGGGAGCACGCCCTGCTGGCCTGTCAGGCCGCGCTGGACCAGATCGCCTTGCTGGCGGAGTTCCGCGCCTTGTTGCCGGACGTCATCGGCCTGCGCAAGGGCCTCCCGGCCTTCAATATCCGCATCGGCCTCGCCACCGGGGAGGTCACGGCCGGCAGCGTCGGCTCGGAGGCGGCCAAGAGCTATACCGTCATCGGCGACACGGTCAACCTGGCGTCGCGCCTGGAATCCGCCAATAAGGCCTTCGGCACCCGTCTGCTGATCAGCGAGACCACCCGGGACCTGGCCGGCGATGCCATTGAGGTTCGCGACCTGGACCGCATCCGCGTCGCCGGCAAGACCGAATCGGCCCATGTATTCGAACTGCTGGGGCTTGCGGGCAAAGTGGACGACAAAACCCTGCAACTGCGCGACCGTTTCGAGGCCGGCCGGCGCTGCTACCGTGAGCGCGATTGGGAAGGCGCCGCCGGGCACTTCGCAGGCTGCGCGGAACTCGACGCCGGCGATCGCCCCACGCGTTTTTTCCTCGACAGGGTCAAGCGCTTCGCGGCGCATCCGCCCGCGCCGGACTGGGACGGCGTGCTGGAACTGGCCAAATAAGCGCAGCCATTCTCGCCGACCGAGTGCGCCCGTTTTCAGAAACCGCAGACGTGAACCCGTCGCCGTGTAGCGGCTTTGTGTAGCACTTCGGCTGGGGTAACGTACTGACAGGACTGATTATTCTTGCGCATCAGTCCCTTAGGGGAGGGGTGGCGCGCCCGGCGCGACTCGAACGCACGACCTTTGGCTTCGGAGGCCAACACTCTATCCATCTGAGCTACGGGCGCAAAGAGGCTCGAATCATAGCGGTTCCCGCCCAAGCCGTCCAGGCCGGCTTCCCCAAGGCGAAAAGTTTTTCTTATAATGGCAAGCCAATCTTAATATTACATGCCCGCGCGACATCATGGCCGACACCCACGCTACTCTTTCCCCGACCACACCTCGGGAAGTCATTCTCGCCGTGCTGGGCGCTCTCATCGCGCCGGCCATCGTTTTCTTCCTGATTTACCAGTTGGTTCTCAAGGACCGGGCGGAGACCCATCTGGGGGTGCTTACCCAAGCCCAAGAAAGCCAAATGGCGGAAAGCAACATCAAACCTCTTGCCAAGCTGGCGGTAGTGGATGCCAGCGCGCCGCGGGTGCTGCTGACGGGCGAGCAGGTGTTCAATCAGGTGTGTACCACCTGCCATACGGCGGGGGCGCTGGGGGCGCCCAAGTTCGGCGACAAGGCCGCCTGGGCGCCGCGCATCGCCAAGGGTTACCAGACGCTCATCGACCATGCGCTGCACGGCTTCAACAAGATGCCGGCACGGGGCGGTGATCCCAATCTGCAGGACATCGAGGTCGAGCGCGCCATCGCCTACATGGCCGATGCCGCCGGCGCCAAGTTCAAGGCTCCGGAGCCCGGAACTGCGCCCGCGGCCGGCGCGGCGCCCGCCGCCAACAAGTAGCGGGCTCCCCGGGGCCTCCGCGCACCGGCTGCCGGGATGCGGTCCGAGGCGGAAGGGCGTTGATGACAAGGGGTGGCAAGTTGCCTAGCTGTCCAGTCTGCGATAGCGACAGAATACGAAGATCATCCTGGCGGCCGGGCGAGGGGCTGCACAGGTTCTTTTTCCACCGCGGCTATCGCTGCCGCGATTGCCAGCACAAATTCTGGCGCTTTCGTCCGCTGCAAGCTGCCGTGTCGGTTTCGCTGCTGTTGCTCGTGGGGATCGGGGTCTGGCTGCTGGCGCGGCCGGCGCACGACAACGCGGCGGGAGATCAGTCGGGCTTTCCCAAGCTTCTGGCCCGCGCGCGGGCGGGTGATGCCGCTGCCCAACTGGAAGTGGCGGTACGCTACCAGGAGGGGGATGGCGTGATCCGCAACGACCGCGCCGCCGGCCAGTGGCTGGAAAAAGCGGCGGCCCAAGGGGGTGCCGAGGCCGAGTTCCAGTACGCCATGACGCTGCTGGGGGGGCGCGGGGTGGTGCAGGACTATCAATCCGCCTTCAAATGGATGTCCAAGGCCGCCCACCAGGGCTACGCGCCGGCCCAATACCAGCTCGGCCAGCTTTATCAGTTCGGCACCGGCACCGCCATCAGCAAGCCCGACGCCTACCTCTGGTACAACGTGGCTGCGGCCCAGGGCCTGGAACAGGCGGCCAAGGCGCGTGACGCGGTGGTGTGGCAGCTGTCGCCCGATCAGGTGCGGGCCATGCAGCAGCAGGCCCGCGCGCTGCTTCCCGGCACCGCGACGACAAAATATTGATGGGAAATTCAAGCCCTTGAATTTCCCATCAATAATCCCCGAGGTTTAGTTGTTATTGATCCGAATAACGGCATGGCTTTCGAGCCCCGTCAGAAGAATCCGCCTCTTTCGTGCTGTTCAAGTTCCTCCGTTTCGGATCAATAAACCGGCCGTTCAGGCAGGCTTTATCTGGCAGCTTGCCGTGTGCGCCACCCGGCCGTTTTCGTCCACCGACTCCAGGCGCACGCCGTAGCCCCACAAGCGCGCGACGTGTTTGAGCATCTCCTCCGTACTGTCGCCCAGCGGCCGCCGGTTGTGCATGAAATGGCGCAGCGTAAGGGTGCGGTCGCCGTAGATGTCGACGTTCCAGACCTGGATGTTGGGCTCGCGCTGGCCCAGGTTGTACTGATCGGCGAGCAACTGGCGCACCTGGCGGAAACCGCTTTCGTCGTGGATGGCGGAGATTTCCAGCTTGTCCTGCTCGTCGTCGTCCAGCACGCTGAACAGGCGTATTTCGCGCATCAGCCGGGGCGACAGGAATTGCGCGACGAAGCTTTCGTCCTTGTAGTTGCGCATCGCGTAGTCGAGAGTCTTTAGCCAGTCGCTGCCGGCGATGTCCGGGAACCAGCGGCGGTCTTCCTCGTCCGGCGCTTCGCAGACGCGGCGCAGGTCGCGGTACATGGCGAAGCCCAGGGCGTAAGGGTTGATGCCGCCGTAGGCGCGGTGATGGAAGGGCGGCTGGTAAATGACGTTGCTGTGGCTTTGCAGGAATTCCAACATGAAGCCGTCGTTGACCTTGCCTTGCTCGTACAGTGCGTGCAGTAGAGTGTAATGCCAGAACGTAGCCCAGCCTTCGTTCATCACCTGGGTCTGGCGCTGGGGGTAGAAGTACTGCGCGATCTTGCGCACGATGCGCACGATTTCGCGCTGCCAGGGCGCCAGCCGCGGCGCGTTTTTCTCGATGAAGTAAAGCAGATTCTCCTGCGGCTCGGGGGGGAAGCGCTCCAGCCGCTCGGCCGATTCTTTCTCCGGGCGCGTCGGCAGGGTGCGCCACAGGGCGTTGACCTGCGACTGGAGATAGTCTTCCCGCTCCTTCTGGCGGGCCTGCTCCTTGGCCATGGACAGCCGGGCCGGACGCTTGTAGCGGTCCACGCCGTGGCTCATGAGGGCGTGGCAGGAGTCGAGGATTTCCTCCACCGCCTCCACGCCGTGGCGCTCCTCGCATTCGGCGACGTAATTGCGCGCAAAGACCAGGTAGTCGAGAATGCCCTCGGCATCCGTCCAACTGCGGAACAGGTAATTGCCCTTGAAGAACGAGTTGTGTCCATACGAGGCATGGGCGATGACCAGCGCCTGCATGGGCAGAGTGTTCTCCTCCATGAGGTAGGCGATGCAGGGGTTGGAGTTGATGACGATCTCGTAGGCCAGCCCCATCTGCCCGCGCTGGTAGTTCTGCTGCGTGGCCATGAATTGTTTGCCGAACGACCAGTGGTGGTAGCCCACCGGCATGCCTACCGAGGAATAGGCGTCGATCATCTGCTCTGAGGTGATGACCTCGATCTGATTCGGATAGGTGTCCAGGCCGTAGGATTCCGCCACGCGGGCAATTTCTTCATCATAGCGCTGCAGCAACTCGAAGGTCCATTCCGAGCCTTCGGAAATGTAACCGCTCATGCCGCCGCCTTTTTCTTGAACAGGTCGCGGAATACCGGGTAGATGTCCGGAAGGTCGAGGATGCGACGCATGGCGAAGCCGGGGTCGGCGATCTGCTCGTACTCCTGCCACAGGCTTTGCGGCTGCTCGGCCTTGATTTCGACATAGGCGTAATACTGTACCAGAGGCAGGATGGCGCCCTGCAGCAGTTCCCGGCAGCGCGGCGAGTCGTCGTGCCAGTTGTCGCCGTCGGAGGCCTGGGCGGCATAGATGTTCCAACTGCCCGAGGGGTAACGCTCCCGGATGACGTCCAGCATGAGCTCCAGCGCGCTGGACACGACCGTGCCGCCCGATTCGCGCGAATGGAAGAATTCATCCTCGCTCACTTCCATGGCGACGGTGTGGTGGCGGATGAACACCACGTCGATGCGCTCGTAGTTGCGCGTTAAGAACAGATACAGCAGCATGAAGAAGCGCTTGGCGATGTTCTTGCGTTCTTCGTCCATGGAGCCGGAGACATCCATCAGGCAAAACATCACCGCGCGGGTGGACGGCTGGGCCTGGTCGATGCGGTTGGTATAACGCAGGTCGTAGGCGTCGATGAAAGGCACGGCGGCGATGCGTGTCCGGAGGGCGGCGATTTCCTCGCGCAGCAGCGTCGCGGCCTCGCTGTCGGCTTCGCCGCGCGCGGTCAGCTCGGCCAGGGACTCTTCCGCCTCGCGCAGCGCTTCGCGCGGCCCGGCCGACATGGCCAGACGGCGCCCGAGGGCGGTCTTCATGGAGCGCACCACGTTGAGGTTGGCCGGATTGCCTTCGCTAACGAAGCCGGCGCGCACGCGCTTGATCTCCGGAGTCGCGGAGAGCTGTTTCTTCACCAAGTCGGGCAGGGCGAGGTCTTCAAAGAAGAAATTCATGAACTCTTCGCGCGACAGCTCGAACACAAACTCGTCCATGCCCTCGCCGTCCTGCGAGGCGCTGGAGCCCTGGCCGCTGCCGGAGGGCGGGCGGTCGACCTGGTCGCCGGTCACGAAATCCTTGTTGCCGGGGTGCACGACGTTGCGCCGCCCGCCAGATCCGTGGTGGAACTGCGGCTCGTTCAGATCCTTGGCGGGGATGGATATCTTCTCCCCCCGCTCCAGGTCGGACACCTTGCGCCCGGACACGGCATCCGCCGCGGCACGGCGGATCTGCGCTTTGAAGCGGCGCAGGAAGCGCTGCCGGTTGACGGCGCTTTTGTTCTTGCCGGACAGGCGTCGATCGATGAGGTGGTTCAATGCTGCTCCTCAGGAAGCCTTGCGGGCCCGCAGATACCATTCCGCAAGCAGCCGCACCTGTTTTTCAGTGTAGCCCTTGCTGACCATGCGCTCCACGAATTGGTGGTGTTTCTTCTGCTCGTCGCTGGAAGCCTTGGCGTTGAAGGAAATGACCGGCAGCAGCTCTTCGGTGCTGGAGAACATGCGTTTCTCGATCACGGCGCGCAGCTTCTCGTAGCTGGTCCAGGCGGGGTTCTTGCCGGCATTGTGGGCGCGCGCGCGCAGCACGAAGTTGACCACCTCGTGGCGGAAGTCCTTGGGATTGGCGATGCCGGCAGGCTTCTCGATCTTCTCCAGTTCGGCGTTGAGCTGGGCGCGGTCGAGGATCTCGCCGGTGTCCGGATCGCGGTACTCTTGATCCTGGATCCACATGTCGGCATAGGTCACGTAGCGATCGAAGATGTTCTGACCGTATTCGGAATAGGATTCCAGGTAGGCGGTCTGCAGCTCCTTCTCGATGAATTCGGCGTAGCGCGGCGCCAGATATTCCTTGAGATAGGCCACATAGCGCTGCTCGGTTTCCGGGGGAAACTGCTCCTGCTCGATCTGCTGCTCCAGCACGTAGAGTAGGTGCACCGGATTGGCCGCCACTTCGGCGTGGTCGAAATTGAACACGCGCGAGAGGATCTTGAAGGCAAAGCGCGTGGAAATGCCCGTCATGCCTTCGTCCACTCCCGCGAAGTCCCGGTATTCCTGATAGGACTTGGCCTTGGGATCGGTGTCCTTGAGATTTTCCCCGTCATAGACGCGCATCTTCGAGTAGATGCTGGAGTTCTCGGGCTCCTTGAGGCGGGTGAGCACGGAAAATTGCGCCAGCATCTCCAGCGTTCCCGGTGCACAGGGCGCTTCCGACAACGAACTGCCCTTGAGCAGCTTCTGGTAGATTTTTACTTCGTCCGACATGCGCAGGCAGTAGGGCACCTTGACGATATAAATGCGGTCCAGGAAGGCTTCGTTGTTCTTGTTGTTCTTGAACGCCTGCCATTCCGATTCGTTGCTGTGCGCCAGCACCACACCGTCGAAGGGGATGGCGCCGAAACCCTCGGTGCCCTTGTAGTTGCCTTCCTGGGTGGCGGTGAGCAGGGGGTGCAGCACCTTGATGGGGGCCTTGAACATCTCCACGAACTCCATCAGGCCTTGGTTGGCCAGGGAGAGGCCGCCGGAGAAGCTGTAGGCGTCCACGTCGTCCTGGGAGAATTTCTCCAGCTTGCGGATATCGACCTTGCCCACCAGGGAGGAAATGTCCTGGTTGTTCTCGTCGCCCGGCTCGGTCTTGGAGATGGCCACCTGGCCCAGCACCGAAGGCCAGCGCTTGACCACCCGGAATTTGGTGATGTCGCCGTTGAAGTCATGCAGGCGCTTGACCGCCCAGGGCGAGAGCACGCGGCCCAGGTAGCGGCGCGGGATGCCGTATTGCTGCTCCAGGATGTCGCCGTCCTCGTCGGAGGAAAAGAGCGCCAGGGGCGAATCGTTCACCGGTGAGCCCTTGACGGCGTAGAAGGGCGCCTTCTCCATGAGGTGCTTGAGCTTTTCCGCCAGCGAAGACTTGCCGCCGCCCACCGGGCCCAGCAGATAGAGCACCTGTTTTTTCTCTTCCAGTCCCTGCGCGGCATGGCGGAAGTAGGACACGATCTGCTCGATGGTGTCTTCCATGCCGAAGAAATCCCGGAAGGCGGGATAAATCTTGATGACCTTGTTGGCAAACAGGCGCGACAGCCTGGAATCCGTGC
>JAJZSR010000119.1 GCA_021849595.1 Pseudomonadota bacterium | reverse complement strand
GCGGAAACCCTGCCCATCGCCGCTTTCGACGCCGCCATGCGCGAAGCGCTGCTCGACTGCACCGCGCTCGACTGGAGCGCCATCTCGCCGGCCATCTTCGGCGCGCTGTTCCAGAGCATCATGGACGACCGCGCGCGGCGCAACCTAGGCGCCCACTACACCAGCGAGGAAAACATCCTCAAGCTCATCAAGCCGCTGTTCCTCGATGAGCTGTGGGCCGAGTTCGAGCGCGTGAAAAACAACCGCAACCGCTTGTTCGAGTTCCACAAGAAGCTGCGCTCGCTCACCTTTTTCGACCCCGCCTGCGGCTGCGGCAACTTTCTCGTCATCGCCTACCGCGAACTGCGGACGCTGGAGCTGGAAGTGCTGCGCACCGTGCACCAGGAGCAGGGTTCGCGCTTTCTCGACATCCACCAAGAAATCCAGCTCGACGTAGACCAGTTCCACGGCATCGAGATCGAGGAGTTTCCCGCCCAGATCGCCCAGGTCGCGCTGTGGCTCATGGACCACCAGATGAATGTGCGCGTGAGCGAAGAATTCGGCATGTACTTCGCCCGCATCCCGCTCAAGACCAGCCCACACATCGTGCACGGCAACGCGCTCACGCTCGACTGGAACGACGTGCTGCCGGCCGAGCGGGCGAGCTATGTGTTTGGCAATCCGCCGTTCGTGGGCGCCAAGTTCATGAGCGACGAGCAGCGCGAGGATGCGCGCCGCGTGTTCCAGGGCATCCATGGCGGCGGCCTGCTTGATTTCGTGGCTGCTTGGTACGTGAAAGCGGCGCGCTATATCGTTGGCTCATCAACCCGCTGCGCCTTCGTCTCCACCAACTCCATCACCCAGGGCGAACAGATCGGCGTGCTGTGGGGCTGCCTGCTGGCCCAGGGCATGCACATCCACTTCGCCCACCGCACCTTCCAGTGGAGCAACGAGGCGCGCGGCATGGCCGCGGTGCACTGCGTCATCATCGGTTTCGGTGCGTTCGAGGTGGCCGGCAAAACGATCTTCGAATACGAGGACATCAAGGGCGAGTCGCACGCGGTGAGCGCGGCCAACATCAATCCTTATCTGGTGGATGCGCCGGATGTGGTGCTGGTGCGGCGTTCTACCCCCATCTGCGATGTGCCGGAGATCGGCATCGGCAACAAGCCCATCGATGACGGCAACTACCTGTTCACCACCGAAGAGCGCGACGTATTCCTGAAGCACGAACCAAGGGCCACCCAGTATTTCCGCCGCTGGCTGGGCGCGGATGAATTCCTCAACGGCTATGAACGCTGGTGCCTATGGCTGGGCGATTGTCCGCCCAATGAGTTGCGTCAGATGCCGGAGGCGATGGCGCGGGTAGAGGCGGTCAGGCAGTATCGGCTGGCCAGCAAGAGCGCGCCCACACGTAAGCTGGCGGACACGCCGACGCGGTTCCATGTGGAGAATATGCCGCGAAGCACGTATCTGATCTTGCCCGAGGTGTCATCCGAACGGCGGCAGTTTGTTCCCTTTGGCTTCGAGTCACCAGATACCCTTTGCAGCAATCTGGTGAAAATTGCGCCGAACGCGACCCTCTACCACTTCGGCGTGCTGTCTTCCACCATGCACAATGCTTGGATACGCTATGTCGCGGGCCGGCTTGAAAGCCGCTACCGCTACTCGGCAGGCATCGTCTACAACAACTTCCCCTGGCCCGATTCCCCCGGCGACACCCAGCGCGAAAAAATCGAAGCCGCCGCCCAGGCTGTGCTCGACGCCCGCGCCGCTTTCCCCGACGCCACGCTCGCCGACCTCTACGACCCGCTCGCCATGCCGCCCGCACTGGTACGCGCCCACCACAGGCTCGACGCCGCGGTGGACGCCGCCTACGGCAAAAGGAGCTTCAAGAACGACGCCGAGCGCGTGGCGTTCCTGTTCGAGCGCTACCAGGCGCTCACGGCGCCCCTGGCGGGAACACCTGCCAAGCGCGGCCGGTCATAGTTGTCGGGGTACGGCGAGATCAACGACCTTCACCTATCCCTGGTAGCTTTGTCATAATCCGGATTGTCCGAAACTTCCGGGTTGTGGCCACTCATGGCGACTACTGTATTGACCGATGAGGATATCGAAGCCCTACTGAGCATATCCAAGCATGTCGGGAACTCAGGCGCCAAGTTCCGCACAGAGGGAAAACATCTCCGCAAAGACTATCGACTGACAAGTGGCGACGGAAAGCATGAGTTCGCTTTGTTCGTTCGGCAAAGCACGGTATTGCCGGAGAGCTTTTCAGCGGGCTTGCGATGGTTGCCCAAGAGTGGGGAGGATGTGACCCTTATCCGTTTCAACGGCCCGAGCCATCCGCATTCCAACTCGATTGAAGGCGATCGGTTCGAGTTTGTTTGCCATATCCACCGTGCCACGGAGCGCTATCTTGCCGCCGGGAAAAAGGATGAAGGCTTTGCCGAGCGGAGCGGAGAGTACAAGACGCTGAACGGCGCGCTCCATTGTCTGGTAAAGCGCTGCAATATTTCCGGTTTGAATACCCAGGCGGAAGAAGCGGATTTGTTTGAATGATGAATATCGAGGAAATCAGGAAGACGCTGTGTTCGACCCTTTGCGCTGACGTGAACGTCGTCGAACGGGGCGAGGGACTTCTTTTTGTCTCGACGCCTTTCGCTTTTGCCGATGGCGATGCGTATTCCATTTATCTCAAACAGCTTCCCGCAGGAGGGTTTCGCATTACCGACATGGGTGGAACCCTCCTGCATTTGAGTTATGAAAACGATATCGACAAGTTTCGCGAGGGAACGCGGGGCAAGGTATTCAATCAGGTTCTATCGGAAATGGATCTGGCCGAGGAGGGCGGGGAATTTTATATCGATATCCCCGCCAATGGCCTAGGTACCGGGCTTTTCCGCTTCGGGCAAGCCCTGACGCGCCTGCATGACCTGACTTTTCTTAACCGGGTGCGGGTGGAGAGCACTTTCTATGAGGACTTGCGGGAGAAACTGCGCAGCTACGTCGATGCCGAACGCATCCACGAAGGCTATATTGTGCCCGGTGTGGCGAGTGCCGGTGACTATCCGGTGGACTATTTTATTGAGGGTGGCACGTCGCCTGTATATCTGTTTGGCGTTCCCAATCGGGACAAGGCGCGTCTGGCGACCATCATCTTGCAACATCTGATTGCGGCTGGCGTTGATTTCAACTCGATGATTGTTTTTCAGAATGCATCGGACATCCCCCCGCGTGACCTAAATCGCCTTATGAATGCCGCCAATGACATGATCGCGTCCCTGGACGCTTCCGGTGATTTCGAGCGGAAGCTGTTGCAACGCGTGAAATAAGCGAGCCTGGATCGCGCGGCGCTCAGGCGGCGCGGCGCTGCTCGAAGCGGAGGGCTTCTTCGATTTCTTTTTCGCCAACGCCGTAGTCTTCCGCCATGTCTTTCAGCGAGTCGCCCGCCTGGAAGCGGTCGAAAATAATCTCGGTCGGTACCGCTACCTTGGTCAGAACCAGACGCCCAAATGACAGCCCAGGGTCAATCACAACGGCCTTGGGCTGTTCGGCGGTCTGGCCAGAGCTGCGGCTAAATGGGAACAGCCTGACGGGGTTGCCTCGGCCGTCTCGTTCGATGCGCGCCAGTGCATGCTCGAACTCCCCGCGCAACGCTTCCTGGCCTTGCTGTGACACATTCAGCAGCTTAGTGGCCTGCTCTACGAACAAGTCGATGCCGTTCGTCTTAAACTCACGATCAATGAGCGGCCTGTCGGCCCCTAACCGGTCGCGCACATATTCAACGGCATCTCGCACTTTGCGCAGCCGCACCCCATGAATCCGTCGAATGGCCGCGAGGACATGCAGTTCGCACAGGTTGGCGAAAGAGAGCAGTTTGTCGTGAGTGTCGGCTGCCTGAATGACGGCTTGGAAACGCTTGGTTTTGCCATCACCGCCCCGATAGACTTGCCCAAAGCCCCAGGCTTTGACGGTCGCCAGGGGGAGGTTGAGCATATAGGCGGCCTCGTTGGCCGGGTAGGCGGGCTGATCGAAAACGGTGGCCTTTGTCAGACGCTGGGTCATGGGCCGCATCTTATCACTTCGATTTGACAGATGGCCGCCACCCCTTTCCAGCGCCGCAGCGCCCCGTCCGCTGACCTTCCCCTGAGGGGCGGCTCTTGTCTGAGATGCGGCTTTCCCGGAGCGCGCCGGCCTTGGTTTGCGCTCGCGTAGAATGGCGCTCTTCATGTCTGCACTGTTTCCCGCTCTGCCTGCCCCGCTAGCCCGCGCCCATCGCCTGGCCGCGGTATTGTTCCTCGGTTTTGCCTCGGGCCTGCCGCTGGCGCTCACGGGGCAGGCCATGCAGGCCTGGCTCACGGTGTCGGGCGTGAACCTCGCCACCATCGGCTTCCTGGGCTTGGTGGGCGTGCCCTATACCTTCAAGTTTCTCTGGGCGCCGCTCATGGACCGCTTTGAGCCACCCTGGCTGGGGCGGCGGCGCGGCTGGCTGGTATTGACCCAGTTGAGCCTGGCGGGCGTGCTGCTGCTCATGAGCGGACTCAATCCGGTTGCGCAGCCGGCACTGTTCGCCGCTATTGGGGTGAGCGTGGCGTTTCTTTCCGCCTCGCAGGACATCGTCATCGACGCCTATCGCACCGACGTGCTGGCGGCGCAGGAGCGCGGCCTGGGCTCGTCACTCGCGGTGTTCGGCTACCGCCTGGCGATGATCGTGTCGGGCGGCGTGGCTTTCATCTGGGCGCAGGAATGGGGCAGTTGGCCCAAGGTGTACGGCGTGATGGCGGGCCTCATGCTGGCCGCCGCGGGCGTGTCTTTCCTCCTGCTGCCGTCGCTCACTGGCGCGCCCAAGCCGGCGCCGGGCCATGCGGTGCGGGAACTGCGCGGTTTTGTCGCCCTGCTCGCTGGGGTGGCAGCGGGGGCCTGGCTGGCGCGCTTGGCGCTCATGGTTCTTGGCTTCGACCCGGACAGCGGCGATCCGTGGGTGGAACTGCTGTTCGTACTGGCGTCCATCCTGGGGGCACTGCCACTGGGCTATTGGGCGGCGCGCAAGGCGGGGTTCGAGACTTTCACGCAGTCGCTCGCAAGCTATTTCAGCCGCGAGGGGGCATGGGCCTTTCTCGCCCTCATCGTGCTCTACAAGCTGGGCGACGCTTTCGCCGGCAGCCTCACCACGCCCTTCCTCATCAAGGGCATGGCCTACACGCAGGCGGAGGTGGGCATCGTCAACAAGCTCATCGGCCTGTGGCTCACCATCGTCGGCGCGCTCGTCGCCGGCGCGGTGATGCTGCGCCTACGCCTGGACCGCGCCCTGCTCGCGTTCGGCGTGCTGCAGTTGGTGTCCAACTTCGGCTTCTGGCTCTTGGCCGTGTCGGGCAAGGGCGCCTGGGGAGACGTCGTGCTGCCGGCCTTCAACCTGGGCATCGTGCATCTGGACACGCCCACGCCCATAGACCTCATGCTGCTCTTCGCCATCGCTGCCGAGAACCTCACCGGCGGCATGGGCACGGCGGCCTTCGTGGCGCTGCTCATGGGCTTGTGCAATCACCGCTACACCGCCACGCACTATGCGCTGCTGTCGGCCTTCGCGGCGGTAGGGCGCATCTACGTGAGCCCCTTGTCGGGCGTGCTGTCGCAGTCCATCGGCTGGCCGGCTTTCTTCGTGTTTTCCGTAGCGGCGGGCGTGCCGGGGCTGGTCATGGTGTGGTGGATGCGCCGCGGTATCCGCCAACTGGCGCAGGCGTGATGGCCGACTTCGGCTTGTTGCCGGCCTTCCTCGTGGGCCTGCTGGGCGGGGTGCATTGCGTGGGCATGTGCGGCGGCATCGTCACGGCGTTTTCGCTGCGCCGCGACGGCAGACCGCCCGCCTTCAGTTTCCATCTCGCCTACAATCTGGGCCGCATCACCAGCTACACCTTCATCGGCGCCCTGGGTGGCGCGCTGGGCCGCAGCCTTTCGCTCACCGGCCTGGCGCAGATGCAGAACGGGCTCTACGTGCTGGCGCAGTTTGTCCTCATCCTGCTGGGGTTGTATCTCGCCGGCTGGTCGTCCTGGGTGCTGGTGTTCGAGCGCGCCGGCGGCGCGCTGTGGCGGCGCCTGCAACCGCTGTTCGCACGTCTGCTGCCGGTGCGCACTCTGCCGCAGGCGTTGCTCGCCGGCGCGGTGTGGGGCTGGCTGCCGTGCGGGCTGGTCTATTCGGTGCTCATCTCCACGCTGGCCGCCGGCGGCGCCGCGGGCGGTGCGGCGCTCATGCTGGCCTTCGGCCTGGGCACCTTGCCCAATCTGCTGGGCATGGGCGTGTTTGCCGCCAGCCTCAAGCCCTTCATGCAGAATCTCTGGGTGCGCCGCGGTGCCGGGCTGATGGTGGCGGCCTTCGGCGTGTGGGGCCTGATCGCACTCATTTTGCGCTTGGCTACGACAGCTTCTGCCTGACCCATTCCAGGTTGCGCTGCCATTCCGCCCGACTGTGGCGGAAACGCCGCGCCTTAAGGCGCGCGAGCCGCCAGGCCCACAGCGCCAGGGCGAGCAGGATCGCGAAGTCGAAGCCAGCCAGGCCCAGCCCCACCGCAAGGCGCTGCGGCCCGTCCCAGGCCAGGGCCAGGATCAGCAGTTCGGTGAACAGCAAAGTCAGGAACAAAAAGAACAAGCCCAGCGCCGCCGCCAGCGCCAGCCGCGCGAGGCGGCGGCCTTCCTCGGCCAGTTCGGCCTGAAAAAGGGCGGCACTGGTGCCGGCGTATTCCAACGCTAGCCGCGCCGTGCGGCGGATGCGCAGAAAGCGCAGAACCAGCCTGAACAGTTCGGCGAACGTCCCGTTGCAGCAGCGCCAGCCGGAGCGGGGGGCGGCCAAACCTCAGCGCCTTCCCAACAGGAAGCCGATGATAATGCCCAGCGCGGCGGCGATGCCGACCGACTTCCAGGGCTCTTCGCGCACGTAGTTTTCGGTCTTGTGCACCGTCTCGCGCGTGTGCGCGGCCACGCTGCGGCCATACTCGCCGAGCGCGTCGCGCAGGTGGTCGATGCGCTCGCGCAGGCCATGTTCGAGGCGCCGCTCTTCGCCGCGCGCCGCCCTGGCCAGTTCTTCCACGTCCGCGAGCAGCAGGCTCAACTCGGAGGTGGTTTCCGACTTGCCCGACTTAAGCATCTCCTGCAGTTTGGCGCGCGTTTTTGCCAGATCGTCCATCAGCCGCCGGCTCGCGCTTTCCAGGCTGGCGGTGTTCTCTTCCTGCACTGTGTCCATGATTTTCTCCCGGCCGTCAGTCCACCCCCATCCCTTGGGGCGGCAGTCTCACTATAGGCCGGGGCGGTGTTATTGGAAGCGCTGTTGGCGCCAAGCCTCGTATACCGCCACCGCCACGGTATTGGAGAGGTTGAGACTGCGCGAAGCCGGCCGCATGGGCAGGCGCAGCCGGGCCTCGGGCGCGAACTCGGCATGGACGTGCGGCGGCAGGCCGCGCGTTTCGGCGCCGAACAGCAGCACGTCACCGGGGGCATAAGCGGCCTCGTCGTAATGCCGAGCGGCCCGGGTGGTGTAGCACCACCAGGGATGTCCGGCCAGGGCGGCCCGCACCGCCGGCCAGGATTCGTGCACCTGGACCTGCGCGAATTCGTGATAATCCAGCCCGGCGCGGCGCAGGGATTTTTCGTCCAGGCGGAAGCCCAGGGGCCTGACCAGATGCAGGCGGCAACCGGTATTGGCGGCCAGACGGATGATGTTGCCGGTGTTGGGCGGGATTTCCGGCTGATAAAGGACGATGTCGAACATGGCGAGGCTCTCGTGCGGTGCGTCATTGTCGCCCAAGGCGGTCGGCTTCCGTCTGTGGTGAAATACGC
>JAJZSR010000118.1 GCA_021849595.1 Pseudomonadota bacterium | reverse complement strand
ATTCAGGGAAGGCGCGGCATTGGGGCGGCCGCTGGCTATACTGGGCGCATGAACCGCCCCTTTGCCCTGCCCGCGCAGGACATCTCCCTGGCCGTGCTGCAAGAAAAATATGCCTGGGGTGACGAGCGTTCGCCCGCCCAGGTGCAGCGCCGCGTGGCGCGTGCGCTGGCCGCCGTGGAGCCGGCTGCGGCACGGGCGCACTGGGAGGAACGTTTCTGCGTCGCCATGGCGGCGGGGTTTATCCCGGCCGGGCGCATCGAGGCCACCGCCGGCACGGAACGCGAGGCCACCCTCATCAACTGTTTTGTGCAGCCGGTGGGCGACTCCATTTCCCAGGAAGAGGACGGGCGGCCGGGCATCTACGCCGCGCTCAAGGAAGCCGCCGAAACCATGCGCCGCGGCGGCGGTGTAGGCTACGATTTCTCCCCCATCCGCCCGCGCGGCGCGTGGGTGCGTGGCATCCAGGCGCTGGCCAGCGGGCCGCTCTCCTACATGCGCGTGTTCGACGCCTCGTGCGAGACGGTGGAGGCGGCCGGCAACCGGCGCGGCGCGCAGATGGCGGTGCTGCGCTGCGACCATCCGGACATCGCCGATTTCATCCATGCCAAGGACGGCGGCGGCTTCGCCAATTTCAATTTTTCCATCGGCGTCACCGATGTCTTCATGCAGGCGATGGAAGACGACACCCTCGTGGAACTGGTGCATCGCGCCGAACCGGGCCCGGCGCAGAAGGCGGCAGGCGCCCGCCGCCGCGCCGACGGCCTATGGGTGTACCGCAGCGTGCGTGCCCGTGCGCTGTGGGACGAGATCATGGCCGCCACCTATGATCATGCCGAGCCGGGCGTGCTGTTCCTCGACCGCATCAACCGTGACAACAACCTGCGCTATTGCGAAACCATCGAAGCCACCAACCCCTGCGCCGAGCAGCCGCTTCCGGCCTATGGCTGCTGCTGTCTGGGCTCGCTTGATCTCAGCCGCCTGGTGCGCGACCCTTTCGGCACGCGGGCTGCCTTCGACTTCGCCGCCTTGCGCGAGCTGGTGCCGCCGGCAGTGCGCCTGCTTGACAACGTGCTGGACGCCAGCGCCTGGCCGCTGCCCCAGCAGCAGCGCGAGGCCCGCGCCAAGCGCCGCATCGGTCTCGGGTTCACCGGCCTGGGCGACGCCCTCATCCTGTTGGGGCTGCGCTACGACAGCGTCGCCGGACGCGAATTCGCCGCGCGCGTGGCGCGCGAGCTGCGCGATGCGGCTTACTGGGCTTCGGTGGCGCTGGCGCGCGAGCGGGGGCCGTTCCCGCTGTTCGACGCCGCGGCATATTTTTCCCCCGGCAATTTCGCCAGCCGCCTACCGCAGGATTTGCAGGACGCCATTCGGCGCGATGGTCTGCGCAATTCCCATCTGCTTTCCATCGCGCCCACCGGTTCCATCTCGCTGGCCTTTGCCGACAATGCCTCCAACGGCATCGAACCCCCCTACGCCTGGCAGTACCGACGTCGCAAGCGCGGCGCGGATGGAGGCTGGCAGGACTATGCGGTGGAAGACCACGCCTTCCGGCTGTTCCGCCATCTGGCGGGCGTGCGGGCGCCTCTGCCGGAGGCCTTTGTCAGCGCCCTGGAGATTTCCGCCGCCGACCACCTGGCCATGGCGGCGGCGGTGGCGCCTTATGTCGACTCGAGCATTTCCAAGACGGTGAATGTCGCTGCCGATTATCCTTACGAGGATTTTCGCGGCCTATACGCCGCGGCCTGGAAGGCAGGCCTGAAAGGGCTGGCGACCTACCGCCCCAATGCCGTGGTCGGTCAAGTGCTGAGCGCCACGCTGGGCGGCCGCGATGCCGATCCGGCTTGTTCGGAATGCGAGCTGCCGGACACCGGCGGCGGCCCCAGCTGCGGCGTGGACGGCGGCTGCGCCTGACGGCGCTACGGAGCGGTGCGTGCCTTGGCGGCGAGTTTGCCGCCTGCAGCTTTGTAGCCCTCCAGGCCGCCGACGATGTAGCGCGCCTTGATGCCTTCGTCCCGCAGGCGCGCGGCGATGTCCTGCGACATGGCGCCGCCGCGCACGCAGTACACCACGACTTCGTGGGTCTTGGGCAGGGCGCCGATCCAGCGCTGGATTTGCTCGGGGTCCTTCCAGAAAGCATCCGGCACCGTTTCCGTGCTGGCGTCGTAATCGGCCTTGCGGCGCACGTCCAGCACCAGGGTCCGATGCTGGATGGCCTGAAAGTCGGTGGGGGCTATGCTTGGTTCCATGCGGTTGGTCCGGGACGTTGTGTCGGGCATTATTTTAGCGCCGCGGCGCATGGGCTATGCTGAGGGCTGTTTTTGTCCCGCCCCGGAGCCTATGCAGCCCATCGAAGAAACCGCCCTGCGCGTGCGCATCGCCACCCTGGAAACTCGCCACCGCGACCTCGACATGGTGCTCGCGCATCTGCTCGCCACCGAGTTCCGCGACGAATTGGTGCTCAAGCGCATGAAGAAGGAAAAGCTTGCGCTCAAAGATCGGATCGAGCACCTGCGCGCCCAGCTCGTGCCGGACATCCCGGCCTGACCGCGCTGCCTGCCTGCGGCGTGCGGGTTTCCTCCGACGGGCGGTGCGCATACAATTGGCCCACTCGTTTCTCAGCCAGGCAGCGCATGATACGCAGGAACCCCTCCGGCCACGTCCCCGTGGTGGCCGAATCCGCCTTTGTCGATCCGACCGCCATTCTGTGCGGCAAGGTAATCGTCGGCGAAAACGTCTTCATCGGCCCCTACGCCGTGATCCGCGCCGACGAGGTGGATGCCTCCGGCGACATGGAGCCCATCGTCATCGGCGCCAACTCCAACATCCAGGACGGCGTGGTGATCCACTGCAAGGCCGGCGGCGGCGTGGTGATCGGCGTATCGACTTCCATCGCCCACCGCTCCATCGTGCACGGCCCCTGCCGCGTGGGCGACGGCGTCTTCATCGGCTTCAATTCCGTGCTGTTCAACTGCAGCGTGGGTGACGGCTCCGTCATCCGCCACAACTCGGTGGTGGAAGGCTGTGCCGTGCCGCCGGGTTTCTACATTCCTTCCACTAGCAACATCCATTCCGACGCCGAACTCGCCAACATCGAGCGCGTCACGCCCGATGTGGCGGACTTCTCCGAAAGCGTCACCCAGGCCAATCTGGAACTGGTGCGCGGTTACAAGCGCATCCGCAACGAGTTCTGATGCCGGGCGCGGCGGCGCGCGCCCCATCCCGATCGCCCGCGCATTCACAAACTGGCATGCCGCAGTCGCAGGGCATTGCCGATTACAGAGACGGAACTGAAGCTCATGGCCGCGGCGGCGATGATGGGTGAAAGCAGCAGGCCGAAAACGGGATACAGCACGCCGGCGGCGATGGGGATGCCGAGGGCGTTGTAGATAAAAGCGAAAAACAGGTTCTCCCGGATATTGCGCATGGTGGCGCGCGACAGCCGGCGGGCGCGCGCGATGCCCCGCAGATCGCCCTTGACCAGGGTCACCCCGGCGCTTTCCATGGCGACATCGGTGCCCGTGCCCATGGCGATGCCAACCTGTGCCTGGGCGAGCGCCGGGGCGTCGTTGATGCCATCGCCTGCCATCGCCACGTTGCGCCCCTCCGCCTGCAACTGCTTCACGACCTCGGCTTTGCGCTCGGGAAGTACTTCGGCCTCCACCCGGCCTATGCCCAATTTGCGGCCCACGGCCTCCGCCGTCGTGCGGCTGTCCCCGGTCAGCATCACGACTTCCACGCCCTCCTGGTGCAAGACGTTCAGCGCCTCCGCGGTGGATGGCTTGATGGGGTCGGCCACGCCGATCAGGCCCGCGGGTTGGCCGTCCATGGCCAGATACATCACCGTCTGACCATCCCGGCGCATCGCCTCCGCGCGCGGATCCAGGGCCTCGCCGGGCAAGCCCAGGTCTTGCAGGAGCTGGCGATTCCCCAGGGCCAACCGGCGGCCGTCGATACGCCCGAGCACGCCCAGCCCGGTTCGGGACTCGAAGTCCTCCGGGCGGCTCAGGGTCAGTCCGCGCGCCTTGGCGCCCGCCACGATGGCGGCGGCGAGCGGATGCTCGCTCGCCTGCTCCAGGCTCGCGGCAAGGCGCAATACCGTGTCCGCATCGAACCCCGCAGCCGGCTCCAAGCCGACCAGCCGGGGCTTGCCCTCCGTGAGCGTGCCGGTCTTGTCCACCACCAGCGTGTCCACCCGGCACATGACCTCCAGAGCTTCGGCATTCTTGATGAGCACGCCCATGGTTGCACCGCGGCCCGTGCCGACCATGATGGACACCGGTGTTGCCAGACCCAGCGCGCACGGGCAGGCGATGATGAGCACGGCCACCGCGTTGATCAGCGCGTGCGCCAGGCGCGGCTCAGGCCCCCACAGGCCCCAGGCGATGAAGGTGATGACGGCGATGACCACCACCACCTGCACGAAATAGGCGGCAACGACGTCGGCCAGCTTCTGGATGGGCGCGCGTGTGCGCTGTGCCTCGCCTACCATCCGCACGATCTGCGCGAGCAGAGTGTCCGTGCCAACTTTTTCCGCACGCATGACCAAACTGCCGGTGCCGTTCACCGTGGCCCCGATGAGCCGGTCGCCTGCGCGCTTGGTCGCCGGCAGCGGTTCGCCAGTCACCATGGATTCGTCCACCGCGCTGCTGCCGTCGAGCACCAGCCCGTCCACCGGCACCTTCTCCCCGGGGCGCACACGCAGGCGGTCGCCTACACGCACGCCCTCCAGGGGCACGTCCTCCTCGGCCCCATCGTCCCGAACCAGGCGGGCGGTCTTGGGCGCCAGCCCCAGCAGCAGCTTGATGGCGGCATTGGTGCGCGAGCGTGCGCGCAGCTCCAGCACCTGCCCCAGCAATACCAAGGCGGTGATGATGGCCGCGGCCTCGAAGTACACAGGCACCTCGCCCGATTCCATGCGCACCGAGAGGGGGAATATGCCGGGCCAAAGCGTTCCCGCCACGCTGTAGGCCCAGGCGATGCCTATGCCCAGTGCGATGAGCGTGAACATATTCGGGCTCCAGGTCGCCACGGAGCGCCAGCCGCGCACGAAGAAGGGCCAGCCGCCCCAGAGCACCACGGGGGTCGCCAGCACCAACTCGATCCACTGCTGCAGACGGGGAGGAATCCACTGCGCCACGGCCGCCGGCCAAAACTCCGCCGCCATCGCGACGATGAATACGGGAACGGCCAGACCGATGCTGACCCAAAAGCGGCGCGACATGTCACGCAGCTCGGGATTCTCCTCTTCTTCAAGGGTGACGGTGCGCGGTTCCAGCGCCATGCCGCATAGGGGGCACGTCCCCGGGGCATCGCGCACGATCTGCGGGTGCATGGGGCAAACGTATTCGATCCTGCTTGCCGAAGCGGTCGCTTGGACGGGCTCAAGCGTCATCCCGCATTTCGGGCACGAGCCCGGCTGCGCCTGACGCACCTCGGGGTGCATGGGACAGGTGTAGACGACGCTGCCGGTCACCACGGCGTCGGTGTTCCCGTTTCCTGCGGCAATTCTTTCAGGCGCTGTCTTTGCTCAGGCGTCAGGAGCGCTTCAAAGCGGATTTTCGCGGCGAGCCTTGCCTGGAACACCTGGCGCTGGATGCCGGCGATCTTGGCGAACACGGGGTCCAGGGCCGCGGCATCCGAAGTTCCCGCCGCGTACATCTTCCGAAGCTGGGCATCGGGCTCGTACATCTGCGTGGCCAGCGTCGCCTCCTGCTGGAATAGACCCAGCTGAAGCCGGTCGAGTTGCTCCCTCTGTTGCGGCGTGAGATCCAGCCGGCCATAGGCGGGATAGCACAGGCCCCTTCCATGACCCCATCCCATGGGCCCATAGGGCATCGGGGTACCCCACGGACCCATCATGCCGCAGCCATATCCGGCGCCGTAGCCGCCCAGGCCATAGGCGCCCGAGTAGTCTCCCATCATGAAATGGCCACCGAAAGGCATGCCTGCGCCCCATGGGCCATATCTTGCGTGGCCGGCCATGAACATGAGGGTGCCGCCCCCGAGCGCGAGCAGCACGGCCAGTCCCACCAAGGCCAACAAGGTTCTCGCGCGGTTCATTCGTTTCCTTCGTGGCCCGTGAGGTCGCGCCGCATTTGTTCGAAGGTTTCGCGATTGATCTCGCCGCGCGCGTAACGCTCCTTGAGGATGTCGAGCGCGGTCTTGTCGGGGACATTGTGCGACTTGTGCGGGTCGCGCAAGGAACCGACGACCAGCCAGCGCACCAGTACCACGATCCCGGCGATGATCAGGACCCACCAAAGCAGCATGAGGAACCACCCGAAACCCCAGCCCATGCCATAGCCGCCCATCATTCCCGGTCCGAAATTGCCCATGTCGTGCTCCTCAAGCATCTGCGCCCCGGTGCGAACGCGAAACGCGTGTCTCCGCAACGCCTGATCCGAGCGTGATTCACCGGCTTTCCCATGTTTTTTTGCGATGAACTGTTCGGCGACATGCGGAAAGTGAAGCCGACGTCCCCGCGGCGCGGGTATTTCCGCCCGTTGAAGTGGGCCGATCCTTCGCTTGGCGCATCCCGGCGGTCGCCGCGCGGCGTGCCGAATGGCGCAACCGGGTTGCCAGGCCGTCAACTGGTTTTTTTATAGCACAGGGACATTGCCGCCATTCGGGGCCGCGAATCCCCGGTCGGGTCAGGAAATTGTGCCGGGCGCCGGGTGGCGGTCGGCGCCGCGCCGGGCAACGTCCGGGAGGCCGAAAGCGGCAGGCAGGGTCACCGGCTTGAGCCCGGCGGCACGGATCGACGCCAGCAGAGGCGGCAACACGTCGAGTACCACCGGCCGGCCGGACGCGCCCCGCGCAGCATGGCCGTCGTGCAGCAGCAGGATGTCGCCGGCGCGAAGGTTCCGCAGCAGGCGGGCCAGCACCCGCGCCGGCTTTCGGCAGCGGGTGTCGTAGCCGCGCCGTGTCCAGCTTGCCAGGCGCAGGTTGTGGCGCGTCAGTGCCGGCCATAGGAAGGGATTGCGCAGGCCCGCCGGCGCGCGGAAGAACGCCGGCGTGACGCCGGTGATCGCGCTCAGGGTCTGCTGGGCGGCGCGCAGCTCGCGCGCATAGCCGCGCGGGCCCAGCAGGGAGAAATGGTGGCGATGGCGGGCGCTGTGGTTTTCCACGGCATGGCCGCGGCGCACGATGTCGCGGCATAGCTCGGGATGCGCCGCGGCGCGCTCGCCGATGCAGAAAAAGGTGGCGCGCACGCCGTGGCGGTCGAGGAGGTCGAGCACGGCCGGGGTGACGTTGGGGTCGGGGCCGTCGTCGAAAGTCAGCGCGATCTCGCCGCGTGCCGCGCTGCCTTCGGGGAGGCGTGTCAGATTGGGCCCCAGCCAGCGAGAGCGCGGCCACAGGCTCGCGGCCACCACCGGCAGGTGGCTGGCGAGCGCCGCGCCGAGTGCCCAGGGCCACAGCGCGGGGTGTGCGATCACCGCGATTACGGCCAGGACGTGCAGGGCGATGACGGCCCGCAGCAGAGGCGTGGGCCGCCAAGGGGGGGCCGCCGGAAACGGCGCGGCGGAAACGGAGGGTTCCATCGCCGGGGATTATGCCGCCCGGGCTCCGGCCGTTTTGGCCGGCGGCGCCGACAGGATGGCGGAAAACCACAGCGCCAGCAGCGCGCCGGGGCCGACGGTGGCGCCCAGGGCCTGCAGTACCGGCACACCCGAGAACAGCAGCGGGCCGAACCCGGCCACCGTGGTGAGGTTGGCGAACACCAGCGAGGCCAGTGTGCGGGGCGCGATGCCCCCTGTGCTGTTGCCGCGATCGAAAAACAGCGCATAGTTGGAGCCCACGGCGACGATAAGCATCATGCCCACCAGATGCAGCAGGGTGAGCTTCACGCCCAGAAGCAGCAAACCGGCGGCCACCACCAC
>JAJZSR010000117.1 GCA_021849595.1 Pseudomonadota bacterium | reverse complement strand
TGGCAGTCGTTGATGGCGCGGATCACCGTGGCCAGGGAATCCTCGTCGCCATAGCCGCCCTGGCAATAGAGATCGACGCGCCGGTGGCCGACGAACTTGGCCGACTGGGTGGAGAGCTCGAAAATCTGGAATTCCTTGGCGTGGCCGAAATGCTCGTTGATGCGGCCGCTGCCCTTGGTGGCGATGGCCACCAGCACTTTCACGTCGGCGAACTCGCTGCCCAGTTCTGCCAGTTCGGCGTGCTTGGCATCGGATTCCTTCTGCCGTTCGGCCTCCACGGCATCCTGGTATTTCTTGCGGCCTTCCAGGTCGTAGCTGACTTCCATTTCCATGATCTTGTCCACCGTGAATTCGGCGGAGCGGTCTTCTCCCAACAACCCAACCGCGTCGGCGCGGCACTGGCGGCAGTGGCGCATCATGTTCATCTCGCCTTCGCACTTGTCCTGCAGGGCCTTGAGCTCCTGCGCCGTGGGGCCACGCTGGCCGTTGAGGCCGAACACCGTCCCGTGCTCGGGCGCGGAAATCAGCGGCATGATGTTGTGCAGGAAGGCGCCGCGCGACTTCACCGCCTTGTTTACCTCGACCAGGTGATCGTCGTTGATACCGGGGATCATGACCGAGTTGACTTTCACCAGGATCTTTTCCGCAGTCAGCATCTCCAGGCCGAGCATCTGCCGCTCGTGCAGGATGCGCGCCGCTTCTACGCCGGTGTAGCGCTTGTTCTTGTAGAAGATCCAGGGATAGATTTTGGCGCCCACCTCGGGATCGACCATGTTGATGGTCACGGTGACGTGGTCGACGTTGTACTTCTTGATCTCCTGCACGTAGTCGGGCAGCGCCAGGCCATTGGTGGAGAGGCACAGCTTGATGTCGGGAGCGACTTGCGAGATCAGCTCGAAGGTCTTGAAGGTCTTGGCCGGATTGGCGAGCGAATCGCCCGGCCCGGCAATGCCCAGTACCGTCATCTGCGGAATGGTGGAAGCCACCGCCAGCACCTTCCTGGCCGCCACTTCCGGCGTGAGCTTCTCGCTCACCACGCCGGGACGCGATTCATTGGCGCAGTCGTACTTGCGGTTGCAGTAGTTGCACTGGATGTTGCAGGCCGGCGCCACCGCCACATGCATGCGCGCGTAATGATGATGTGCCTCCTCGCTGTAGCAGGGATGGTTCTTCACCTTCTCCCAAATGTCCGGCGCGAGGTCGCCCTGGCCGCCGCTGGAACCGCAACTGGCCTTGCCGCTGCCGCCACTGGTACCGCAGCCCTTGTGCTCCGCCATTTGCTGCATGATGTCATCCATGGAACTTTCGGGCTTCCTGATGCTGTCGATGCTGACTTCCTGCTGTTGCATGCCTGTTCCCCTTGCCGTTGACCCCGCTTTCGGAGTAGTGCAAGGGCTACAGCAACCGCCATGCCAGACACACAAGCCTTTGATTAGGCGCGTGCTTTAGTCAACGGAAGCAAAGCAAGGCACGACAATGGCAGAAAACTTTGTCGCGTTTGTAGGGAAGATTACAGCGTGGCTCGCCGCTTCCCTCCGGCAGCTTGTGCTGCCATGGGAGAAACAACGGCAGAAGCGGGCCCAGCCCCAAAAACCTCGAGCCCCGCGGCCAATTTTAAAGTGCACCCTTCAAAATCAGAGCAGGTGCTGTCGCCATAATTGCGGCCAAAAGAGGAAAAACACCCATTCTTGACTCCCATTCGAGCTCCCGCTGGGGCCCGCAACAGGTTTCATGACGCAGGAAATCGGGGGCTCGATGCTTTTGATAAATAAGCAACATTTAAGTATATGCAACCCCACTTAAGAAATGACTTATTAAGTCGATATTGGGGTATTCATAGGAGAACCACTGAAATGAGTGCTGCCATCGATAACTCCCGCATGCCCCAACCTACAAGCCCAGCCACGCCCGACCGCGCCACTGAATTTCCCATCGACGCCGCATCTTCCTTGGTCGCCAAAACCGATCTCAAGGGACGGATCACCTATATGAACGGCGCCTTCGCGGAAGCCGCCGGATACAGCGAGACGGAATTATTGGGCAAGGAATTGGGCTTCTTGCGCCACCCCGACACCCCTGTCGAGGTTTTCCGTGATCTTTGGGTCACCCTGAGCGAGGGAATATCGTGGACCGGCATGGTCAAGAAACGCCGCAAAAGCGGGGAGTATTTTTGGGTACTGATGACAGTGACGCCGCTTCGGAACAAGCCTCCGACAGTCGGATTTTTAGTGGTGTGCACAAAACCAACGCCGCAACAGACTCAGGACGCCGAACGGGTTTACCGCGCTTTCAAAGAGTCCAACCATTCAGGTTACAAAATCCGCCACGGCATGGTAGAGCAAGGCGGTCTCGCAGGGCTCTTGACCGTGCTTCGAAGCATCCCTATCCATCTGCGCATCCAGATCACCACCATCGCGGCGGCCCTGCTCATGATCGTGATCGGACTGCTCGGCGGGTGGGAAATGACGGCCTCCGGGCAGCACTCCGGTCTGCTGCACTGGCTTCCGAACGCCCTTGCCCTAGCTGGCGTGAGCGGCGGCATCCTCCTGCTGCTGTTTGGCTATTTTATTTCCCGCACGATACTGACACCCATCAACCATGCGCTTGAAGTGGCCCATGCGATTTCTTGGGGAGATCTGTCACCGCGCTTCGACATCGACCCGGCAGATGAAACCGCACAACTCATGCTTACGCTCAACCAGATGAAGACCAACCTCGTTGCCGTCGTGCTCGACGCCGGCCAACTGGTCGCGAACATCAAGGCGCTGTCGGCTGCCGCGTCCAGGGCAACAGATCCCGGCCTGGCGCAAGACACGTCAGAGAAGCCGATGGAGTCGTTGAATTCAGCAATTCGGAACCTTGAAACACAGGCCGACAAGCTGGCCGAAGTGCTGAGCGTCTTCAAGGCCGGGGGGCGCTAAAAAAACACACAGGCGGTACGGCATGAAAAGGAAACCTCGTGCGACGACGGGCCGGCGCTCCGCCGCCGAGGCTATCGGCACCCGGCGAAGCGCTCAGAATTTCTTGACTTGGATCTGGAATTTCTGGATGGCGTAGCCCAATTGCCGCGGCGTGATGCCCAGCAAGCGGGCGGCCTTGGCTTGCACCCAGCCGCATTGCTCCATGGCCCAGATCAGCTTGTCCCGTTCCGTGCCAGAAGCGGGCGGTTCGATATCGTCGCTTTCGTTCGCCGCTTTGGCAATGGCTGGTTTGTCGTCTGCACCGGCAACGACGCGCTCCACCGGCATGATGGGGATGGCCTGGCCCATGCCGGGCGGCTGCAGGGTCATGGAAAAGCATTTGTTCTGCTGGCAGGGCATGTCCACTTCGCGAATGGTCCCGCCGCGGGCCATGGTGGCGGTGCGTTCCAGGCAGTTTTCCAGTTCCCGCACGTTGCCGGGCCAGTTGCACCGCACCATGATTTGCATGGCTTCGGCGCTGATGGCGAGCTTGCGCTCATTCTCCCGGTTGAACTTGTCGAGAAAGTGCTGCACCAGCGGCGGGATGTCGTCCCTCCGCTCGCGCAGGGGCGGCAAAAATATCGTGACCACGTTAAGCCGGTAATAGAGATCGGCGCGGAACGTCCCTTCCGCGACTGCCTGCTCCAGATTGCGGTTGGTGGCCGCGACCAGGCGCACATCCACCTTGATCGCCTTGCTGCCGCCTACCCGCTCGAATTCGCGTTCCTGCAGCACACGCAGCAGCTTGGTCTGAAACGTCGGTGAGATCTCGCCGATTTCATCCAGGAACAGCGTGCCGCCGTGTGCCAGCTCGAAACGTCCCTTGCGCTCCTGGGCAGCGCCGGTGAAAGCGCCCTTCTCGTGGCCGAACAGCTCGGACTCCAGCAGGGTCTCGGTGAGGGCCGCGCAGTTGACGCGGATGAAAGGCTTGTCCTTGCGCGGGCTGGAGTAGTGCACGGCGCGCGCGATCACTTCCTTGCCGGTGCCCGACTCCCCGCGCAGCAATATCGTGGCGCGCGAGGGCGCGGCCTGGTGAACCTCGGCAAACACGGCCTGCATGGCCTTGCTTTGGCCGATGACGTTGTCCAGCTTGTAGCGGCCCTGCAGCTCTTTTTGCAGGCGATGCTTTTCCTGCATCAACAAGTTGCGCTCCGCTGCCACATTTCGGTGCAGACGCACCGTCTGCCCCACCAAATTGGCCACCATGGTAAGAAAGCGCACGTCGCTTTCGAAGCTCACGGTTCCCTGATCGTTCTCGCGGTCGCCGCTGATGACACCTATGGTCTCGCGTCCGCCCTTGATGGGCACGCCCACAAAGGCGATCACCGGGCCGTCCTCCAGATTGCGGGAGCCGGTGCGGTTGAGAAACATCGGCTCCTCCGCCACATTCGGTATTACCACGGGCAGCCCGGTCTTCATGATGTGGCCGGTCACACCTTCGCCGACGCCGAAGCGGCCCGACTGTATTTCCTGTTCCGACAGGCCGCTGGCGCCCACCACGCGCAGGCAGCCGATGTCGTCCACCAGGCTCACCATGATGCGGCGCATGCCCAGATGGCTGGAAAGAATGTTGACCACCCCACGCACCGTTTTGGGGAGGTCCAGGGACGAGCTCAGCACTTTGCTGATCTCGTAAATGGTGACCAGTTCCAGACTGCCCTTGCGCGCGACGCTTCTATTCATGCTCAACAACCCCATGTTGCGACGCTCTGGCAGTTCTCCCGCTTTGCCTTCGATGGTTCAGGCCGGGGTCTGCACAGCGCAGCCGTAACGCATTCACGCAAATATCATGCCAATAATACTCTTTGTATTGGCCAAGCTTGATGCCCGTCTGCGTGGCCAACAGCAACGCCTCCCCGTTCTGACGCGCATCTCGCTATCGGAGGGCGCATGCAGAAGACTGCAGCCGATGGTCAGGCTGTAGGGTTTTTGTCTCGAACCCTACAAACACGACAACCCGGCTTCCGAAAATTGTTCCTTGCTTTTCAACCAGTTGTTAAGTTGCGCCCAGATGGCACGGCGGTTGCTCAAACCCTGGCAAACGCCCTCGCGGCCGCATTCAAGGACAGCCATGTCAGCCAAGCCCATCTACTTCGACTACTCTGCCACCACGCCGGTGGACCCGCGGGTGGCGGCGAAGATGATTCCGTACCTGACGGAGAAGTTTGGCAACCCCGCGAGCCGCTCGCACGCCTACGGCTGGGAAGCCGAAGAGGCCGTGGAAGCCGCACGCGAACAGGTGGCTGCGCTGGTGAATGCCGATGCCCGGGAGATCATCTGGACCTCCGGTGCCACCGAATCCGACAACCTCGCCATCAAGGGCGCCGCCCAGTTCTACAAGGACAAGGGGCGCCACCTCATCACCTGCAAGACGGAGCACAAGGCCGTGCTCGATCCCATGCGCGAACTGGAGCGCCAGGGCTTCGAAGTCACCTACCTCGATCCCGAGCCCGACGGCCTCATTGACCTGGACAAATTCCAGGCCGCCCTGCGCCCCGACACCATCCTCGCCTCCATCATGCACGTCAACAACGAAATCGGCGTGATCCAGGACATCGAGAAGCTCGGCGAGCTGTGCCGCGCCCAGGGCGTGCTGTTCCACGTCGATGCCGCCCAGTCCACCGGCAAGGCCCCCATCGATTTGGCCAGGCTCAAGGTCGACCTCATGTCCTTCTCCGCCCACAAGACCTACGGTCCCAAGGGCATCGGTGCCCTGTACGTGCGCAGGAAGCCCCGCGTGCGCCTGGAGGCCCAGATGCACGGCGGCGGCCATGAGCGCGGCCTGCGCTCCGGCACCTTGGCCACCCACCAGATCGTCGGCATGGGCGAAGCCTTCCGCCTGGCCCAGGAAGAGATGGCCACCGAGAACGAACGCATCCGCATGCTGCGCGACCGCCTGTGGGTGGGCCTGCAGAGCATCGAAGAGGTCTATCTCAACGGCGACATGGACAGCCGCGTGCCGCACAACCTCAACGTCAGCTTCAACTTCGTCGAAGGCGAGAGCCTTATCATGGCCATGAAGGAACTGGCCGTGTCCTCCGGCTCGGCCTGCACCTCCGCCTCATTGGAGCCCTCCTATGTGCTCAAGGCCCTGGGGCGCAACGACGAGCTGGCGCACAGCTCCATCCGCTTCTCCATCGGCCGCTTCACCACGGCGGAGGAAATCGACTTCGCCGTCGATCTGATCCGGGAAAAGATCAGCAAGCTGCGCGACATGTCGCCGCTTTGGGAGATGTACAAGGACGGCATCGATCTCAATACCGTGCAGTGGGCGGCCCACTGAAACCCTAGGAGCATTCCATGTCATACAGCGACAAAGTCATCGACCATTATGAGAACCCCCGCAATGTCGGCTCCTTCGCCAAGGAAGACGCCGACGTGGGCACCGGCATGGTGGGGGCGCCGGCGTGCGGCGACGTCATGAAGCTGCAGATCAAGGTGAACGAGCAGGGCATCATCGAGGACGCCAAGTTCAAGACCTACGGCTGCGGCTCGGCGATTGCGTCTTCCAGCCTGGTGACGGAATGGGTCAAGGGCAAGACCCTGGATGAGGCCATGGAGATCAAGAACACCGCCATCGCCGAGGAGCTCGCCCTGCCCCCCGTCAAGATCCACTGCTCCATCCTCGCCGAGGATGCCATCAAGGCCGCCGTCGCGGATTACAAGCAGAAGAAGGGTGTGGCGGAAGACTACGCCATCTGCACGCCCGGCGAAGCCGCCGCCTGAACCCATATCACCCCCAGGAGAAACTCATGCTAGACAGCGCATCCCCCCTGCTCTTTACCGGTGCCGCCGCCACCAAGGTGAAAGCCATGATAGACGAGGAAGGCAATCCCGCCCTCAAATTGCGGATTTACGTGACCGGCGGCGGCTGCTCCGGATTCCAGTACGGCTTCACCTTCGATGACAACGTGGCCGAAGACGACACGGTGGTGGCCAACGAAGGCGTGAACCTGCTGGTGGATGCCATGAGCCTGCAGTATCTGGTGGGCGCCGAAATCGACTACCAGGAAGACCTGGAAGGCGCGCGCTTTGTCATCCGCAACCCCAATGCCCAGTCCACCTGCGGCTGCGGCAGTTCCTTCTCCATGTAGGAGGCATCATGGCGGTGACATTGACGGTAAAGGCGGCCGAGCGGGTGGGCAAGTTCCTCGCCCAGCGCGGCAAAGGTGCCGGTCTCAGATTGGGCGTGCGCACCAGCGGCTGCTCCGGCATGGCTTATGTGCTGGAGTTTGTCGACGACATGCAGGCCGAGGATGTGTGCTTCGACAGCCATGGCGTGACGGTGATCGTCGACCCCAAGAGCCTGGCTTTCCTCGACGGCACCGAACTCGACTTCGTGCGCGAGGGTTTGAACGAGGGCTTCAAGTTCAACAACCCCAACGTCAAGAACACCTGTGGCTGCGGGGAATCCTTCAATGTCTGAGACGGGTGCCGCGATGCTCGATTTTTCACAAAACCATCTGGATCTGTTCGGCCTGCCGGCCCGCTTCGGCGTAGATGTGGCCATGCTGGAAGAACGCTACCGCACCCTGCAGAGCGCCATCCACCCGGACCGCCACGCCAGCGCCCCGGAGACCCAGCGGCGCCTGGCAGAGCAGTGGGCCGGCCAGGTCAACGAAGCCTACCGGGTGCTCAAGTCACCCCTCGAACGCGGCCGCTATCTGCTTTCGCTGCAGGGCGTCGATGCCCTCGCCCCGACCCAGACCACCATGCCCGCCGATTTTTTGATGCAGCAAATGGAATGGCGCGAGGAACTGGCTGAGGCGCGCGGCGACCATGCTGCCCTGTGCCGGCTGGAGCAGGCCCTGCAGCAGGAGCATCACGGCCTGTTGAACGCGCTTTCCTCCCAGCTCGACGAGCTGGGCAACTACGACGTGGCCGGCGAGACCCTGCGCAAGCTCAAATTCATTGCCCGGCTGGAAGAGGAAGTCGGCGAGGCCTTCGAGGCCATGTGAAACGG
>JAJZSR010000116.1 GCA_021849595.1 Pseudomonadota bacterium | reverse complement strand
TCCGATCTTCATGCTTTCGAGACGGCGATGTCGAGCAGACGGAAGGCCTCTTTGAGGCCATCCGACAGCGTGGCGCGGGTGGTGACGTTGCCCAGGTCGATGTTCAGGCTGGTCATGGCCCGGGCGATTTCCGGACGGATGCCCGTCAGTATGGCGGCCGCACCCATGAGCTGTATGGCCCGCACCATCTGGATCATGTGATGGGATACCTGCGAATCCACCGTGTGCACCCCGGTAACGTCCATCACGACGGCATGGGCGCGCTCTGAGGAAATGCGGTTGAGGAGCGACTCCATGATCAAAAGCGTGCGGCTGGAATCCAGCGTGCCGATGATGGGCAAGGTCAACACGCCATCCCAGATTTCGGTGATAGGCGTGGAGGTTTCGCGCAATTCGCGCTGCTGCGCGTCAATGGTGCGTTCCTTTTCCTCCAGGTAAGTCTGGAACACGGCCAGCATCAGCTCGTTGAACACACTGGACAGCAGTAGCAGGATGGCGCGCATGTCTTCCGGCGACACCTGCTCATCGGCCCCCAGGGACTCGATGAAGCAGCGCTGCAGGAACTGCATGTAGCGGACGAAATCCTCCATGCGCCCGCCGCGCACCAGTATCTGCTTGGAGATGTTGCCGAAGAAGGTCTGCAGGGCGCGGAAGGCGGGCCGATGATGATCCAGGGGGTCCGGCGTATCCAGCAAGGTGACCATGAGTTCGAGAAACTCGATGCTGAAATCGGTGATTTCATCCGTGCTCATGACATTGTTGTCACCGAACACATTGCGCCCCTGCGCCTCGATGCGCGCGGAGATGTTGCCGACCTGCAGCTTGAGCTGCTCGATCAGCGTCAGGTTGGCCGGAACCTTGTTCGTGGACATGCGGTGCCTCCTTTGCGCGCTTGGCGCGACTCGTTCAATTCAATCTCAATACGCAGACCGACTGGTCGTCGGTCATGCGCGCCAGAACATTGCCGATGACATAGGCCACCAACTGCGGATGATGGTTGTACAGGCCCGGAAAGGCCTCTTCGCTCCAGCCGCGACGGATGCCGTCGCTGGTGGACACCAGGCTCGCGCCGCGTGCCAGAACAGTGCCGTCTTCCCAGGGTCTTTTGTGCTCGCGCCCGAGCACCCCGGGAGCAAAGGCGAAGTGCTGCACCTGGCCGTTGCCGCAAAGATGAGTCGCCATGTCGCCCACCCCGAGCATGCGCAGCTCGCGCGTGGCGACATCGATCTCGCAGGCGACCGCGACCGCGCCTCGCGCGTTGCTGCGCAGGTGGCGGTCCACGGTTTCCAGGAGATGCCCGAGGCTGCCCGCCTGCGTGAAATATCTGTCGAGATGGGCCGTGGCCAATTCGGCGCTTTCGCCATGGCCCAAGCCGTCCAGGTGCAGCAGGCGCAGCCGGTCGGGCCGGATGTCGACATAGACGTGATCGCCGTTGTAGCGATCATTGGACAGGGAACGCACGAACAGTCCCAGTTGCCAGAAATCCTCGTCGCCGGGCTCCCGTTTCGCCACCCGCGCATGCGGGCGGAATCTGCACCACACCGCCGTGCCGTGCCAGCGATCGCCGCCGCCGGCCGTTTGGGAGAAGATGCCGAAGTCGTCGGCCAGGCGCTGCATGCTGCCCAAGCCCTTGCCGAGCGTACCTTTGGTGGAAAAACCATCCTCCTGCGCCAGGCGCGGATTGCCCATGCCCGGGCCGTAATCGAAGGAAACCACGTCGAGCATGCCGTCGGGCTGCTCCCATATCTGCAGCATGCCGCGACCCCCCGCATGCTTGATCAGGTTGCTGGCCATTTCGGAAGCGACCAGGGCCATGTTCTCCCGGCGCGAGTCGGCAAACCCCAGGCGGCGCGCCGCCGCAAGCAGGCGCGAGCGCAGCAGAATGGCCGCGCTCTCGCTCTGGATAGGGTCGCTGAAAAGCAGCTTGCACGCGGCGCTGTCAAGGATCAACATGGGCTCCCGAAAAATCGTATTCGTCGTAGGTGATGGCGCCGTCGGCGTGGCAGGTGTCCACGACCACGCGCCCGCGGCCGCGCCCCTTGGCCTCGTACAGGGCCTTGTCCGCGCGACCGATGAAGTGGCCGAGATTCCCCCCGCACGGCTCCTGCGGCGACACGCCGGCCATGCCCATGCTGATGCGCCCGTTCATGAGCGCCAGCAGTTGCAGCGCGCGCTTGAGCGCGACATCCTTGCCGCACGTATAAAGGATGGCGAATTCGTCGCCGCCGAAGCGGAAGGCCGCGTCGCCCTGGCGGCGCGTAACGGAGAGCATGGCCTGAGCCATGCGGCATAAATAGGTATCGCCGTACTGATGGCCGTGCTCGTCGTTGATCTGCTTGAAATAATCCAGATCGCACAGCACCAGCGTGATCGCGCCGCCCTGCCCCGCCGCCGCGCGAAAGGCGTCGGCGACGCGGACATCGTAGGCGCGGCGGTTGTACAGGCCAGTCAGCGCATCGGTCTCCGCCTGGCGCATGGAGTCCTGCAGTTCCGCCTGGCGCCTGGCCAGCGCCGCCTGCATGTCGACCAGCGCCTGTTCGGTGCGGGCGCGACTTTCTTCCAGGAAACGCTCCATTTCCGCATTGCGGCGCAGCAGGACAGCCGGATCTTCGCTCTCGGTAGAACGCTGCAAACGGCTGCGCAGCGCCGCCACAGCCTCATCGCCGGGGGGTGCGCCAAGATGCGCGATGGTATGAGGCTCGATGCCGTTCCAGCCCACCCGCAATTCCGTGCCGTGCAGCTCCAGCGTAACAGGCAAGGGGTAGCCCGTGCCCGCTCCCGCGGCACGCAGCTTTTGCGACAGCTCAATAATGCCCAAGGCCGCGGAAAAGGCGTTGCCGCCGAGATCCGTCACCGCAGCATGCACGAAACCGATGAAATTTTGCACATCCGGCTCTATGGCCAGATTCTGCTTTAACAGCCCATTTGCCACGTCTTGTCCACATTCCCCCCGAGAAAGCGCATGTCGTCCGTCTGCCCGGCGACCGGGAGACGAAAGCGCGCAAGCGGCCACGGGGCCGGGATCGCCTTATGACCCCGGGCCCGGCGGCCCCTTTTTCTCAATTTCGGCTTAACGCCCGGGAAATTTAGCGCCGTGGCCGGAAACAGTCGGCTTGAGGCATGGCCGGCCGGACAAACGCGCCCGGCAGAGCCGGCGGAAGCACGGCCGGAAATCCGGGAAATAATGAGCGCAATAGGCCGCGGGCATAACGCGAGAATTTCTCTGTCCTCCTGATTGCCTGGTTATCGCGCCTTAGGGCGTTTGTTTGGACGCCCTTACAAAAAGGGCGCCCCTCAGGCGCCCTTCCGTCTCTGCCAAGCCCCTCAGGAATGGTCGTCGCTGTCTGTGTCATGCAGGCCGACGGCACGGGCGCCCGTGGTCGGGTCGAGGATCACGGGCGTCATGCGCGGGCTGCGGTGGAAGTCGAACATGCCCTCCAGCGAGCCGGCCTTGGCATCGAAGGAACCGCCGCCGACACGGCCCAGATTCCAGTTGTCCTCGATGAAGCGCAGGATGGAGGACTGGTCGGTGACGTGGTGATCGACGAAGTTCTTCTTGGCCCAGGGGGAGATCACCATGAGCGGCAGGCGGGGACCGTAGCCGCACTGGTCTGCGGCGGCGCCGGAGGCGGTCTGGCCGCACAGGCCGGAACCATTCAGGGCGTCGTAGGCGGGATCGCCGGACTGGTTGACGATGGGGCTCATGACGTGGTCGTACCAGCCGTCGGAATCGTCATAGGAAATGATGACGACGGTGTTCTTCCAGTCGGGCAGCTTCTGCAGATGGTTGATGGTCTGCACCAGGAAAGTCTGCTCATCCAGCGGATCGGAGTAGCCGGCATGACCATCCTGGTAGCGCTTGGCCTTTAGGAAACTCACCGCAGGCATGTGGCCGCTGTCGGCCGCAGCCCAGAAGTCCTGCAGGTCATACTGGTGGTTGGCCTGGTCGGTATGGCCGATCATCGCCACGGAACTGGGCGCCAGATGGTGGGGGTTGGCGGTCGACGCGTAGTACTGGAACGGCTCGTGGTGGGCGCTGTAGTCACCGACCGATGCGCCGGCGATGTTCTTGCTGCTGGCTCCGCACACGGCCTTGCCATTGCTCATGCCGGTGGGACGGAAGCCGCCCTGGAACCAACCCCAGGTGATGTGGCGAGCATTGAGCATGTCGCCCACGTTGGTGCCGGACATGGTGAAGGTCTTGCCGCTGGAGCAGTCGTCATAGCCGGGATCGGCGTCGCTGATGTCGGTGCCGTTGACCACGACGTCACCCAGGTTCTCGGGCGAGGCGCCGTGGGTCTGGCCGGATACCAGGTTGATCGCGCCAGGCGAGGAAGGACCAAAGGTGGTGCCGTAGGAGTTGTCGCTCATGGCGTAGTGCTGGGCATAATTCCACAGCGCAGTGACGGTGTTGCCGTCGTAGTAGCCCATGACCTGCGTAGGATCGCAGTTGTTGTAGTTCGCGCCCGTGTTTTCCACGAACTTGTCCATCAGGCCACCGTCGAAGGCCTTCTGCTCGGCGGTGTATTCATGATCCATGTCGCAGGTCACGGCCTGCGAACGATCCAGACGGAATGGCTGGGCGGCGTTGGGGTTGTGCTCGCGCAGGTATTGGGTGAGGCCGTTGACCGTGGGGGTGCCGTGCACGGCCACGAACTTGGGTTCTCCGGCCGGGTTGGCGGCCACCGGATAGGTGGCGAAGTAATGGTCGAAAGACACGTTCTCCTGGAAGATCACCACCACGTGCTTGATCGGGGTGGCGGTGGCGTCGGCTTGCGCGGCGGACATGGGAACCTGCAGGGCGGCGCCCATGGCCAGGACCAAGGGCAGTTTGCGGGCGAAATCGGATAGAGCGTTGCGTCGCATGGATACTCCTAAGCGGGTGATTGGTTGACGGTTCAGCGCTGCGGAGCAGCGCTAAGGGCAATCTAAGGGTCCGAGATTTCCCGCCTGTGGCGCATTGCTTATAAAATACTTAACCACTGTCAGCCGTTCGGACTATGGGCTGCCGTATATCCACCTTTGCGCGACAACCAGACGATGCCCGCGCTACCGTCTCAATGCGCTGCGCCGTCTTGCCCGGCGCTGCCTGTCGGCTTGACGCGGTCGGCAGCCAGCTTGTCCCGGTATTCCTGCAGCACGTTGTCGATACGGACTTTCTCGATGCCGGTGAAGGGCTCCTTTTGCGCCAGCGCATCCCATACATTCTTATTTTTGTATTTTTCCAGCAGCTCGGTGTTGGCCTGGTAGAGCAGCAGGTTTTTGTGTTCGCAATCGGCGATTTGACGCTGCTGCCAGGCATTCGCCGCCTTGAACTGGCGATTGTCGCCTTCGCTTGCCTTCAGCGTTGCCAGCGTGTTCACGTGCTCCTGGCGCAGGGTGGCGAGCGCCTGCTGGGCTTCCGCCAACTGCTGTGTGAGGGAGGCGTTGTCACTCTGCTGCGCCTGCAAGGATTTTTCCAGGCCTTGGGCCTTGCCGCTTGCCTTCTGGCTTTTTTCCTTGAGGCTGGCAACGCTGGCCTGGGCCGCCTCCAACTGGGCCGCAAGGTCGTCGCGTTCCTTCCGCAACGCGGCGTTCTGCTCGTTCATCTGCTGCTGCATGACCTGCAGGCGGCGCAGGAACTGCTTCTCGCGGCTGGCCACATCAGCCTGCGCATGGGCCGCGGCGCCCAGACCGAACAAGACAAAAAGGATGAGCCAGAGGGAACGGGTCTTCATGGGCAGCCTCAGAACCTGGAGTTCAAATCCAGTTGCAGGACGTCGATGGACAGCGGCGGGCCGCTGATCTGGTCGGCCGACAGCCATTTGAGATTGAGCCAGGTGTTCCTGGCCACGCCGTAGCTGCCGCCGAGGATGTAGCCCTTGGCATCGGTGCCGCCGAGGTGGAAATCAGGCTCGGCGAAGGCATCCAGCACGGCGTCGCGCTCCAGATATTTGTAGGCGATATAGGTCTGCCAATCGCCGGCGTACTGGATCTTGGGTATACCCACCGCGATCTTGCCCAGGTAGCCGTTGACCTGGGGCGCAATGTCCTGGCCGGTGCGGGCGAGGATGTCGCTGCGGCTGAATCCGACGTTGCGCACGTAATCACCGGTGAGCACGACATGGACGGGATCGAACGAGCCGATATCGACGCGGCCGGTGAGGTTGAGCTCGCGGAATTTGGACGCCAGGCCGTAGAGGGTGGGGTCGCCGGGGTAGTTGATGAACATGACAGAATTGCCCTTCTGGCGGAACTGCAGCGCGCTCGCGTCATACACGTGGGAACCGATCGATGAGTTCGGAACGCCCTCCACGTGCCGATAGTCGTACAGCGCCGCGGCGAGCGTGGCCTTGGACTCATCGGCGAAATACCAGTCCAGCCCGCCCTGCAAGCCGTACAGCCACTTATCCTTGGCCTGGACTAGGTCCGAAGGATTGACGAACTGCAAGGGAAAAACCCCAGCCGTTACGAAGCCTTTCAGGCGCTGGGTCGGCCAATATTCGGCATGGCCGGCGAAGCCGTCGAATTTCAGATCCGGCGCCCACACCAGATCGGTGTGGAAGAAGGGATTCTCGAAGCGGCCGCCGGTCAGCTTCAGCCAGGAATAGGGCGTGGCTTGCAGATAGGCCAGATCAAGCACGGTCTGGTAGTTGCCGGACATGCCCTCAGTCTGGTTGGTGGAGACCGGCGTGGTCAGGTTGCCGGTGGCGAAGCGCACATTGGCGAGCACGTTGTCGCTGACCTGGATTTTCGCGCCCAAGCGGGCGCGCACGCGCGTGAGGTTTTGATCCACGGTCGAATCGGTGACCAGCGAGGTCGGGCCATAGGCTTGCAGCGTGGCCAGCGGCGTGTTGCCGCTCGGGAAGATATTGCGCTGATAGCGCAGGCGGATGTCGCCGTACCAGGTGAAGCGATGCAGCCATGAAGGATAGGCATCCGGCTCGCCCCAGCGCTCGGTCTTGGCCTGGGCCAGGACTTGCTGTTTGATGTTGTCCTGGATTTCGTTCTTCACGGTTTCGGGAATGTAGGGCACACGTACTACGTTGGCGCCGCCGGCGAGCTGTTCCTTCTTCGCCACTTCGGCCTTGGCCGTGGCCTCCGCCTGGTGGATCAACTGATCGGCCGCCTCCTGGGTCAGCACCTTTTGCTGCACCAGCAGCTTGATGAGGTTGAGCGTGGTCTGGCGCACCAGTTCGAGCTGCTCGCGCTCGTCGGCCTGGGCCGGGCCGGCCAATCCCAGGGTGATAAGCAAAGCGGTGGCGAGAGCGGTTTTGGGTTTCATGGCGGGTAGCGGGTTTATAGAAATTTGTTGGCTGGGTGGACGTCAATCCTGGCGCGAGGTCACGCGGATTTGCACCGGCTGGGGCAAATCCTCGGGAGGTGCCTCGCTCAAAGGCTTCATGCGTTGCAGGGCAACTTTCAGCGCGTCGTCCAACTGCGCGCTGCCGGTGCTGCCGCCCAGCTCCACGCGCTCGACATGGCCGGTCTTGTCGAGCCAGAGTTTGACCACGACGCGGTAGCTGCTTTCGCGCAGGGCTTTTTCCTTCTGCAGTGCGGCGTAGATGCCCTGCTGCACGACCGTGGAATACCAGCCGAAGCGGCTGCCGCTGCCTTGGCCGCCGATGATGTCCTGCCCGCCCTTGTTGCCCACCAGGCCGAAGTTGTCGGAGCCGGGGCCGCCTTTCGCATCCAGGCCCAGGTTCTTGGCCGGCGGCGCATTGTCGGGCTTGGGAGATTCCATGGGCTTGGGCTCGGGTATCTTGACCTCTTCCTTGGGCGGCGGCGGTTTTTCTTCGACTTTGGGCGGCGGAGGCGGCGGAGGCCTGACCAGCATGATCTGCTGGATCACCGGTTTCTTTTCTTCGCCTCTGCTGTTGAGCATGTGATGCACGAGCAACGCCATGCCCGTCATCACGAGCAGAATGAAGGCCCCGGCGGCAAGCTTGGGCG
>JAJZSR010000115.1 GCA_021849595.1 Pseudomonadota bacterium | reverse complement strand
GATCTGTGCCCCTGACCCACGGCGAGTTCGATTTGCTGGAGATTTTCGTCAGCCATCCCAACCGCGCCTTGACGCGCGACTGGCTGATGGATCAGTTGCGCGGCTTCGAGCGCGATCCCTTCGACCGCAGCGTCGACGTCAGGGTCAATCGACTGCGCAAGAAGATCGAGGCGGACCCGGCCGAGCCGCGCTACGTGCGCACGGTATGGGGCCAGGGGTATCTGTTCGCGCCCCAGGGATGAAGCGCCGGCGCGGGCTCACGCTCTATGGCCGCACGGTGCTCATCCTCGGCTTCGCCTTTCTGCTTTTCGAGCTGCTTTCCTACCAAGTCGTCCAGCGCACCCTGATCCTGCCCGTCGCGGACCGCTCGGCCAAGGATCTGGCGGGGCTCATCATTCTTTCGGTGCAGACCTGGGTGGAGCTGCCGCCCGACACGCGGCCCGCGTTCGAACGCGAGCTGGCGCGGCGCCATGGCCTGCGCGTGATCCCCGAAGGGGTGGCGGCGCGGAATCCGGCGCCTGACTTCGCCTTCCGCCATCAGATCGAAAAGGCCTTGTCCGAGCGCTTGGGCTTTCCCGTGCAGCTCTATGGCATCAAAGGCACGCAGGCCGTGTGGCTGGACGTGCCCATGGGCGGCTGGATGCTGCAGGTCGGGTTTTTTCCCAACCGCTACGCGGTGCATCTGCCGCTGGCCGCAATCGTGCTCTTTTCGCTGGGGACTTTTCTGACCCTACTCACGGCCATCCTGCTCATGCAGCGGGTGACCGTGCCCTTGGCGCGCGCTGCGCGTGCGGCGCAGGAGGTCGGAGCCGGGCGCCTGCCCGAACCCCTGCCCGAAACCGGGCCGCGCGAACTGGCCGACCTGGCCCGCCGCTTCAACCGCATGGCGCGCGAGGTGCGCGAACTCCTGGACAACCGCACCACGCTCCTGGCTGGCATTTCGCACGATCTGCGCACGCCGCTCACGCGCCTGAGCCTGGCTTTGGAGATGCAGCGCGAAATGCCGGATCCCGCCCGGCTGGAACGCATGGCGGCCGATCTCGAGGAAATGAACGGCCTGATCCAAGGCTATCTGGAACTGGCGCGCCTAAGCCGGGCCGAGCCCGCGCAGCGCATGGATCTGAATCCCTGGCTGGCGGAGCGCGCCGCCCGGCATGGCGCCCGCTACGTGGCCGGGCAGCCGTGTTGGACGGACGCGGCGCCCCAAGCGCTGGGCCGCATTATCGACAACCTGCTGGAAAATGCCCGCCGCTACGGCGACGGCGAGGTGGAATTGCGCCTTGCCTGCGGAGCCGGCCCGGTAGTGATCGACGTACTGGATCGCGGGCCCGGCATACCCGCGGAAGAGTTGGGGCGGGTATTCCGGCCGTTTTACCGGCTGGAAGCTTCGCGCGCCAGGGCGACGGGAGGCACCGGCCTGGGGTTGGCCATCGTGCGCCAACTGGCCGAAGCCCAGGGCTGGAAAATAGAACTAAAGAATCGCCCCCAGGGGGGGCTTGCGGCACGCCTCAGCCTGGGCTGAAGAATGCTCGCATGATGCGGATTTCGATGCCGCAGCAGCTTACGCTGAACAAGGACAGGCGTTGGGTGCGGCCGCGGAATACATCCCACAGCGCTGGGGTCAGGCCCAGCCGCACCTGCCAGCCGTTTGCCAAGCGAAAGCCCATGGCTCAGATCGCTTCCAGGCGGCGGGCGAACAAGGAGAACTGCAGGAACAGCACCGAAATGCTGGTCAGGCTCATGCGTTCGGTTTCGCCTTGAAACCAAGAAAAGGGCTGGGAAGAGAAGTCCAGCACGAAGAGATTTTTGCCGATGTGGAATTTCATGATCGTCTCCTGAATGAGCTGCCTGTGCCTGAGAAGGTGCAAGCCCCATGCCCGCCCGCCAGCCTTTCATGCGCGGTCTTAATGCATTGAAAAACAATGGGTTTTAAAAACGCAGTCCGGGCGGTACTGGTGCTTGATGATGGGGATTCGACAGCGCCCGACCAAATCTCCGCGACCTCGGCACGGCCGGAGACGCCGTGCGCGCGGGTAAAATAGCCGCCTTTACCCCACATCCGCAGCCATGCCGAGCTTTCAGGACCTCATCCTCACCCTGCAGACTTATTGGGCGCGCCAAGGCTGCGCGCTCTTGCAGCCTTACGACATGGAAGTGGGCGCCGGCACCAGCCACACCGCCACCTTCCTGCGCGCGCTCGGGCCCGAGCCGTGGAAAGCGGCCTATGTGCAGCCCTCGCGCCGGCCCAAGGACGGCCGCTATGGCGAGAACCCCAACCGCCTGCAGCATTACTACCAGTTCCAGGTGGTGCTGAAACCCGCGCCCGCCGATATCCTCGACCTGTATCTGGGCTCGCTCGAGACGCTGGGCTTCGACCTGAAAAAGAACGACGTGCGCTTCGTCGAAGACGACTGGGAAAACCCCACGCTGGGAGCCTGGGGCTTGGGCTGGGAAGTGTGGCTGAACGGAATGGAAGTGACCCAGTTCACCTATTTCCAGCAGGTGGGCGGCATAGACTGCAAGCCCATCACCGGGGAGATCACTTACGGGCTGGAGCGGCTGGCCATGTACCTGCAGGGCGTGGAGAACGTGTTCGACCTGCAGTGGACGGACGGCCTGACCTATCGCGACGTCTACCACCAGAACGAAGTCGAGCAGTCCGCCTACAACTTCGAACACAGCGACGTCGATTTCCTGTTAAACGCCTTTGCCGCCCATGAAAAACAAGCCCAGCATCTCATGGCCGAGAAGCTGGCGCTGCCGGCCTATGAACAGGTATTGAAAGCCGCCCACACCTTCAACCTGCTGGATGCGCGCGGCGCCATTTCCGTTACCGAGCGTGCCAGCTACATCGGCCGCATCCGCAACCTGGCGCGCAGCGTGGCGAGAAGCTATGTGGATGCACGCGCGCGGCTGGGCTTTCCCATGGCGCCCCGGGCGTGGGCCGCAGAAGTGCTGGAACAGATGGACAAGAAAGCAGCGGCATGAGCACGCGGAAAAATTTGCTGGTGGAATTATTCGTCGAGGAATTGCCGCCCAAGGCGCTGAAAAAATTAGGTGATGCTTTTGCCCAGGAGATTTGGATCAGGCTTGCCGATCACTCTTTGGTAGCTACAGACCAAACCGTCAAATACGGAGAAACGCTCAAGGCCTTCGCCTCGCCAAGACGCTTGGCGGTTTGGGTCAAAGATGTCTCGAATCAGGGGCCCGATAAGCTGGGGCGCCAAAAGCTGATGCCGGTCAGCGTGGGCCTTGATGCAAACGGTCACCCGACGGCGGCGCTGCTGAAGAAACTCGCCGCACTGGGTGCAGATGCCTCGGCAGTCAGTCAACTGGCCCGCGAAGGCGACGGCAAGAACGAAACCCTGTTCCTGGAAAGCCTCGTGGCCGGCGCGAAGCTCGCTGATGCGCTGCAGAAGGCCCTGGACGAAGCCATTGCCAGGCTGCCCATCCCCAAAGTGATGGCCTACCAGTTGGCCGATGGCTGGGAAACCGTCAACTTCGTGCGCCCGGCGCACGGCTTGGTTGCTTTGCATGGCGCTGATGTGGTGCCCTTAAGCGCACTTGGGCTTGCCGCCGGGCGCGAAACCCATGGCCACCGCTTCGAGGCCGGATGTGACCCAATTGTGCTTCAAGATGCCGACAGCTATGCGCGCCAGCTTGAAAACGAAGGCGCTGTCATCGCAAACTACGAAGCGCGTGGTACCGACATCCTTCGACAGCTTCATTCTGCCGCCAAAAATTTGGGGATGCAGTTGGAGATAGAGATGGAAACCCGGACTCTGACCGACGAAGAGGCTGAGGTTGTCCTTCTCGAAAATGGCCTGGTTCAAGAAGTCACCGCCCTGGTCGAGCGCCCCAACGTCCTGGTCGGGCAATTCGACTCAGCTTTTCTGGAAGTGCCGCAGGAATGCCTGATCCTGACCATGAAGGCCAACCAGAAGTATTTCCCCCTGCTGGACGCGAACGGGAAGCTGGCCAACAAGTTTCTTATCGTCTCCAACATCAGCCCTTCCGATCCCTCGGCGGTCATCGCCGGCAACGAGCGGGTGGTGCGCCCGCGCCTGGCGGACGCCAAGTTCTTCTACGACCAGGATCGCAAGAAACGCCTGGAGGACCGCGTGCTGGGCCTGGCCAGGGTGGTCTATCACGGCAAGCTGGGCACTCAGGGCGAGCGCGTCGGCCGCGTGCAGGCCATCGCGCGCGCCATCGGCGAAAAGCTGGGGGGCCACGAGTTGGCGCGCCTGGCCGATCACGCGGCCCTGCTGGCCAAGGCCGACCTGCTCACCGACATGGTGGGCGAGTTTCCCGAATTGCAGGGCATCATGGGGCGCTACTATGCTCTGCACGACGGCGAGGATGGCCGCGTCGCCGATGCCGTCGAAGACCACTACAAGCCGCGTTTCGCGGGCGATGCGCTGCCGAGGGGCGAGGTGGGCCTGACGGTGGCGCTGGCGGACAAGTTGGAAACCCTGGTCGGTCTGTTCGGCATCGGCGAGCGGCCCACCGGCGACAAGGATCCTTTTGCCCTGCGCCGCCATGCGCTGGGTGTGGTGCGCATGCTCGCCGAGCGCGATTTGCCGCTGGAGCTTCCCCTGCTGCTGCGAGATGCGGCAGGGGCTTTCGCCGTGGACTTGCGCGTGGAAACGCTCGGCGAGCTTGAGGATTTCATCTACGAACGGTTGTCGAATGCTCTGCGTGAAGGCGGTAACGGTAGTCCGCAAGCCATCGAGGCGGTGTTGAAATTGCGACCGGCTCGTTTAGGCGACGTCGCCAAACGGCTAACAGCGGTGAATTTTTTTGCTGCTCTCGCCGAAGCCCCCACACTTGCCGCGGCCAACAAGCGCGTCGGCAACATACTGAAGAAGTCCGCGTCGGCCCCGGTCGCGGAAGTGGACAGGGCCCTCTTGCGGGAGCCGGCCGAAAGGGCGCTGGCCGACTCGCTGGCTGAGGTGGGTCCTCTGGCGCAAGCGGCCTACGAACGCGGCGACTACACTGGGTCGCTCAAAGCCCTGGCCGCGCTCAAGACCCCGGTGGATGCCTTCTTCGACCACGTCATGGTCAACGTCGATGATCCCGTGCTGCGCGCGAACCGCCTGGCCCTGCTGCGTCAGTTGCATGCGGCCATGAACCGGGTGGCGGACCTTTCCGCGCTGTCGGCCTGAGCGGCATTGACGTGGAGCTTGGCGTTATACTTAATTAACCTGAAAAGCTTAGTTGAACCACAGAGACACAGAGTCGCAGAGTAAAAACAAAGCATTAATTTGCTTGCCAGATTCACCCGGAAGGTGATTGCCGGAACACCGACAGCCCCCGGGTTTTTCGATCTTCTCTGTGTCTCTGTGGTAAGGAATTTAGGATTAATGAAGCTGATCATTCTGGACCGGGACGGCGTCATAAACTTCGACTCTGACCAGTTCATCAAGAATCCCGAGGAATGGCGCCCCATCCCGGGCAGCCTGGAAGCGATTGCGCGGCTCAACCAGGCGGGGTTCCGGGTGGTGGTGGCCTCCAACCAGTCGGGCGTGGGGCGCGGCCTGTTCGACACGGCGATGCTCACGGCCATCCACGTCAAGATGCACAAGGCTGTGGCAGCAGCCGGCGGCCGCATCGACGCGATTTTCTTCTGCCCGCACGGCGCCGATTCAAACTGCACCTGCCGCAAGCCGGAGCCGGGCATGTTCCTGCAGATTGCCGAGCGCTTTCACGCCTCGCTGGAGGGCGTGCCTGCAGTGGGTGACTCGCTCAGGGATTTGCGCGCCGCCGCCGCGGTGGGCGCCACGCCCATCCTGGTGCAAACAGGCAAGGGGACCAAGACCGAACAGGCCGGCCAGTTGCCCGAAGGCACCCGCATCTTCCCCGATCTTTCCAGCGTGGTGGACTGGCTGATGACGGCGCAATGATTTACCTGCGCTCGGCGGCCTTCGCCCTGCTGCAGGCCGTGGCCACGGTCATCTTCGCCATCCTGGCCTGGCTCACCTTTCCTTTCGGCCCATTCACCCGCTATCGCGTCATCACGCTGTGGAATCGATTCGTGGTCTGGCTGGCGTGGCGTCTGTGCGGCATACGCTACGAAATCCGCGGACGCGAGAACCTGCCGCGCGCACCGGCCGTGGTGCTGGCCAAGCACCAGTCGGCCTGGGAAACCATCGCCCTGCCGGTACTGTTTCCGCCGCTCGCCATCGTCGCCAAGAGGGAGTTGTTGCGCGTGCCGTTTTTCGGCTGGGGGCTTGCCATGCTGTCTCCCATCGCCATCGATCGCCGCGCCGGGCGCGAGGCGCTCAAGCAGATCCTGCGTCAGGGAGGCGAACGCCTGAAGCAAGGCTTCGGCGTACTCGTGTTTCCCGAGGGCACGCGTATGAAGCCCGGCGAGGCGGGCCGCTACGGCATCGGAGGCGCCTGGCTGGCCGCCCATACCGCCGCCGCCGTGGTGCCTGTGGCCCACAACGCCGGCGAACTGTGGCCCAAGAACGCCTTTCTCAAATATCCCGGTACCATCACCCTGAGCATCGGTCCGCCCATCGCAACGCGCGGTCTCAAGCCCGAGGCCGTGAACGAGGCGGCGCGCGCCTGGATCGAGGCCGAAATGGAGCGCCTGCCTCATGCCCGGACCTAGCCGGCAGGCCCGCACCATCCGCCTGCCCGGGCGCGAGGTCGCCTATCTACTGTCGCGCAGCCGGCGTCGCACCCTGGCCTTGTCGGTAGGGGCCACCGGCGTGCGCGTCAACGTGCCCTACTGGGTGACGCTCAAGGAAATCGAGAATTTCATCCATGAGCGGGCCGATTGGCTGCAAGAAGTGCTCGACCGCCGCGAGGCGGCACAGGCCACCCGCCTGGCGGACGGCAGCACCGTGTGGTATCTGGGCCAGGCGCTCAAGCTGCGCTGCTTTCCCGGCCTGTTCGAAGAAGTGCGCCGCGTACGCCATGAACTTTGGGTCAGCGGCATGGCCGAAGCCACCACGGAACTGATCGCCGATTGGCTGCGCCAGCGGGCCGCCCGTGTGCTGCCGCGCCGCGCCACGCGCTATGGCGCGCGTCTGGGACGGGCCTGTGAGGCGGGCCTCATGACGGGCACCAGCCGCTGGGGCAGTTGCACCGCCCGCGGTCGCATACGCCTTAACTGGCAGCTCATCGGCGCGCCGCTCTGGATCATCGATTATGTGGCGGCCCACGAGGCCGCCCATCTCGTCCACCTGGATCACTCCCCCCGATTCTGGGCCCAGGTGGAGGCGCTTCATCCCCGCTGGCGCGAGGCGCGCGACTGGCTCAAGGAGCACGGGGGCAAGCTAATGACAGGAGATACGCCATGAGAATGCTGCACACCATGCTGCGCGTGGGTAATCTGGATCGCGCCATCGACTTCTATACGCAGGTGCTGGGCATGAAGCTGCTGCGCAAAAAAGACTACCCCGAGGGCAAATTCACCCTCGCCTTCGTCGGCTACGACACCGAGGACAAGACCGCCGTGCTGGAGCTGACCTACAACTGGGGCGTGGAAAAATACGAGCTCGGCAACGCTTACGGCCATATCGCCATCGAAGTGGACGACGCCTACCGGGCCTGCGATGCCGTGACCGCCAAAGGCGGGCGGGTGACGCGCCCGGCCGGGCCGATGAAGCATGGGTCGACCGTCATCGCCTTCGTAGAAGACCCCGACGGCTACAAAATCGAGTTCATCCAGCAAGGAACCCGCGCCGGCTGACGGTCGACGGCATCCTCTGCACGGCCCGATCCCCGCTGCGCGGGGCCCCTCGGGCAACGCGCAGAGGCGCCACCGTCATCGCCTTCGCAGAAGACCCCGACGGCTACAAAATCGAGTTCATCCAGCAAGGAACCTGCGCCGGCTGACGGTCGACGGCATCCTCTGCACGGCCCGATCCCCGCTGCGCGGGGCCCCTCGGGCAACGCGCAGAGGCGCCACCGTCATAACCTTCGTATA
>JAJZSR010000114.1 GCA_021849595.1 Pseudomonadota bacterium | reverse complement strand
GATGTGAGCTTCGACATCCCGGGCGGGCGCAACGTCGCCGTGGTGGGGGCGAGCGGCTCGGGCAAGTCCACGCTCGCACGTTTGCTGTTCCGCTTCTACGACGTCACCGCCGGCGCCATCACCGTCGACGGCCAGGACCTGCGCCAGGTCAGCCAGGACAGCCTGCGCGCCCGCATCGGCGTGGTGCCGCAGGACACCGTGCTGTTCAACGACAGCATCTACTACAACATCGCCTACGGCCGCCCCGACGCCACGCGTGCGGAGATCGTCGAGGCGGCGCGCGCCGCCCACATTCTCAAGTTCATCGAGGGCCTGCCCAAGGGCTGGGACACTGTGGTGGGCGAGCGCGGCCTCAAGCTCTCCGGCGGCGAGAAGCAGCGCGTGGCCATCGCCCGCACGCTGCTCAAGAACCCCGCCATCCTGGTGCTGGACGAGGCCACATCCGCCTTGGACACCAAGACGGAAAAGGCCATCCAAGCCGAGCTGGCGGAAATCGCCAGGAACCGCACCAGCCTCATCATCGCCCATCGCCTCTCCACCGTGGTGGAGGCCGACGAGATCCTGGTGCTGGAGCACGGCCGCATCGTCGAGCGCGGGCGCCACGGTGAACTGCTGGCGCGCGGCGGTCACTACGCGCAGATGTGGGCCATGCAGCAGGCCGAGGAGGAGCACAGCGCGCCGGCCAAGGTGGCGGGGGCCGGGTTTTGAATCAGGCCGCGGCGGGAGGGTTTTATGCCCTGCGCTCCGCGGCCTTCTCCTCTCTGCTCGTCGCGCAGTTCCTCTCCGCCATGGCGGACAACATGCTGTTCGTCGCCGCCATCGCCCTGCTCAAGGCTCAGCCCGGCGGCGCGCAGTGGATGCCGCTGGTGCAGGCCAGCTTCGTCGCCACCTTCGTGCTGCTGGCGCCCTTCGTCGGGCCGCTGGCCGACCACTGGCCCAAGGGCAGCGCCATGTTCCGCGCCAACTTGCTCAAGCTCGCCGCCGCGCTGTCCATGGCCGCGGGCCTGCACCCGCTGGCAGCGTATGCGGTGGCGGGCGTGGGGGCGGCAGCCTATTCGCCCGCCAAGTACGGGATCCTCACGCAGATGGTGGGGGAGGGGAAGCTGGTGCGCGCCAACGGCTGGCTGGAGGCCACCACCATCGTCGCCATCCTGCTGGGCGTGGTCGCGGGCGGCTGGCTGACCGACCGCTCCCTCGCTCTCGCCCTCGGCGCCGTATGCGCCATCTACGGCGCGGCGGCGCTGTCCAATCTCTTCATTCCCGTGCTGCCGCCGGTGCGCACCCTCACCTGGGCCGACTGGCCGCCCATCCTGCGCGACTACTGGCGCGACCTGCGCCGCCTGTGGCGCGAGACGGCCGCGCGCCTGAGCCTCATGGGCACCAGCCTGTTCTGGGGCGCGGGCGCCACGCTGCGCGTGGTGCTGTTCGCCTGGGTGCCGGTGGCGCTGCACAACACCGACAACAGCCTCCCCGCCAACCTCATGGGCTTGATGTCGGTGGGCATCATCATCGGCGCCTTGTCGGCCGGGCATTGGCTGCACCTGTCGCGCGCGCGCCTGGCGCTGTGGGGCGGCCTGGCCATGGGGCCGCTGATATTCCTGCTCGCGCCGCAAACCCATCTCGTGCCCGCCGCCCTGCTGCTGGTCGCCCTGGGCACCGCCGGCGGCTTCTTCGTCATCCCCTTCAATGCCCTGCTGCAGGAGCGTGGCCAGGCCACCGTAGGGGTGGGGCGCTCGCTCGCGGTGCAGAACTTCTTCGAGAACCTCGCCATGCTGGCCGGCTCGCTGCTGTACTTCGGCGCGGAGAAAATCGGTCTTGGGCCGGTGAGCGTGACCTACGGCTTCGGGCTGCTGGTGCTGCTGGGGATGGTGGGGTTGAGCCTTGGGGGGCGGAAGTTGTGAGAGCTGCGGGCGCTTTAGTGACAAAAACCGGATTGACACTATACGCAGATTGCGTATAGTCATGCCATGAAAGCCGTCTTCGTCGAACTGCCGCCATTCTCTAGGTGGCGTCAGGATTATCTCGACGATGACGGCTTCCAGGGGTTGCAGACCACGCTCATGGGCAACCCGTTGGCCGGCGACGTGATCGAGGGTACCGGCGGCCTGAGAAAACTCCGCTACGTCGATGCCCGGCGCGGCAAGGGCAAGCGCGGTGGCCTGCGCGTGATTTATTTCTGGTGGCTGGCCGGGACGCAGTTCTGGCTTTTCACCTTGTACGACAAGGATGAAGCCGACGATCTGACCGCCAAGGAACGCAAGACGTTGAAGGACTTGCTGGACGCCGAACTCAAGACAAGGAGCAAAGCATGAAAAAGCGCAACATTTTCGCGGAATTGAAAGAGGGCTTTGCTGCCCTGGCGGATGAACGGGCCGGCAAGGTCACCCTGGCCAGCCACGTCGTGGAAGCCAAACCCACCCCCGTGGTGACGGCCGACGAAGTGCTGGCCTTGCGCCAGCGGTTGAACCTGTCGCGCGCCGTATTCGCGCGTTATCTGCGCACCAATGAGCGCACCCTGGAAAACTGGGAGCAGGGCCGCGCCCGTCCCAATGCGCAGGCCTCCGTGCTCATCAAGATGGTGGAGCGATACCCAGACACGGTGGAGCGGTTGGCGGGCATCCAGTAAATGATGGGCAACGTGGAGCCGCACGGTGGCGTTGTAATGCAAGACCGGGCCCGAATTTTTTCGCGTTTATCCTGACCGCCATGAGCAACCCTCAACTGACCAAACTTGACGCCGCCCACTTCGACAGCAAAGCACGCGAGTGGGACGACAACCCGGTGTTCGTGGAACGCGGCCTCAAGATCGCCGAGGCTATACGCAAGGCTGTGCCTTTGCACCGGCACATGAACGCCCTCGATTACGGCTGCGGCACGGGCCTGCTGTCCTTTCCGCTCAAGGACGAGCTGGGCGCCATCCTGCTGGCGGACAGTTCGGAGGGGATGCTTGCGGTGGTGGCGGAAAAAATTGCCGCGCAACATGCGCCCAACATGACGCCGATGAAGCTGGACCTCATGGCCGACGCGCTGCCCGCCCAGCGCTTCGACCTCATCTATACGTCGATGACCCTGCACCACGTTCCGGACACCGACGCCATCCTGCGCATCTTCCACGGCCTGCTGAACCCCGGCGGCACCCTGTGCATCGCCGACCTGGACAAGGAAGACGGCTCCTTCCACGGACCCGAGGTCGACGTGCACCACGGCTTCGACCGAGCCGACCTGAGCCGGCGCGCCGCCCGGGCAGGATTTAACGACATGCATTTCCAGACCGTGTTCGGCATCGCCAAGGAACACGCGACCGGGACGCGGGACTATCCGGTGTTTTTGATGACTGCGCGGCGCGTGGGGGGGTAATCCCCGGCGGGGGTTGGAAAGCGCGAACATTACGTCCACCCCAAAACGCATGTTCGCTTCGAGCCATTTTCAGACATGATGAAAAAACCTGAAGACATTGCAGAGAAACTGCTGGGCGCCCCGTATGCATCATTGGACGAGCGCACCAAGAAGGTCGCCCGTCACGTTGCCGGCCGAAAGCACATCGCGAGAAACACTGCAAAGGAGTTTGATGCCCAGACAACTCTGGGCCAGCGGGCGGCGGATGCGGTGGCGTCTTTCGGGGGCTCCTGGACCTTCATCGCAATCTTCGCTGTGACTCTAGTCGTCTGGGTTGCCTTGAACTCGTTCATCCTTGTTAAGTACAACGAGGCTTTCGATGTCTACCCCTACATTCTGCTTAACCTGTTTCTCTCGATGCTGGCCGCCATCCAGGCGCCTATCATCTTGATGTCGCAGAACAGGCAGGCAGAGAAGGACAGGCTCAATGCGGAACATGACTACGAAGTCAATCTGAAGGCCGAACTCGAAATCATGCTGCTGCACGAGAAAGTGGATCTGCTGAGAGAAAGCCAGTGGAGCGAACTATTGGCCATCCAGAAGGAGCAGCTGCGCATACTGGGGGACCTGCTGGAGAGAAGGCGCGCGGCCGAGTGAGGTCCGGGTTCCCTCGACAATAGGAGGCCGACGAAGATGGCCGGCGTGTCAGCGGAAGCTAACCGATTCCATCCGGCCAATTCGCACGAAACTAGGGTCAGGCCTTGCATTGCAAGATTCCGCTTCGCTGTCATCAGTTGAAGTGTCACTGCAAGACCAGCCCCAATGTGTGCAATTTATGTGTTGTGTGACTCCAATGTTGCTCCGTGCAACACGTTGGGTATCGTGATCGGCTAGGTCATGGCCAACCGTGCGGAGCAGCAGAGGGCGCTGCGCGATAAAGCGTGGCGCAACGCCCCTGGCAGGCAGCAACCGAAATCAAGCCGCCAGCGGAGTGACTTCATGCTCGATGCGGCTGCCCATTTCGATCTCGGCCTGCCTCAGGTCGAAGGAAAGTTGCAGGTTCAGCCAGAACTGCGCCGTGGTGCCAAAGTAGCGCGCCAGCCGCAGGGCCGTGTCCGGCGTCACCGCGCGCCGTTCGCGCACGATGTCGTTGACCCGCGGCGCCGGCACATGGATGGCCATCGCCAGGGCGTGGGCACTCATATCAAGCGGGGACAGAAACTCTTCCCGGAGGATTTCTCCAGGGTGTATGGGTCGCATCTTGTTGGTCGCCATGGCATGCCTTTCAGTGATAATCGACAATCTCCACGCGCTCCGGGCCGGCCGCTGTCCAGACAAAACACACGCGCCACCGGTCGTTGATCCTGATGCTGTGCTGCCCGGCGCGATCATGGCTCAGCGCCTCCAGACGGTTCCCGGGAGGCGAGGCCAGATCGCGCAGTTCTACGGCGTCATCGAGCATCTGCAGCTTGCGCTGGGCTACGGCCTCTATGTTCCGAAAGCGTCTCGGGCGCTTACCCTCATATAGGGCCTCGGTCTCGGCACACCGGAATGAGCGGATCGTCATGGTTATTTATATAACGCGATACGTTAAACGTCAAGCGACATAATGCGCCTTGCGTCGCGGGCTTGGTACCCTCTCGGCGGAGGATAAGCCCACCATCAATCGCGCAATACCGAGCCACCGCCGCCGATTTTTCCAGCTCCCCACCCATCAGCCCATCAATTTTCGGGGTCCGTAGTGACTATCCCGCCCGTGGGTGATTTTTCGTATGGGGGTTTGACCGCGTGCCTAGCCTACCAAGGGGAGGTAACCTCCCAATAGGATAAAAAGGGGCCGGCTTCGAATTAATTTTCTAAGATGGCGCATGCCCCGTCGCCCAACCGATTCCATCCGGCCAATTCCCACCCTGATGCGTTAAATTAACGCCATGGCCGTCGAATGCTACGCCCAACGCCTGCTCAATCCCTACCGCGGAACGATGCACGTCATCAAGTACGAGGCGGCGGAGGCGGTGACCCTGGACGGCGTGCATTGGGACATCTATGTGGCCAACGACGCACTGCTGCAAGGCCTGCAGGCCAACCGCTGGACCCAGATCACCGACATCCGCTTCGGCGCCTGGTCGGCGAAGGACGGCCTCAAGCGCGGCCCCATCTATCCGTCCGACGATTTCCTGCGCATGGAGGAGATGGGCGCCATCGTCTTTGAATACCTGACGCAGGTGCACCGCAAGGTGCCGTTTCCTCTGCGCGACCGCTACGAGCTCTGGTTGCTTGATCTGCACGGCCAGCCCCTGGCGCTGTTGAGCAGCGTCGTGGACGAGAAAGACATGGATATGGAGGCTGCCGTCGAGTGGCGCGCCGGCTACGTGGCGCGTGATCATTTCGCCAGCGAGGCGTTGCCGGGGCTGGGTATGCCCGCCGCCGATTACCTGAGCGGCCACGTCAACGCCCGCGCCGGCGCCTGCCCCGCGGCGCAGTGGATACGGCACGAGGGCGATGGCTCCGGCGCGGGCCTGCAAGGCATAGGCAGCGCCGAGGAGCTGGTAGGGCGGCGGCTGCCGGCTACGGCCTTTCCGCCACTGCTGCTGGCCACCGACTGGATGGATGCAGGCCATCGTCGTCTGGCCTCCGACTTCCACGCCTGGCAGGCGCCGTGGCTGTTGGCGCTGTCCGAGATCGCTCCTGCGCTGCGCGCAGAACTGGAACGGCATGCGCGCGGCCAGGCGGCACTGGTAGAGCGGCTGCACCGGCTCTATCCGGCGATAGTAGACGAGACCGCCATCAAGGCCGCCCTGGTCGAAGCGGTCATGTGTCGCACCCAGCCGGCGGCTCAGCAGGATGGGGCCATGTCGCCCTTCTATATCGAACTCAAACAGAATCCGCCCGACTGGGAGCGGGGTCGTTGAACGGACAGACCCGGAGGCGGGAAATCCGGGCCGCGCAAGCCGGTCGATCCGGCTTAATCCCACTGCCCTCCCAGCGCCTGGATGAGCGCAACGCTCGCCGTCTGGCGCTGGCCGGCGAGGGCGAGCACGCTTTTCTCGTTCGTCAGCAGACTGGTCTGTGCGGTGAGCACGTTGACGTAGCTGACCGTTCCGGCGCGGTACTGGTTGAGGGTCAAATCGTAGGCGCGCCGCGCGGCGCTTAGCGCTTCGTCCTGCAGGGATGCCTCCCGGTTGAGGATGTCGAGTGCGGAGAGATTGTCCTGGACTTGCTGGAAGGCGCTCAGCACGGTCTGGCGGTAGTTGGCTTCCGCGGCTTCATAGGCGGCTTTGGCGGCGGCGGTCTGGGCACGGCGCAGGCCGCCGTCCAGAAGGGTTTCGGCGAGCGCGGGGCCCAGCGACCAGAAACGCGCGGGCGCGGAGATCCATTGCGCGAGCGACGGGGCCTGCAGCCCGCCGTTCGCGGACAGAGTGAAATTGGGATACCAGGCGGCTTCGGCGACGCCGATCTGGGCATTGGCCGCGGCCATCTGGCGCTCGCTGGCGGCGATGTCCGGCCGGCGCTGCAGCAGCTGGGAGGGCAGGCCCGGCGGAATGGCGGGCAGGGCCGCTTGCCAGTGCTCCACGGGCGCCAGCCGGAAGCCGGGCGCCGGTTCGCCGATCAGCACGGCGATGGCGTGCAGGTATTGGGCGCGCGCCACGCCGGCGTCCACGGCCTGGGCCTGGGCGCTCTTGTATTGCGCCTCGGCCTGGGCCACGTTGGCCTGCGAGGCGATGCCGGCAACATATTGGTTGCGCGTGATGGCGAGGATGTCGCGGTAGGCGGCAGCGGTTTTTTCCAGCAACTGCTTTTGAGCGTCCGCCAGGCGCAGGGAAAAATAGTTTTGCGCCAGTTGCGCTTGCAGGGAGAGCTTGGCGCCGGCGAGGTCGGCGGCCGAGGCCTGGGCGCTGGCTACTCCCGCTTCGATCTGGCGCCGGATGCGCCCCCAGACGTCGGGCGCCCAGGCGGCCTGCAGCGAGCCTACGACGTTGTTGACGATGTTGCCGCTCTTTACCACGCCTACGGCCGAGGATGAGGCGTTGCGGCTCATCGAGCCGCTGGCCGTGAGCGTCGGGAAGAGCCCCGCGCGCGCTTCGGCGGCCAGGGCCACCGCCTGGCGGTATTGCGCTTCGGCGGCTTTGAGCGTCTGGTTGGAAACCTGCACGCGCGCTTCCAGCGCGTCGAGAGTCGTGTCGCCGTAGACTTCCCACCAGCGTCCGTCGCTGACTGGCGGAATCGCCCGCACGGGCTGCCAGGGGCCGGTTTGCGCGTAATGGGCGGGCATTGCCACGGCCGGGCGGTGGTAGTCGGGGCCGACGGCGCAGCCGGCAAGGCTGGCAGCAATCAGGAGAAGCAGGGCGCGTGTAAGAGTGGCCATGGATTTCTAAAGCGGTGACAGACGAGGCTCCCCGCGCCCCAGGCGGCGCAGCACCCAAAGGCGCAGGCGGTCCATGTAGAGGTAGACCACCGGGGTGGTGTAAAGCGTCAGGGCCTGGCTGACGAGCAGCCCGCCGACGATGGAGATGCCCAGAGGCCGGCGGAATTCGGCGCCGTAGCCTGTCCCCAGGGCAAGCGGCAAGGCGCCCAGCAGGGCCGTGAGCGTGGTCATCATGATGGGCCGAAAGCGCAGCAGGCAGGCTTC
>JAJZSR010000113.1 GCA_021849595.1 Pseudomonadota bacterium | reverse complement strand
ACGCAGGTTTTCACCGTGCGCAGCGCCTTGCCGTAGGCGTGGCCGGAAGGCATGTCCAGGTCGGCCCAGATCTTGGGCAGGTCCTCTTTCCTGGCGCCGAGCAGATCGATGCGCTGGCCGCCGGTGACCTTCACCGAGGGGATGTGGTATTTCTCCGCGACTATGGCGATGCGCTTGAGCTCCGCAGGCGTGGTCTGGCCGCCCCACATGCGCGGAATCACGGAATAGGTGCCATCCTTCTGGATGTTCGCGTGCGCCCGCTCGTTGATGAAACGCGATTGCGGGTCGTCCTGCGCCTCGCCTGGCCAGGTGGAGATGAGGTAATAGTTGAGCGCCGGACGGCAGGTGGCGCAGCCGTTGGGGGTGCGCCACTCCAGCTTCTGCATCACTTCAGGGATGGAGAGCAGCTTCTGGTCGCGGATGGCGGCACGCACGTCCAGATGAGTCTGGTCCGTGCACCCGCACATCGCCTTCACCTTGGGCGTCTCGGAGTAATCGCCGCCCAGCGTGAAGGCGAGGATCTGTTCCACCAGCCCGGTACAGGATCCGCAGGAAGACGAAGCCTTGGTGTGCTTGCGCACCTCTTCCAGGGTGAAGAGCCCCTTTTCCTTGATGGCCTTGACGATGGCGCCCTTGCACACGCCGTTGCAGCCGCATACCTCGTCGCCGTCCTTCATGGCCGCGGCGCGGGTTTCGCCGCGATGGCCCAGATCGCCCAGATGGTCTTCGCCGAACATGAGATGGTCGCGAATGTCGCGGATGCTGCGTCCTTCCCGAAGCAGGCGGAAATACCAGGCGCCGTCCTTGGTATCGCCGTAGAGCACCGCGCCCGCCAGCCGGTCGTCCTTGACGACCAGCTTCTTGTAGATGCCGCCGATGGGGTCGGCGAGCAGGATTTCCTCGCAGCCCTCGCCGCCCATGAAATTCCCGGCGGAAAACAGGTCGATGCCGGTGACCTTGAGCTTGGTCGAAGTCACCGACCCCTCGTAGCGCGCGATGCCGTGGCGCGCCAGGTGATTGGCCAGCACCCTGCCCTGCTCGAACAGCGGCGCGACGAGACCATAAGCGACGCCGCGATGACTCACGCACTCCCCCACAGCATAGATGCGCGGATCGGTCACAGTCTGCAGCGTGTCGGTCACGACCACGCCGCGGTTGCAATGCATTCCGGCCGCCTCGGCCAGATCGGTATTCGGGCGTATGCCCACGGCGAACACCACCAGATCGGCCGGCAGCGTGCTGCCGTCCTTGAATTTCACCGCAATCACGCGGCCAGCTTCCCCGGCAACCAATTCCGCAGTCTGGGCGTTGAGCTTGAACTTGAGGTTCCGGGCTTCCAGATTTTTTTGCAGCAGCACAGCCGCGGCCTGGTCCAGTTGGCGTTCCATCAGCCAGGCATTGAGATGCACCACCGTCACGTCCATGCCGCGCTGCGCCAGGCCGTTGGCGGCTTCCAGGCCCAGCAGGCCGCCGCCGATGACGACCGCATGCCGGTAGCGTTGCGCCGCATCGATCATGGCTTCGGTATCGGCGATGTCGCGGTAGCTCAAGACGCCGGGGAGATCCTTGCCGGGTAGCGGCGGGATGTAGGGATGCGATCCGGTGGCAAGGATGAGCCGGTCGTAGACCGCCTCGGTACCGTCGTCGGCCACGACCTTGCGCGCGGCGCGGTCGATGCTCACCACCTTCTTCCCGGTATGCAGGGCGATGCCGTTCTCGGCATACCACTCGCGCGTGTTCAGGATGATCTCGTCCAGGGTCTGCTCGCCCGCCAGCACCGGAGAAAGCAGGATGCGGTTGTAATTGGGATGGGGCTCAGCCCCGAACACCGTGATGTCGTAAAGCTGGGCATCGAGCTTGAGCAGCTCTTCCACGGCCCGCACCCCGGCCATGCCGTTGCCCACCAATACCAGTTTTTGTTTGTTGCCTTGCGGCAGCTCGCTCATATCCATGATGACTCGCTTGCGGGGCTATCCCGCCTGGATACAGGCCGCTCTGCCTGAGAGGGTTTCCCGCTGCATGCGGAAAACTCTAGAAGGGGAGAATCCGCCGGCGCCGCCGTTGGCGCGGGCTTCGTTTTCTCGATTGACGGGCATTGAGGAGCAATGCCCGTGCCAGTTAATTAAGCGCCTTCATGGCATTGATCTGTATGGATTTTGGACGACGCGATGAAAACGGGTGAGCACGCTTTCGGCGCACGCCGCACCAAATCGGCGCCTTCTCAGGCCGTCGCGTGACTTTGCGCAACGAGCCGCTTCAACTCCGGCACGCAGGAACCGCAGGTGGTGCCGCATTTGAGCTGGGCCTGCAGCGCCGCCAGATCGGCGCCCCCCTCGACCAGCGCCGCGATGCGCTCCTCAGCGACGTCATGGCAGTTGCACACTACCCTGCCCCGACTTTGGCTGCCCGCGGGCGGCGCCGCCAGCGGGGCAAGCAGCCAGGGGCGCAGGTCGGCGGCCGGCGCCGCATCGGCAATCAAGTCCTTGAGCCAGTCGCGCGCTGCCGTCTCGCCGGACAGGCGCGCACCGGTGATTACGCCGTCTTCCACGCGCACCTTTTTCCACACACCACGCTGCATGTCCCGGTAGCTCAGCGTGCCAAGCGGATCGTCCAGCCCAAGGGCGGCATCCAGCTCCTTGAGCAATATCTCTTCGATGGGCTTGCCGCTGGCAGCGCGCAGCACCAGCACGGTGTTGTCGCGTCCGCTCAAGCCTGCCGTGGCGTAGTCGAAACGGCCGAGAAAGCCCTGTACGGCCGAGAGCAGCGCTGCCCCGTCGCCGCGCCGCAGGATGGTCAGGGGATGGGGCAGCTCCAGCTTTTCCACCTGCACGGCGGCATGCTTGAGTTCCGGCTGCCGGGAGACAGGGTCGCAGTGATCAAGCGTGAGCGCGTTGATGCCCTTGCCGGCCATGAAGCGCGCGCCCCAATGCATGGGCAGGAACACCTGGCCGGGGCGAAGGTCTGCGGACGCCTGGACTTTCATCGCCAGGCTGCCGCGCCGGCTTTGCACGCGCACGAGGTCGCCGTCCGCCAGCCGCCGGCGTTCCATGTCGCGCACGTTCATGGACAGCAGCGGCTCCTCGACATGGGCATAAAGCCGCGCCACCAGTCCTGTGCGGCTCATGGCGTGCCACTGGTCGCGCAGGCGGCCGGTGATGAGGCGCAGGGGGTAGCGGGCATCCGCGGGCTCCGCCACCGGCCGATAGGGCTGGGCATGGAATTGCGCGCGCCCCGAGGCCGTGGCAAATACGCCGTCCTCGTACAGTCGCGACCGGCCGGAAGACGCCCCGGCAAAGAACGGCCATTGCTGCGGCCCCTGCGTCTGCAATATCGAGTAGCTCAGGCCGGTGATGTCCAGATCGCGCCCGCGCGTGGTTTCGCGATGCTCGTTGAAAATCTCCTCAGCCATTTGATAAGGAAACAGCCGCTCGCCATCACGTTTCAGCCGCGCCCCCAGGCGGCGCGCGAAATCCGCGGCGATCTGCCAATCCGTGCGCGCCTCGCCCGGTGCTGCCACTGCGGGCCGCACATAGCTGATGCACCGCTCCGAGTTGGTCACCGTGCCCTCCTTCTCGCCCCAGGTCGCGGCCGGCAGCAGCACATCGGCGTAGCTGCAAGTTTCGGTATCCGCATAGGCTTCCTGGACCACCACAAAATCACATTTTTCCAGCGCCTCGTGCACGAGTTCCTGGTTGGGCAGCGACTGCGCCGGGTTGGTACAGGCGATCCACAGCGCGCGGATTTCCCCCGTGCGCGCCGCCTCGAACAGCTCCACCGCGGTCTTGCCCGGCGTCGCAGGCACGGCATCCACGCCCCACAGCCGCGCCACTTCGGCACGATGTTCTGGATTGGCCAGATCGCGATGCGCGGAAAGCAGATTGGCCAGCCCGCCCACCTCGCGTCCGCCCATGGCATTGGGCTGCCCGGTGAGCGAAAAAGGCCCGGCTCCCGGCTTGCCGATCTGGCCGGTGGCCAGATGCAGATTGATAAGAGCGGCGTTCTTGTCCACGCCGCAGGTGGATTGGTTCAAGCCCTGGCAATACAGGGACAGCGTGGGGCCGGCGCCAAACCAGCGCGCCGCCCGGATGATGTCGTCCTTGGCGAGGCCGCAGATATCGGCCACTTTTTCCGGCGTGTAGTCGCGCACCAGGTCGCGCAGCGCTGCCCAGCCCTCGGTATGCGTAGCGATGTAGTCGCGGTCGATCAAATCCTCCCACAGCAGCACGTTGAGCATGCCGTGGAACAAGGCCACATCGGTGCCCGGCAAGAGCGGCAGAAAGAGATCCGCGTCGCGCGCCGTGTCCGTCTGGCGCGGATCGGCGACGATGAGCTTGAGTTGCCGGTTGGCCTGGCGCGCCGCCTCGATGCGCCGATAGACGATGGGATGGGCATAGGCGGTATTGGAGCCCGCGATGAAGATTACTCCGGCGTAGTCGATGTCCTCGTAGCAGCATGGCGGCGCATCCGCCCCCAGCGTGGCCTTGTAGCCGGCCACGGCGCTGGACATGCACAGCCGCGAATTAGTATCCACATTGTTGGTGCCGATGAGCCCTTTGGCCAGCTTGTTGAAAACGTAATAGTCCTCGGTAAGCAGCTGGCCGGAGATGTAGAAGCCCACGGCATCCGGGCCATGCTCGCGGATGACCGCGGCAAATCGGTCCGCCGCACGGTCGAGCGCGGCCTCCCAGCCCACCCGCGCACGCGCCGCCGCTTTGCCGGACCGCAGTTCCGGGTAGAGCGCACGTCCGCCGGCCTGGGCGGTGAGGTGCAGGGTCGTCCCTTTGGTGCACAGGCGGCCGTGATTGGCGGGATGAGCGGGATCGCCCCGCACCCCGACGATGCGGCCCTCCTGTGTTTCGATGAGGACACCGCAGCCGGTGCCGCAGTAACAACAGACAGATGGGGTGAGGGTCATGCTGCAAGCCTTGTCGCCCCGCACTGGGCAGATCGGGAATTACAGGGACTCGAACAAGAGAAGGCGAGCGTCCCGCACGCCGTTGTGGGGGCAGTCGCAGCGCGGCCGGGAGCCGAGGCGCGCCTTGCTTGCAGTTTTAGCAAAGGGCATGCCTGCGGCAGCGCCTTGATTTCAGGGCATGGCGTGGCGTCAGAGTAGAGCGCGCCCGCACCAAAAGTAGGCATCGCTACTGTGCTTGCATCTTTGCGGGGCAGTGACTTAGTTACGTGCCCGGCGCAATTTCATCTCGTCCGGCTATGGCAGCTACCGGCCGCTGAGCGGCCGCGTCTATGGTCAGGCGGCTTGGGTCGAAGTTCGGCCTTTGCTGCCATCCGGTCCCATGATCTGATTGGGCGGCAATGCACCGGTTACCTGTCATTGGCGTTTGAGTGCGGCGTTCGCCAGTTTTTCAAACTGGCGAACGCGAACGCCTTTCCCAAAGCACCTCCTAAGGCGCTCACAACAGCGGACCGTGAGGTTTGACGGTATCACTTGCCAGACCTTGTTTTAGGACGGGATACCCAAACCCAAGCAGGCCGAGACCCACAAGCGTCACGGCAGTTGGTTCGGGGACCAACGTCTTGCGATCTCGTGCCGCTTTTCTTCAATTAATCGCCGAAATCTCCGCCATTATTGTAATCGGTCATGGGCACTTGGTAAGAGGTATCATCCTTCTCGTTGTTTGCCGATTGCCCAGCATGCTCACGAGTTTTCCCAAACATGCCCGACGTCGACGCCCCCACAGTCACCCTGGAATGATCGGACTTCGAGCCTGTGTCAGAGTCCCCCACTTGGGAAGCGTACAACGGGGTCGAGGTGGTTGCCAGAAGCGCAATATACAAAATGAATTTTTCCATTCTTTTCTCCAAAAAAAGCTTTGATTAAGCAGGTTGTAACTCGCCAGCAAAGCGTGCAGAAGGCTCTATCCTTGCACGCTCATTTCAACTCTCCGAAGCGGTACTGGAACTATCGCCGAATCAAGAATCCGTGCCCTGGGCTGTAAATCGCCTGCCACGCTGAAGCGGAGCGACAACCACTGGCGGCACATAAGCCAAAGGACATTCATTTGGCTGCCCCGAATCCGGGATCATTTCTTTTAGTTTCCTCCCTTGTTGAAACACACGCGTTAAGCTTGGGGTAAGATTGTTGATGAATTGTTAGCAACACCCCCTGAGCGGAGGATTTTTTTGAGGTCGCGATGGCCGCCATGCAGAGGTCTCGTTGGCAGCCCGTCCTCGCCGTCTGTCAGGTTCTGGCAATCAAAGCGAGAATGAGCCGGAGGCGGCAGCGATTGAGTCGCCTATGTTTTAGTTGGGGCGCCGGTTCCAAGTAGAAGAATTAACTGCGAGGAGCAGGATGCAATTCCTGGATTGGGATTTCACGCAGGACTTGTCGGCAGCCGAGCACGTGGGCAGCAGCGAACAGATTCGCTTCACCCGGGCCGAGCGTTCCTTGCTGCAGACGCTCATGTCCTACAAGGGACGCATTTGGAGCCGAGACGCTTTGCTCAATGCCGTGTCGGGCATCGATGCAGAAGCGTCGGAACGTAGTGTCGACTTCATCATCAATCGTCTGAGGCGTAAGCTGCGCGATCCGGCGCGCCACCCCCGCTATATCGAATCCCGCTACGGTGAGGGCTACATCTGGATTGCCGAGGCCCCACAGGTTAAGCCGGCGAATGATGCAGCGCTGCCCCCGATTCGAACGCGGCTGCGCGGCAATGCCATCATGAGCTATTGCGATCGCCCCAAGGCGGAGCGCGCGGTCCTTCAGGAGCACGCCAACTCGGTGTTCGTGCTTCGACTACAGGGCTTTTTGTTCTACGGAGCGGCGAACAGGCTCTTCGAGGAAATTCAGCAGGAAACCGACAGCGAGCTGAACTGTCTCATTATCGATTTCCGCGATGTGCTCGGCATGGACGACACGGCGATATCGTCCTTTGCGCATATACAAGACACGCTACGTGACCGCAGCGCCGAACTGATTTTCTCAAGCGTTAAAACGACGATTGAGAATCGGCTTAGCTTTCTCGAAGCGCGTCGTTTCGGCACCCTCGACGCGGCGCTGGAATGGAGAGAAACGCAAATCCTCAAGGCTCATCCGGTCGAGGTTCCAGGCGACCTCACACTGGTTAGCCACTTGGCGGAGGAACTCAAAGACGCGGAAGCGGCCACCATTGTGAAATACCTCCAGATCTTCGTCGCGCCTGCGGGGACAGACATTATTCGAGCGGGAAGCGACACGCGTGAGATGTTTTTTCTGCAGCGCGGCACGGTGGAAGTCTTGCTCAACGTCGAAGATACCTGGGTGAGGGTCAGCCGGATTTGGCCTGGCACCCTTTTTGGGGAAATCGGGTTTCATTGCGGCGGGCCGAGGACCGCCACGGTCCGGGCCCTGGAGGAGTGCCATCTCGTGTGCATGGACCAGCGCGCGGTGACTCAACTCGAGATGGATTTCCCAGACTTGGCCATCGCGCTGCATCGTTTTCTCGCTCGCTGCGCCGCCACACGCCTTGTCTTCTACAACGACATGATCGCTGACTTAATCCGTAGCACCCTCTGATGAGTTCCTCGCCGTACCGGCGATTGTGTCACCAATGGCGTTAAGTTCTGTGCGGACTTTAGCAAGGGGCCGCAGGACCGGGCCTGCGGCCCGTAAGCAGCCTCATGGGGCGTCTTCTTTACAAAAACTCGATGTTCAGCGCCTATCACGACAGGCCAGCGGACCCGTTGCTGCCGGTCGCTACTTCCGGGTGTCAGCGGTAGGTCACAGGATGGACCCGCCATCCAGAGATGCTCCTCACAGACACCAGTCGACCGAAGCTGCCCGCTGGATCGGGGTGGACACCAGACCGGTCGCTATGAGGCGAGCTTCTGCCGTTTCCAACCTTTGGGTCAAAGTCGGCAAAGGGGTCGGTAGGGTGAGTTCGTGGGGATGGCAAGCGGACATTCAGTGGCCTGTTGGCCCCAAGGTCAGCAACCCGCCACAGAGCTGACGTAGACAGAGAATTTCCCCAATGGCAGCAAAGGCCGAATTGGGGCCTGCGGCGGTAGGGCG
>JAJZSR010000112.1 GCA_021849595.1 Pseudomonadota bacterium | reverse complement strand
ACCGTCTCGCGCAACCTGGTCTCGTCCCGCGCCGCCAGCATCCCGCGTTCTAATGGACAATCTGGGTTGAACTCTTTCCCAGGCGTGATGTGGGAAGCAAGCGGGTTTCGGTCGTGGTTGGGATGGGCGCCCCCGATACCAGGCGCGGCTAAGTTAGAATCGGCCCAGGGAGTTCTTCGGAAACTGAGCCCAGCAGGTAGTTTGCAAGGGTCCGGGCAGTAGCCATCATGCTTAAAAAAGTTCGCGTCGAGCAGCTGCGCGAAGGGATGTTCGTGCACAAGATCGTAGGCTCGTGGCTGGAGCATCCGTTCTGGCGCACATCCCTTGTCCTCAAGGAGCGCAAGGACATCGAGGCCCTGCGCGCGGGTGGCATCGCGGAAGTATGGATAGATACCGACAAAGGCTTGGATATCGCCCCCGCCGCAGCCGCCCCGGCGGAGCTAGCTCCCAAGGCGCAGGCCGCTCAGCCGCGCCTGGCTCTCTCCGAGGAGATGGCCGCAGCCGGCAGGGTATACACGAAATCCAAAGCCATCGTGCGCGCGCTGTTCACGGAGGCGCGCCTGGGCCGCGCCCTCGATACCCAAGGGGTCGAGGAACTGGTGGACGAAATCTCGCATTCCCTGCAGCGCAACCCCTGGGCGCTGATCAGCGTTGCCCGCCTGAAGACGGCGGACGAATACACTTACATGCATTCCGTCGCGGTTTGCGCGCTGATGATGGCGTTGGCGCGCCAGCTCGGCCTGGATGCGCAAACCACCCGCGAAGCCGGCCTGGCCGGCATGCTGCACGACATCGGCAAGGCGAAGATGCCCCTGGAGATCCTCAACAAGCCGGGCAAGCTCACCGACGAAGAGTTTGCCGTGATGAGGGGGCACCCCGAAGCGGGCCACGGCATGCTCCTGCAAATGGGCGACATGGGCAAGATCGCGCTGGACGTTTGCCTGCATCATCACGAGAGGATGGACGGCACCGGTTATCCGCACAAGCTGCCGGCGGAAAGAATTTCGCGCCTGGCGCGCATGGGCGCGGTGTGCGACGTGTACGATGCCGTCACCTCCGACCGGCCTTACAAGAAAGGCTGGGATCCCACCGAGGCGCTGAGAAGGATGGCGACCTGGGCCGGGCATTTCGACGAGGAAATCTTCCACGCCTTTGTGAAAAGCGTGGGCATTTATCCCATCGGCAGCTTCGTGCGCCTGGAGTCCGGCCTCATGGGCGTGGTGGTAGAGCAAGGCGAGGTATCGCTTTTGCGGCCCAAGGTGAAGACGTTCTACTCCGCCAAGTCGCGCGCTTACGTCCTGCCCAAAGTTGTCGATCTGGCGCGCAGCACCGATGGGATCGTGGGCCCCGAAAATCCCCAGGCCTGGGGCATAGGCAAAATCGAGGGATTTCTCGACTGAAATGCAGGGGCGTCGCCGGTGCCTCCGCGACGCCCCGCTGCGCAGTTCAGACCGGCATCGTGCGTTGCTGCCGGGCAGGCCGGCGCAGCCGCAACCCCACCAAGCCCAGGCCGGTGAGCAACATGGCAGTGCGGCCGGCTTCCGGCACGGCGGTGACCTGGGCCGTGTAGGCGTCGAAATAAGCCGGGGCCAGGGGCTTGCCGGCCACGACGAGCGTATAGGTGCCGAGTTCGCTGGCGCTGAAACCGAACGACCCGGAGCCAATCTGCGTGCCCATCAATTTCATGGACGGACTGAGCAGCGCCATGCCTATGGGGTCGGCACCGAACAGGCCCGTATCGGTCAGCGTTGCGGAATAGCTGGGCGCGAGGCTGGTCAGGCCGAAGTGATAGGTGTTCATGACGTAGCCGCCCGGGGTTTGGCCGGGATCGAACTTGAGCGCGTCGGCGATGCTGAACACCGGGTCTGCGGCCAGGGATGGCAGGCTGAAGGCGACCAGCGACAAACCGAGGGCGATGGCCAGCCGATTGTGCCGGCTAGCCTGCCGGCATGTGGAAATTTGGTTCATTTTCCGCTCCTTGTATCGAGGAAGAAAAGCGCTGGGGCGTGCGCCGGCGTTATTGCGTGGGGCCGCTGCCGGCCGGGTCGGGCATGGCACCGCCGTTCAAGACCTCGCCAGTGCGCGCATCCACCACCACTGTGGCGACGCCCCCCTGGGGATCCCGGATTACGACTTGGTAGATCGGCTCGCCGCTGGGCAGTGTGGTGAGCGTCTGGCGCTCTACCTTGCCAGGATGGGCTTGGGTAGCGATGGTGGCCGCCTCTGCCTTGCTTACTGGGTTACCGGCGGCCAGCGCGTTTGCGCCCGTGCCCGTGAGCAGCAAGGCCAAAACCAGGGTGGCCAGGCGTCGCCGGCCGTGTGTGCGATGTTTCATGTCATGCTCCTGTCATTGATGCCGCGCGGGTTGGCGCGGTAATGCCAATGTGAGTCATCCGCCATTGCGGTTCCCATGCCGGGGAATCACAAATCGTTAAGGCAGGTGAAAGAGATGTGGGGTAGATGCCCTACGCGTGCGAAGGCCGGAGTCTTTCCGGCGGGGCGGAGTCGAAATTGCGCGCCACGAAGTCGCTGAAATTCTCCAAAGGGATGACATAGGTGCCGTCGCAATTGAAGGTCGCGCGCACGATGCCTTGGCTCAGCGAGATCGCGGCATTGCGCAGATAGTAGTCGTCGACCACACGCATGCGGGCGAGGCCCTGGACGATGTCGCGTAGGACGCCGGCCGGCAAAATCTCCGAGCACCGTCCGGAGGATTGCGCCTCTGACCGGGCGCCCGGGTGATAGCGCTGTAGTGGACCCTCGTTGATCCGACGCTGTACCCAGGCAATGGCATCCATCTTGGCCGCAAAGGGCATTTGCGTGAAATGGCTGGACAGATAATCGCGCCCGACCAGCAGGTCGACATCGTGGATTTCGTAGCTGAAGGGATGCAGGATGGATTCGGTGCGCACCTCCGAACTGTTGAAGCCGATGTACATGGAGTAGCAGTCGGTCGCGGTCAGCAGCCACTCGCAGGTGTCCAAAATCAGGCCCAGCTTTCTGTCCGTGCGCGAGATATAACGGTTCCTGCTCGGCGCGGTTTCGTGCAGCGAGGGATCGCCGCGTATGCTCGCGAAGGCCTGGCCGGCTGGCAGTCCTTGTTCGCCCACCATCGGTGCCGCCGTCGGCCGGTCCGGCCCGTGGCCCGGCTCGCGGGCAAAACTCACGGGGAAGCGGAAGAGGGTTGCATGAGCTGTTGACGGAAACTTCGCGTCTAGTCGTTGCATGTCGCTTTCTCCTACCATCGCCTTCGCCACCATGGAGAAGGCAGGCTCATTCTGGCGGGAGCTGCCTCGCCGGGCTTTTTCCGGGGCATCACAAAACGGTAAATGCGCGGGAGCGCGCTCAGGCCTCATGCGCGATGCTGCTGGCATGTCGTTTGCCAGCCAAACGGGCTGGTTCGGGCGGACAGCAGGGGTTCGTCCCACACTGGACGGGCCCGGCGGCGTAATGGATGAGGCGCAGGGTGCTCATGATGCTCCCTTTAGTGCAGGGTTTTCTCTGGAGCCTCGCAACATTTCTTGAAGTTCTTGCCGCTGCCGCAGGGGCATGGGTCGTTGCGGCCCAGATCATGATTTTGAAAATGCGTCCCGGCCTCATCCTTTGACCCTGCTGGCAGGCAGGTTTCTTGGCAAGTTACGTCAGGCACTTTCCCGGTATCATCTTTGGCGTCGATCAGTTGCCGTTCCCCCTTTCTGAAACTGGTCAGTGACCTAGTACTGTAAGGAGATATGCCATGCTTCTGCAGACAGCCCCGGTCGAGGTGAGCCGTCATAAGTGCCTCATCTACGACGGCCATCTTTCGGAACAGCTTCCCGTCATTGTCCCGTTCCTAATCGACGGCCTGGGTGAGAATCGACGCTGCCTCTACCTGGGGACTCCTGAAATGATTGGCATGGTCGATTCGGCCTTGGCGGAGAAAGGAGTCGATACTGCCGGGGAGATACGGCGGGGGGCGCTGATCCTCTCCTCGGACCGAAGTCATTTAGAAGGAGGCCCGTTCGATCCTCACGCGATGGTTTCTATGCTTGGAAAGCTGGTCGATGACGCCGTTCGGGATGGGTTTCAAGGGCTCTGCGCAACGGGCGATATGATGTGGGAGTTTGGCGTCGACTCGAATTTCGAGCGCCTTCTGGAGTATGAGGCGCTCCTTGAACAACTGTTCCGAGAAAAGCCGCTGCAGGGGATCTGCCAATACCACCGGGATATGGTTCCCGCACAGGCGGTTCGGGATGCCCTCACCGCACACCGAAGCGCCTACATCGGCAACGAACTGAATCGGGACAATCTGTTTTATGTCCCTCCGGAGCTCCTCTTGGATAACCGCTCGGCCCGCGACAGACAGGGCGAATGGATGTGCCAGCAGATCGTCCGAGTCTTGAACGCGGAGCAGAAGCGCGACGAGGCGCTGGCGGCCCTGAGGGACAGCGAAGCGCAGCAACGCCTCCTGGCGGAGGAGTTGGCCGAAGCGAACCGAAACCTAGAGCGCCGTATCCGGGAGCGGACGGCCGAACTAGAGGCGGCCAATCGGGAGTTGGAAGCGTTTTCCTACTCCGTCTCCCATGACCTGCGGGCGCCCGTGCGGAGAATCGACGGCTTCATCCACATTCTGCTGGAGGACCACGGGGAAAAGCTCGACGCCGTCGGCCGGGACGCCCTCCAGCGGGTCGGAAGTTCAGCCCAGCGGATGGGGGAACTGATCGAGGGGCTCCTGCAACTCTCCCGGCTGACTCGGCAGGAGGTCAAGCGGGAGAACGTGGACCTGACCGCGCTCGCCCGGGAGATCGAGCAGGAGCTTCGCGCCGTGCAGCCAGACCGGTACGTGGAATTCTCAGCGGCAGACGGCCTCCGCTGCACGGGTGATCGGATACTGCTGAGGGCCGCTCTGGAGAACCTCATCGGGAACGCGTGGAAATTTACGTCGGGGCGGGCAGAGGCCCGAATCGAGGTCGGAAAAACCGAGGATAAAGACGGCAACGTCGTCTTCTTCGTCACGGATAATGGCGCGGGGTTCGATATGAACTGCGCGGAACAGTTGTTCGGGGTTTTTCAGCGGCTGCACGCGCAGGAGGAGTTTCCGGGGACGGGCGTGGGGCTGGCGACGGTTCAGAGGATCGTCCGCAAACATGGCGGCCGGATCTGGGCGAAAGGGGTTCCGAACGAGGGGGCCGAGTTTTTCTTTACCCTCCCGTAGACAAAGGGATGCCTTCGTTTACGTCGGCTACCTTAGAACAGCGACAGCATAACCTCGCCGCAGCGGCAGGGTTATGTCTTTAGGCACACAAGTGTCCCGGCAAGCATGAATCTTCCGGCGAAGAAAGCATAAAGCCGTCGCTTTGCTTGGTTCCGGGGGAGCATCCGGCCCTAATCTTTGCCAAAAAATAACCATAAATCTGCCGCAAATCTGCTGCTCGTGCACGACGTTTGCCATGAATGGCTATGTCTTTGATTTTAAATCTGGAAACATGGTTTGCCTGGATGCAACTCGGCAATACCTGAAACAGCGTTATCTCGAACATTGGACTCGCTCCGTGGCGTTCTCTTGAAGGGTATAACGCCTTGGGCTATTATGGTCATGTGCTGACCATGTTCATAAGGAGGCTAAATTGACCACGGCCACTGACCGCATCCCGGTGCTCGTCACCCCCGACGAGAAGAGCCGCATCGCCAAGCGGGCGAAAGCAGCCGGCCTGTCTACCGGCGAATTTCTGCGCCGCGCCGCCGCTGCGTTCCATCCGTCCGAGGACGATGCGCTGCTCGCGGGCATGATCGATCAGATGAACAAGACGACCGCCCAGGCAGGAGAGGCCATCGACCAGGCGCTGGCGTTTGTCGAAGCGTCCAACCAGCGCATCGCCGCCATGGAGCGCAAGGCAGCACGACGAAAGGCAGCCTGATGGGCATTGCCGAGAAGATGTGGGACGGCATCGCCACGGTCATCAAGATGAATGACAAGGTGGAGCGGTTGGCCGCCACTGTCGTGGCCCAGCAGCAGAAGCTCGAAAACTTGACCGAGCGGGTGATCCGGCTAGAAACCGCGCTGGAGCTGGCCCTCGCGCAAGCGCAGCGCGCCCCAAAGGCGACACGTCAGCTTCCCCATAAGGACTGAAAACGCGGCGCCGCTCGAAAGCGAGTCAGTCGGGCCGTAACGACGGCGTCACTTGTGCCGGATGTAATCGAAGCTGTCGACGTAGTCTGCGACCGGGTGTCCTGCAAAGCATAAATCTTCCGGCGAATAAACCATAAATCTGCCGTTTTGCTTGGATATGGGGCGCCATCCATCCCTATTTTCGGGACAAAACAAACCATAAATTCGCCTATCATCGCGCCCACAGGCTGAGCCTCACGTAGAGCCAGCGCTTTGCTCTCAATGCCATGCAGCAGGTCCATGATGCGGCGGTTCTCTAGAAATGCGGCGTCATTCAGAAATCGACGCAACTGCTGCGAGAGCTGCGCCACCGTGCGCTGGGTATGCTCACCCGCCTCCAGCCAGTCGTAATGCACACGCCGCGTCCGGACATCGGGCTTCAGCGCCGCCACGGCTGGCAAGCCAAGCACCTTGTCCAGCCGCTCGGAAAGCTCCTCCTGCCTGATGCTGGACATCAGAAAATCCCAGAACGCGCGAAAGCTCCGGCCCTGGTCCGAGTCGGCAATGGCATCGCGCTCGCCCATGATCTCGTCGAGCAGCGCACCCTTGCTACCTTCCCACAATGCGATCTTCTCGCGTACCTTGCGGTCGAGCAGGCGGAAGTTGTGCTCCACCTCGCGAAAATCGGCGAGGAGCTCGCGCGAGGGCGTCGACATCGAATGGCATCCGGCTGGGTGGTCGGCGCTGATGGCGGAACTGGCCCCGAACAGCATCGGTGCCGAACTGCGTGAAATGGAAATGGAGGAAATGGCATGAGAGGATTGCAGCAGACCAGTCTGGCACGGTCGAACACAGCGAAGCTGAAAGACGGCATCAGGCTGACGACGTTCATCCCGGTGCGCTTCGTCAGGTACAAGGCGAGGAAGGTGGTGGTCGAGCCGACGACACCCGGGCGGATGGCATCGCCACTGAATCCTGGTCGGCCGACGTCCGTCGACGAGAATCTGATGAGCGCCTTGGCCCGCGCGTTCTTCTGGCAGGAGATGCTCGACTCTGGCCGGGTGAAGAACATGACCGAACTGGCCATGGCCGAGAAGGTTGGACTGGCGCGGATGCAGAAGATGCTCAAACTGGCACGGCTGGCCCCGGACATCGTCGAGGACATCGCCGTGGCCGTCAGCCGGTCAGGCTGTCGTTGCTGTTCTTCGTGGAGAACCCGTTGCCGGATGACTGGAGCGAGCAGCGGGCAGTGATCGGCGGGCTGGCTGCTTGACCGTGAGAGCACGTTCGAAACCCCACCGCTATGCGTTGTAGGGTGCAAACCACCGCCCGGAAACCCGCATGGCTACAGGGTGTCGAGCCTTGACCGGGCAAGACAAAAACAGAGAAAAGAGAGGAATTCGGGTGGCCGACAGGGCAAAATTGGCGCCCATTTGCAATCATCGAAATTCGCACCGACCGCGAAACCCCGCCACTGCTGGCCCTTCGCGGGCAGAAAAAAGCCTTTGTCCCGCAAAGCATAAAGCTTCCGCCAAGATAACCATAAACTTTCCGTTTTGCTTGGATTCGGCCGGCCGTCCAGTCCTGATTTTTGCCAGAAAGTAACCATAAAATTTCCGCGCGTGCACGGGGCCGGCCTCGTATGGATATCTCTTTGAGTGTGCGGCGATTTGTCGGCGGCTAAACGAACGCGGCGCGGACACAGCCTGGTGGTGGCTTGCGCATTACGACGGTTTTCTCACGTCTTAAACGTGGCCGGCTGACTGTGGGTCAGCCATGCCCTGGCTTTGTCCAGGCCTTTTTGCGCCAGGTGTCTTGCGACGCCAGGTTGGGTCCTAAACCGGGGGCTACGTCCGTGTATCGCAGTTTCGAACGTGCGGCAAAAGGTGAGCAACTCGGCCAGCGGAGCTTCCAAGAGGCCAAG
>JAJZSR010000111.1 GCA_021849595.1 Pseudomonadota bacterium | reverse complement strand
TGGTGCAGGAAAACAGGTGTGGCTGAATCATCACCTGGCCGGCAGCTTTGCCGGGGAGGATTTCAATCGCGCCATCCTCAGAATCTGGCTGGGCGATCACCCCGTGCAGCAAAGCCTGAAAGCCGCGCTGCTGGGCGACCGATGACTGAGTGTCCTGTCCCGCAAGTTCGCTGAATAAAAGCGGACGAGCCTCGGCGCGATACTTTGTCGCAAATCCTCGCCAGGTGTTCAACCTGGCTGCGGTTTGCTTCGCGTCTCGCAGCGATCTCGCCGCTTTTCTTCCCATCCAGGCGATGTCGGGCCACCCATAGGTTTTGCAACGAACTTGTGGGACAGGACACTAGGTCCAACGGGCCAACGCTCTCACTGACGGATGCGCCGGCGCAGTGCCAGGATCACCAGCCCAAACCCGGTCAGCAACGTGGTCCAGCGGTGGGGCTCCGGCACCAGACCGACGGAACCGAGGGGCGCAACGCCTCCCGGCAAACCGATCCACGCCACGTTAATCGGCTCTGGCGCATAAATATAAGTGGGTGGCACCGGCGGGGGTACGGAAGCTATGGCGAAACCCGACCAGGGCCATAGCGTCACCAGACCAGCGGAGAAACTCCCCTCGGCGGGATCGGCATGAGCCAGGCCCGCCACCAGGGAGGCGGCAAAAGCGAGAGTCAGAGCAAGGTGTCGGCAGGCAGGCATGGCTACCCCCCCAAAAAAAACAGTATGGGGGGATATTAGAGAAGGCTGATGACACGCGAAGACATTGTCCACGGCGCTTGCATGAGCCGTTCGGGCCAGCGACAGGTACGCGAAGACAACGTGCCCACCACATACGGCTGAGCTCCGCAGGATTAAGCCGATAAAGCCCGTCGTCTTTTCGAAAGATGGTATCTACGCATTGCGCACAGCCGCAAAAACAAAAACCCCCGCTGCAGCGGGGGTGGCAAGTGTGGCCGGGATTGCCCCGGCCGCGCCCGTTCTGGAAACGGGCGTTGCGCCGTTGAGGCTTAGAAATACAACTGGGGCGACCGGCAGCTGTCGCTGTTGGTGAGACCTTTCCATACTGGGTAGGCGTTGGCATCGGTACCCGTGGGGGTGTAGCCGTTTTCGATCAGGCCCATGACGCCCGGGACCGGCAGGGAGGTGCTGCCGAACACGGCGGGGTCGCCTGCGCGCACTTGGATCAACTGCAGCAGGGCCAGTTGGGCACCGGCAGGAGGAGCAACCCCGTTCACCGTAGTGTTGCGCCACTGATAGCCGTTCTCGGATACCCAGCCGTACACGCCATTGGCGGGGTTGGTCAGGTCAGGCGTCACGCCGTCGTTGTTTTTGGTAATGGAAGTGCCGTCGAAGGTCTGATAGAAATACAGGTCGCCGGCCTTGGTGGGCGGGTAATCCAGACCCATGATGCCGATGCCATACTGGCCGCCGGGCAGCGTGATGCTGTTGGGGGAGCCAATGGGCACCAGGCTGCCGTTGTTTACGTCGATCGCCTGGCCAGCCGGCGTGCCATTCTGCACATAGTCCATGCACTTGCCCAGCTTGCCGGAGGAATCGTTCTCAATGACCGTGAAGCCGCCAGGCACGCTATCGCCAGGGGTAGCGGGGTTAAGCTGGGTCTTGGAGCAGGGGAAGCCGAACAGGAAGTTGTTGGTACTGGCCTGGGTGCCGGAGCCTGGGGAGCGGCGGCAAATCATCACCGGGTTGCCGGCCAGAGAGGCACTAATGGCGCCCCAGTCCTGGTAAGTACCGTTGATTTGCGCGCCCAAGAGGCTGGCGGCCTGCATCTTGGTTATGTTGGGCAAATAGGGCTTCAAATTATTGGTGAGAATAATGGCAAACGGCGCCGCCAACGTGCTGTGAACGGAAAGGTTGTTCAGAGATGCACCGGCAGCGGCCCACCCGCTAGGCAGGTTGATGCCCTGGAACATAGCGGGCTCGACGTCGGACACGCCGCCATCGGGCACAGTGCTCACGGTGCCGCTGCAGGTCCACAACGGGGCGCCGGTGGTGGCATCCGTGCCGGTCGCGGCGGTTCCGCAGCTGGAGGCACTAACATCCAGGTGAGAAAGGGCCGTAGCCTGGGCCACCGGGTTCACGCCATAGATGGAGCCACCCTGGGCGCGGTTGATGATCAGCACCTTCTTGCCTTGCAGAGCAGTGGGGATGCTGGAGTCTGTCTTCATGGTACCGAAGTAGGCGCGCGAGTTACTGCCGTTGGAAGCACTGTCGTAATACACGTCCAACGTGCCAGCCTGCATCATGCCGTTGGCCAGCTGGCCGATAACCAGCTGCAGGGCGGACGAGCCGGAAATAAAGAGAGTCACGTCTGGCGTGGTGGTGGGGGCCAAGGCAAAGGCCTGGCCGGCAACGGCCAGCGCGCAGGCGGCCGTGAGGGTTTGAAGCTTTTTCATGAGATTTCCTTATGGGTAAAAAAAGCGGGTGCCTAGAAAATCAAGTACTGCAGTGCACTCAGGCCCGGCGGCGCAGTCGCAGGCCCAGGAGTCCCAGACCGACGCCCAACATGGCCCAGGTTTCGGGCTCAGGCACGGGTGCGGCGGGGACGCTGTAGGTGAGCGTGCCGTTGCTGGCCAAAGTCCAGGTCGCGGCTTCGAAATTGCCCTGCGCGTCGGTGTAGCCAAACTGGTGCACCAGCGCTTTTACCGTGGGCAAGTTACTGGAGCTGCTCGGCGTCATGAAGAAAAAATTGTTGCTGCCGCCCAAGCTGTTCGTATCGAGCCAACCGCTCGTATTGTTTCCCCAGTTGTTGCTGTAGGAGCTATCCCCAGCATACAGATAGCTGCTAGCGGCATTAGCAGTGAGGGACGAGGTCCCCGACGCCGCAAGAGCACTCGCGATCGCGTTGGGAACGTTGTCGTTAAAGCTCTTCACCAAATAGTTTGGTTGACTGGATACGGTGCTGTAATCGGCAGGGCTGGTGGACAAGAAACGGTAACCATTTTTCCCCGATCCTTGGTTATCACCCGCCCCGATATTCCACACCAGATTGGCCGTGTTGGCCGTGGAGAGATACTGCTGCAGCGTAGCATCCGCGGTGAAGCTCAGCGTGTAGCCAGCGGTCTCATACTGCGAATTGAACGTAGGCGTAGCGCCGATCGTGGCATTAGGCGCGAAGCTGTTCAGATCGATGCCCAAATCACGGCTGTAGGACGTTTGCGCAACCGGATCCCAGACGGACAGGAACAGATTGCCGTCGCCACTGGCGAAATCAACGGTGCCGGCGGCATGGGCCTGACCGGCGGCCGCCAGGGCCAGGGTCAAGGCGATGAGTTTCAATTTCATGTGTTACCCCTTTTCTCAAGACGATGATGATGGGGGTGCTCCCCCGCTCTCCGCGGGCAGCCCGGCCGTCTTTCGCTTGCACAACGCTGAAAGACCCGCGGCTTTCCGGCCCCGCCTCGCGACGGGTGTGGCTTGGTCCGGCGTCCGCAGCCAATGAAACGCGGCAGCGGATGGGAGCAGAGATTAGGGAGTAAGTGTGACGGCCGTTGGGGCTTGAAACGGGCTTAACCTAGCCCGTTCGGCTCATGGCCGCGGCGCACCCAGCGGGTGCAGCTGGCCGAGGCCGATGGCCTTGGCCACCGCTTGGCCGCGGGTGCTGACGCGCAGCTTTGCGTAGATGTTCTGCAGGTGATTTTTCACGGTGTAGGGCGACACGCCGAGCAGCAGCGCGATCTCTTCGTTGGTCTTGCCTTCCTGCACCCAGAGAAGAATTTCGCGCTCCCGTTCAGACAACGGTTTCTCCAGGCCCTTGCCGCGGTTTTCCCGTGCCAGCACGCGGATGAGGGCATCGACCAGGAAAGGCGCCAGGATCTGGGCAGCGTTGGCATGCGAGGCCTGCGGTCCGCCGGGCAGCCTGGCATAGGCGATAAAGCCGCGCGCGCCTCCGTCCATGCTGCGCAGACCGTGGGCCAGCAGATTTCTCAGTTCGCATTCCATGAGCGCCGGCTGCCAACGCTCGGGCAGCACCTCGCCATGCGGCGCCGCGGCAAGATCTGGCGCCGCCAGCACCGGTCGCTCATGGCGATGCCAGATTTCCAGCGCGGCGCGCAGGATGCCGCCCTTGCTCCAGATGGTTTCCACGTGACCCGCCTTGAAGTAGCGGCTGGAAGAAAAGAAGTGATGTTGGAAAGCGCGGGTGTGCGGGTGGGTCAAGCTGCAGATGAGAATCTCGTGGGGCACGAGCTGCTGGTAAAGGCCCTGGGTCCAGGTAAAAAACTGGGCGCGGGTATTCACGCGCGCGCCGCTCTCCAGGGCGTGCACCAGCGCATCGCGTTCCTCCGCGATGCTAGAGAGCGACATGTTGTAGTCCTCCGGCAACTTGGCGCAGTCGCCCCGAGGCAGCAATGAACGCACCCACGAGAACTCCCTGAGGATTGTTGTCGCCCCTTGGCCCGAAGGCGCGCAGCGGCGGCATCACGCCGTCGCGTGGGGCCGGTCACGGGGACGCTTATCGTTGTCCGAAATTTAATCCGACGTTATGACGGAATAATTAATGCATCATGAACGCTTGTTGGCAGTCTTCGCGGCGGGCGTGGATGGTGATGTTGTCGGCGTGCCGGCGGCGAATTCGAAGCGCCAGGCGGCATAGCTTTTCGCGTCGGCAAAGGCGGCATCCGCGGGGCGGAAATGGCCCTGCTTGATGGGCCTGCCTGGGGCGGGGCTGTAGACGCCCATGATGCCGTTGCCCGGTCCCTTGATAAGTACCCAGTCGCGCTTGCCGGTCATGGGGTCAACGAATATCTGGCGCAGGAAGCGCCGTTCGAATGGCACGCGCGGGTCCTCAAGCAGGTCGTTCAGGGTTTTGGGGTAGGCGTTAGGGGCCTGGGCCTGGTAGTAGGCGGCGATGGCCTGGCGGAACTGATCGCCATAAAACAGCAGATCGGTTTCGCGCTCGCGCTGGCGCGTCTGCGACCACAGCGTGCCGGCCTGGGCCAGCACCACCCCCATCAGCACCAGGAGGATGAGCAGGCCCAGATAGGTGAAACCGAACTGACGCCGCTTACCAGTCCGCATACGGCGTCCCATCCTCGCCCTTGCCCGGCGCCCCGCTGCGCACGTCGTACACGGTGCCCGAGAGGCCCTCCGGCGGCGGCTGGGTCTGCCAGGTCTGGCTCGACTGGGTGATGGGGTCCACCGGCACGGCACGCAGGTAATGCTGCTGGGCGAGCGCGTCCAGACTGTCCGGATACTTGCCCTTGTCGCCGTAATATTTGTCGATGGCATCCCGCATCACGCTCAAGTCCTGGCGCAGGGTGGCTTCCTTGGCGCGCTCCACGCTGCCGAAATAGCGCGGTACCGCGATGGTGAGCAGCAGCGCGATGATGGACAACACCACCAAGAGCTCGATGAGGGTGAAACCGGCCAGCCGGGCCGGACGGCCCGGCTGGCCGGAGTTGGCTGTTTTCAGTCTGGAGCAAGCAACAAGGAGGCATGAGACACGCCGTGCACGACACTGCCAACCGACAACTGCCAACCGATCACTGGAGGCCATCACCATTCCCGATAAGGCACGCCGTTTAACCCCTTGCCATCCTCGGGCGCGTAGACGTCGAAGACATCCTTGCCGGGCGCGGGCGCATCGGGCGGGCTCTCGTAGCTGCGCAGGCCCCAGGTTTCGTCGGCCGGCAGGTCGGCGGGCGCGAAGGGATCGCGCGGCAAGCGGCGCAGGAAATAGATCTTCGCGCCCTTCGGGGAACTGGGGTCTCTCACGCCGTTGGCCAACACATCCAGATTGGGCGGATAGCCCGCCTCGTCCACCTTCTTCTCGATGCGCCCGTCCAGCCAAGCCTGGTGGTAGGCATCGATGGCACCGCGGATCTGGCGCAGCGCCTCGCGCAGCTCGCTCTCCTTGTGGCGCTGCACGGCAAGCTGGGCCATCGGCACGGCGAGGGTGGCAAGCAGGCCGATGATCGCCAGCGTGACCACCAGTTCGATGAGGGTGAAGCCGCGCGTCTTCACGGGGTGGGGGAAAGCGTGGGCGGCGGCTTGATGCGCCCCGGCAACACAGGCCGCGGTACTCCGGGTGCGGGTGCGGAGCCCGGCGCGCCTTCGCCTTCGGCGACCGGGGACGGCTCGACGGGCAGAGGATGCACCGGATTTTCCGGCGGGCCGGGGCGCAGGAAGGTGGCGCCACCGCCACCCTCGGTACCGGCCGGGAATTCCGTCGCAGCCAGCGGCGCGGGTTCCAGGTTGCGCACAATATGCGGCGTGATGAGCAGCACGATCTCGTCTTTCACGCGCTTGTGGCTCTTGTCGGCGAACAATCGGCCCACGATGGGAATGTCGCTCAGGAAAGGCAGGCCGGTGGCGCTGTCGTTCTCGCTATCCTGGATGAGGCCGGCCAGCGCCTGAGTTTCGCCGTCCTTCAGGCGCAGGGTGGTCGAGGCGCTGCGCGTGCTGATCTGGTACACCAGGCTGCCGTTGCTGCCCTTGATCTGCTGGGTGATGTTGCTCACCTCCAGATTGACGTTCATGCCCACGTCGTTGTCGGGATAGACCTCGGGCTGCACTTCCAGCTTCAAGCCCACGTCCAGATAGTTCACTGACTCCGACACGCCCACGTTGGCAGTGGCTGTGGTGGTGATGACCGGCACCTTGTCGCCGATCAAGATCTTGGCCTTCTCCTTGTTCACCACGCGGATGCGCGGATTGGCCAGCAGATTCACGTCGCCGTCCTGCTTGAGCAGGTTCAATACCGGGTTGTTGATGCCGATCTGGGCGCCGGTGAGATGGCGCAGATTGTCCAGGGTGAGCTGCGTAGCGCCGCTGGTAGTGGTGACGATGACCCCGCCCGTGGTGCTGCTGGTGGTGCTGGGCACCGGCGTCAGCACCGTGAACTGGGTGGGCGGTTGCAGGCCCAGATCGGTCAGGCGCGAACGGTTGACCTCCAATACTTCCACGTCCAGCACCACTTCGGGGGCCGGCTGGTCCTGCAGTGCCAGCACCTTTTCCGCCAGGCGCGCCTGCTCCGGAGTGCCGCGCAGATAGATCATGTTGAGGCGCTCGTCGAGATAGATGTCATTGAGCTTGAGCAGCGACCTCAGCAGGTTTAGGGTGGCCTTGCCGTCGGCATCGCCCAGATAGAAGGCCTTCACCACCTGATCCTGGTATTCGCGTTGTTTGGAAATGATGTTGGGATAGAGCAGCAAGGTGGTGGGCGTCAGCACCTTCTTGGCCAGGCCACCGGTCACCAGGATCATGTCCAGGGCCTCGCGGATGGGCAGGTTGCGCGCGAATACCGTGACCTTGGTGTCCGGACGCACATCCTTGTCCAGCACGAAATTCAACTGCCCGTAACGGGCCAGCACATCGAGCACGGATTTGAGCGGCGCGTCGCGGAATTCCAGAGTGACGGGGCGGTCGAAGACAGACGACAACTGAGGCTCGCTAATCCCCAGGCTGCCTTGTTTCTCCTCCAGCGTCCGCAGCGCGCGGCGTGCCGCGTCGTTGCCCGCATCCAATGCCAAGGCCTGGCGCAGCTTCTTGCGCGCCGCCTCCCCGTCACCACGCTTTTCCTCTTCTTGGGCCGCTTTCACCAAGGCCTGCGCCCGCTGCTGGTTGGCAATGGCGGCGAGCCCCTGCGGCGCGCGCGGATTGTCCGGGTCGAGCTTGAGCACGCGGCGATAGAGACCCTCCGCCTTGTCCAGTTCGCCCCGTGTGCGCAAGGTCTCCGCCTCGGCCAACAGGCGCTGTATCTGGCGCTCCTGCTCGCGATATAGCGTGGTCTTGTATTCGACGTTATCGGGGGCCTTCCGCTCGGCGCTTTTGAGCTTGTTAAGCCCCTCCTCTACCTTGCCTTGGCGCAGCAGCTCATTGCCCTGGCGGAAGCTTTTTTGGGCGGCGCAGCCGGACAGCGCGACGGCGATCAGCAAAGGGAAAATCAGGATGCGGGGTTTCATTCGCCGAAACTCAGGGTTTGGATTTGGTTAAGCGGCAGATAGACCAGGCGCACCACGCCCGGGCCGATGGCTTCCACCTTATACCGGCCGTCCACGGTGTCGCCGGCCTTGATAATG
>JAJZSR010000110.1 GCA_021849595.1 Pseudomonadota bacterium | reverse complement strand
CGCTGGAGCGGCGCACGGGGGCGCGGGGCCTGCGCTCGATCATCGAACATTCCCTGCTCGACACCATGTTCGAGCTGCCTTCCCTTAAGAACGTCACCAAGGTCGTCGTCGATGAGGGGGTGATCAACAGCAAGGGATGCCCCATCTTGATTTACGAGGACAAGCCGGACTCAAGCACATCGAGTACGGCATAGCGTGAATGGGGCTGCGGCTTTGGCGGGGCGATGTCCGCCTTGCCCCGGCCAGGCGCGCATCAGCCCGGGCACTCCCCGTTTTTTTGGCTTTGCCGCTTGCAACCCTGAAGTGCCCGACATCCGGCGAGCGGCGGCGCTGCTTGCCGTGCAATCCGCCTGACACGGAGTTATCATGCTGCCCGGGACCTGAACGGGACGCACGGCTGCGACCTGAGCCTGTTTTGGCCACGATGGGCCTGGGTTGCGCGAGGCCGGCGAGCGCCTCATCGATTAAAACAAGCCTTACGGCTTGCGGGGCGTAGCGGCCGAAGCTTCGTATCCTCTCACCCCGCCCGGTTTCCGTTCGGAGCATCATCTTGGGAAAGCTATTATTTTTCGCGCTCGTCGGCGTGCTGGTTTACCTCTATTTCAAGTCTACCCAGCGGCGCCAGACCCTAGGGTCTGGCGCCGCGCCGACGGATGCGGTGGAAGACATGGTGCGCTGCGCGCATTGCCGGGTGAATTTGCCGCGCAGTGAGGCGATCTTGTCCAAAGGCGAGTTCTATTGCAGCGCGGAGCATCAAAAGCTCGGTCCTGCGCGCCGCTGATCCACGCCTATGCCGGTTGAGCCCAGCCTGCCCGAGTTGCCGGGCTATTTCCCTTCCCATTGGCGCTCGCTGGATTATTTCAATCTCTATCGCCTGACGCTGGCGACGGCATTTTTTTTCTTCAGCCTGACGGCGGCGGGCAGCGGCCTGTTCGGCATCGAGGCGGCGGCGTCTTTCCGCTTCGTCGCGCTGGCCTATCTGGTCCTCGGCGCCTTGTTCGTGCTGGCGATACGCGCGCGCTGGCCGGCTTTCCCCTTGCAGTTGAGCGTGCACATCGTCACCGACATCGCCTTCGTCACTATCCTCATGGCGCTGGGGGCGGGCATCAGGAGCGGCCTGGGCCTGCTGCTGCTGGTGTCGATCGCGTCCGGCGCGCTCATCGGCCGGGGGCGCCTGGTGTTCTTCTATGCCGCGCTGGCCAGCGTCGCGGTGCTGGTCATGCAGAGCAATCGCGTCATGCAGTTGCAGGACGGCATGGACAGCTTTCTGCAGACAGCGCTTTTGGCCATCGGCTATTTCGCCACGGCCTGGCTGACCCACACCCTGAGCCGGCGCGCCCAGGCGAGCGAGGATTTGGCGCTGGCGCAGGCGCGCTCCCTGGAACGGCTGAATCAGGTCAATGCCCTGGTGGCACGCGAGCTGGCGGATGCCATTGTCGCCCTGGATGACCAGCACAAGGTTTTTTATGCCAATCCGGTGGCGCGCGAATTGTTCGGGCTCGAAGGCTTGAACCGAGCGCTGCCGCCCGAGCTGGCACGCTACCTGGAGGAGCCCACGGGCGGCCTGCGCGCGCCGCTGCGCCTGCAGGGACGCGAGTGGCGTGCCGAGGTGCAGCGCCTGCCGCGCGGCGTGGTGATCCGCCTGGAAGACCAGAGCCGCATCGAAGCCGCGGCGCGCCAGATCAAGCTGGCCGCCCTGGGACGCCTGACCGCCAGCATCGCCCATGAGATTCGCAATCCGCTGGCCGCCATCTTGCAGGCCGCCGAGTTGCTGCACGAATCCGTTCCCGCCGATCCCGCCGTGGCCAAGCTCACCGGCATCATAGGTAAGAACAGTCGGCGCCTGGATCGCCTGGTGCAGGACGTGCTCATGCTCAACCGTCGCGATCGCCTGAACGCGGAGCGCATCGACCTGGGGGCGTTTGTCGCCGAGTGCCTGGATGAGTGGGAGCGCACTGAAGAAATCCCCGCGCATGCCGTCATAGCGAGCATGGCTGAGAATCTCACCTTGCGCTTTGATCCCCAGCATTTGCGCCAGATACTCTGGAACCTGCTGCGCAATGCCGTGCGCCACGGCGGCGGCATGCCCGTGCGCTTGGCCGCCGCGGCGGGTGCGGACAGAGTCGAGCTGAGCGTCGAGGACGACGGCCCCGGCGTCAGCGCGGAGCACCGCGCGCGCCTGTTCGAGCCTTTCTTCACCACCGACGCGCAGGGCTCTGGCCTGGGCCTTTATATCGCGCGCGAGCTGGCGGAAGCCAACGGCGCGCGCCTGGATTACCTGGACCGGCCGGACATGGGCGCTTGCTTCCGTCTGAGCGCGCCATGCTGAAAGACGCTCCCCGCATACTTGTAGTAGATGATGAGGCCGATCTGCTCGATCTCATGGAACTGACCCTGGGGCGCATGGGGCTCGATACCGAGCGCGCCGGCAGCGTCCGGGAAGCCGTGCGGCGCATCAAGGAGGGGCACCTGGACCTCGTGCTCACCGACATGCGGCTGCCCGACGGCGACGGCCTGGACATCGTGCGCGCCATAGGCGAACACCGCCCCAGCCTGCCGGTGGCCGTGATCACCGCCTACGGCACCACGGAAAACGCCGTGCTGGCGCTCAAGGCCGGCGCCTTCGATTATCTGGCCAAGCCGGTGTCGCTGGACCAGTTGCGCGCGCTGGTGAAGTCCGCGCTCAAGGTGCCGGAAGATCCGCGCCGCCAGCCGCAGGAGCGGGAGCTCATCGGCACCTCCCAGGCCATGCAGGAAGTGCGGCGCCAGATCGACAAGCTCGCGCGCACCCAGGCGCCGGTTCATATCGGCGGTGAATCGGGCAGCGGCAAGGAGTTGGCGGCGCGCCTGATCCACGCTCGCGGGCCCCGCGGCAGTGGGCCTTTCGTCGCGGTGAACTGCGGCGCCATCCCCGACACGCTGGTGGAGGCCGAGTTCTTCGGCTATCGCAAGGGTGCCTTCACCGGCGCCGAATCCGACCGCGAGGGCTTTTTCCAGGCCGCCCACGGCGGCACGCTGTTCCTCGACGAAGTGGCGGAGCTGGCACTGCCCATGCAGGTCAAGCTCTTGCGCGTGCTGCAGGAAAAAAAGGTCAGACGCCTGGGCGCCGGCCAGGAAGAGGCGGTGGACGTGCGCATCATCAGCGCCACCCACCAGAGCCTGGCCAAGCTCGTGGAGGCCGGGCGCTTTCGCCAGGATCTCTATTACCGGCTCAACGTCATCGAATTGAACCTGCCGGCCCTGCGCGAGCGGCCCGAGGACATTCCCGCCATCGCCGAATATCTGCTGAGCCGCCAGGGGAGCGGCATGAATCTCCGAAGCGACGCGGTGGGGGCGCTCAAGAGCTACGCCTTTCCCGGCAACGTGCGCGAGCTGGAAAACATCCTGGAGCGGGCCTGTGCCCTGGCGGAAGGCCGCGAACTCAGCGCGGCCGACCTCAACCTGGCGCCCCCGGCGGAGACGGTGAGCGACGCGGCAGGGCTGGTCGGTACGTATCCGCTACAAGACTATTTGGACCGGGTGGAGCGCGCAGCCCTCCAGGAGGCGCTGGAAAAAACACGTTACAACAAAACCGCGGCGGCGCGCCTGCTGGGCGTGACTTTCCGCTCCTTGCGCTATCGCCTGGAGCGCCTGGGTATTGACTGAAGTAACACTTAACTAATAAGCTGTTGCTTATGTTGATGTCCTGGCGCCGCTTGTTCCTGGTGTTCTGGCTTGCCCTGCTGCAAGGCGCGAGCCCGCTGCTGCACGCCCATATGCTGGGCCAGGTGGCGCTGCGCGGCGTGCATGTGCATGGGCCGGAAGCCGCGCCCCTCGCGCCTCAGCCTTATTGCCACAATGCCGCGCCGCTGGATGGCACGGAAATCGGCGTGGCCCAGGCAGCCCGGCAGAACCAACGGGCATTGCTGCCCAACCTGTCGCAGGCCGCTCTGCCCCGCGGCGAGCACAGCCTGCGCATTGCCCAGACCGGCTGCCCGCGCGGCAGTCTGGGTGCACAGGCCCCGCCGGCGGATGTCCACCGGCTAACCCCTCCCTCGCAAGCCCCCCCGCTCCGCCTCGCCTGAGGCGGAGCGCCTCGATGTGCTCCGGCGGCCGCGTGCCGCCGGGTGTGGCGCGTCGGTCGCTCCTCCTAACCTGTCTGGTCATGGATAGTTTCATTGGAGCGAACGGAACATGAAAATCCCCCTATGGTGGGCGGCCTTGGCGGCCGCCTGCGCCATCCCCGCGCAGGCGGCGGACATTCCCCTGGGCGCAGCCCAGGCCCAGGCCCTGGGTGTGCGCACCCAGGTGCTGGCGGGCGCGAAAGATAGCGCCGGCACGCTGCGCCTGCCCGGCCGCATCATGCTGCCGCCCGGACAACTGGCGATCGTCGCCGCGCCGGCGAGCGGAGTGGTCAGCGAAGTCAAGGTGGCGGTCAACGAGCAGGTCAAGGCCGGCCAGGTGCTGGCGCGCCTACTCAGCCCGGATCTGGCCATGGCGCAGAAGGAGTTGCTGCAGGCCGCGAGCCAAAGCCGCCTGGCGCGCGGCGTTTACGCGCGCGACAAGCAACTGCTCGACGAAGGCATCATCGCCGCGAGCCGTTACGACGCGGCGCGCGCCAATCTCGCGCAAGCCGAGGCCGCCCTGGCGCAGCAGCGCCAGACCCTCAAGATCATGGGCGTGCCGGCGAGCACGGTCACGGCCATGGAAGCGGGCAAAATCGGCGGCGCAGGTTTGGCGCTGACGGCGCCCAGAGCCGGCGTGATGCTGGAGGCACATGCCATGCCGGGCCAGCGCGTGGACGCGGCGGCGCCGCTTTTCACCGTGGGCCACCTGGATCCTCTTTGGGTGGACTTGGATGTGCCGGTGGCGCAGGCAGTGGGCATTGCGGCGGGTACGCCGGTGCGCGTGGGCGAGGCGCGCGGCCGGGTGGTGAGCGTGGGCCGCGTGGCCGGGGCGAGCCAGGCCGTCAGCGTGCGCGCGCGCCTGGAAAGCAGCCCGCGCAATCTGGCCGTGGGGCAGGCGGTAGAAGTGGAACTGCACCTGGCCGCGGCGGGTTATCCGCTGCCGGCCGCGGCGCTGGTGCGCAACCAGGGCCGGGATTATATCTTCGTGGCGGTGCCTGCGGGCTTCCGGCCGGTGGCCGTGAGCGTCGCGGCGCGCACGCCGCAAACCGTCTGGGTACAGGGGCCGCTGGCGGCGGGTCAGGTCGTGGTGGTGGCGGGCGCCTCGCAGATCAAGGCGATCTGGACCGGTGTGGGCGGCGAAGGCGGGGAGTAGGCCATGTTGAACAAGTTGGTCGCATTCAGCCTCTCGCAGCGGCTGCTGGTCGCGCTTTTGACCGTGCTGCTGGTCGGTGCCGGCATCCAGGCTTTCCGGCAGTTGCCCATCGACGCCTTTCCGGACGTTTCCACGCCGCAGGTCAAGCTCATTCTCAAGGCCCCCGGCATGACGCCGGAAGAAGTGGAAACCCGCATCGTCGCGCCCATCGAGGCGGAAATGCTGGGGATTCCCAAGGAGCGCGTCCTGCGCGCGGTGGCCAAATACGGCCTGGCCGACATCACGATAGATTTTGCCGAAGGCACGGACATCTATTGGGCGCGCAGTCAGGTGGCCGAGCGCTACAACAACGTGCTGGGCGGCCTGCCCGCCGGCATCAGCGGCGGCCTGGCACCCATCACCACGCCGCTGGGCGAGATGTTCATGTTCACGGTGGAAGGCGGCGGCCTCTCGCTGGCGCAGAAGCGCAGCCTGCTGGACTGGGTCATCCGCCCGCAATTGCGCACCCTGCCCGGCGTGGCCGACGTGAACACTTTGGGTGGCCTGGTGCGCACCTTCGAGGTGACGCCCGACAGCGAGGCGTTGGCCGCTCGCGGCCTGAAGTTGTCCGATCTGGAGCAGGCCCTGGCGCGCAACAATCGCAACGACGGCGCCGGGCGCATCAACAGTGGGGAAGAGACCTTGGTGGTGCGGGTTCAGGGTGCCATCCGCACGCTCGACGACGTGCGCAATATCGTCGTCGGCAACGTGCAGGGCGTCCCGGTGCGCGTGGGCGAAGTGGCCAAGGTGGCCTTCGGCAGTCTCACGCGCTATGGCGCCGTGACGCGCGACGGCCGCGAGGAAACCGCCGAAGGCCTGGTGCTGGGCCTGCGCGGCGCCAACGCCCGCCAGGTCGTGGCCGAGGTGCAGGCCAAGCTCGCGGACATCCAGCGCACCCTGCCCCCGGGCGTCAAGCTGGAAACCTTCTACAATCGCGGCGCGCTGGTGGAACGCGCCGTGGGTACGGTTTCCAGGGCGCTTACCGAGGCCATCGTGCTGGTGCTGGCGCTGCTGGTGCTGTTCCTGGGCAATTTGCGTGCCGCCGTGGTGGTGGCGGCTTCGCTGCCGCTGGCCGCGCTCATCACCTTTCTGTTCATGCGCCAGTTCGGCCTTTCGGCCAACCTCATGAGCCTGGGCGGGCTGGCCATCGCCATCGGCATGCTGGTGGACGGCGCCGTCGTGGTGGTGGAAAACATCGTCACTCATCTGGCGCACGACCGGGGCGCGCGCGAGCTGCCCAAGCTGCACGTGATCTACCGTTCGGTGCTGGAGGTGATCGTGCCGGTGGTGTCGGGCGTGCTCATCATCATCATCGTGTTCATGCCGCTGCTCACGCTGCAGGGGCTGGAGGGCAAGCTCTTCGTGCCGGTGGCGCTCACCATTGTGTTCGCATTGGCCGGTTCGCTGCTGCTTTCGCTCACGGTCATCCCGGTGCTCGCCTCCTGGCTGCTCAAGACCGGCGCGCATGCCGACCCCTGGCTAGTACGCAAGGCGCATGCGCTCTACGAACCCATGCTGGAATGGGCGCTGGGCCATGGCAAATGGGTGGGCGTGGGCGCGGCGGTCTTGCTGGCCGGTGCGGCGGTAGTCTATCCCTTCATCGGCAAGACCTTCATGCCGACGTTGGACGAGGGCGACGTGATCCTGCAACTGGAAAAACTGCCCTCGGTCAGCCTGGATCAGACCATCGCGCTGGACATGCGTGTGCAGCGCGCCATCATGCAGCGCGTGCCCGAGGTCAAGCACATCATCGCCCGCTCCGGATCCGACGAACTGGGGCTGGATCCGATGGGCTTGAACCAGACGGACACCTTCATGGTGCTCAAACCCATGAGCGAGTGGCGCGTGCGCGACAAGGCTTGGGTGATCGACCAGATCCGTCAAGTGATGAAGGATTTTCCGGGCATCGCCATCAACTTCACCCAGCCCATCGACATGCGTGTTTCGGAAATGCTCACCGGCGTGCGCGGCGATCTGGCGGTGAAGATCTTCGGCTCCGATCTCGGCACCCTAAACCGCCTGGCCCAGGATGTGCAGGCGCAGCTCACGCGCATCGCCGGCGCGCAGGACGTGCTGACGGTGAAGAACGACGGCGTGCAGTATTACCAGGTACAGGTGGATCGCCTCGCGGCCGGCCGTTTTGGCCTCAACGCCGAAGACGTGCAGGGCGATTTGCGCGCCATGGTGGAAGGCAAGACGCTGGGTGTCGTAGTGGAAGGGGTGCGGCGCACGCCATTGGTGCTGCGCGGCGGCGTGGATGTGCGCAATGATCCGCAGCGCTTCGCCGACCTGCGCCTGGCCACATCCAATGGCACACCCATCCCCCTGCGCTCTGTGGCGCAACTGCAGTACTCGGAAGGCCCGGTCAAGGTGGAGCGCGAAAACGCCAGCCGCTTCGCGGTGGTGCAAGCCAACGTGCGCGGCCGCGACCTGGTCGGCTTCGTGGACGAGGCCAAGCGGCAGGTGGGGCAGGCCATCAAGCTGCCGCCCGGCTATCGCATTGAATGGGGCGGACAGTTCGAGAACCAGCAGCGTGCCGCACAGCGCCTGGCCGTCGTCGTGCCGGTCGCGCTGGGGCTGGTGTTCCTGCTGCTGTTCGCCACCTTCCGCTCGGTGCGCCAGGCCGTGCTGGTGCTGGCCAACATCCCCTTCGCACTGGTGGGTGGGGTGTTCGCGCTGGCCATCGCCGGGGAGTATCTATCGGTGCCGGCTTCGGTGGGTTTCATCGCGCTGTTGGGTATCGCGGTGCTGAACGGCGTGGTATTGGTGTCGTACTTCAACCAGTTGCACCGCGAAGGCCTGGTGCCCGACGAGGCCGTGCGCGTAGGCGCCCAGCGCCGGCTGCGC
>JAJZSR010000007.1 GCA_021849595.1 Pseudomonadota bacterium | reverse complement strand
GGGTCAGCGGCACGGTGAGCGTGACGATGCCGGCTTCGCGCCAGCCGAGGAAGAACCACATGAGCAGGGACACCGTGAGGATGGCGATGCCCAGGTGCTCGACCAGGGTGTTCACCGCATCGTTGGCCTTGGCGCCGTCGTTGCGCGTGACCGTGACGTGCACGCCCTGCGGCAGGGCATAGGCCTCGATTTCGTGCAGTTTCTTGAGCACGTCATCGACCACCACGACCGCATTGGTGCCGGACTTCTTGGCGATGGCGATGGTGACCGCCGCCATCTCCTGGCCGCGCGGCGCATGCTTGGCCGCCGCCCCATAGGCGAAGTGGGAGAGATAATCGACTTGCTCGGGGCCGTCCTCGATCTTCGCCACGTCCCTCAGATACACGGGCTTGCCGTTGGGCGCGCCGATGATGATATCGCCCACCTGGCGCGCATCGCCCAGGAAGCTGTCGATGCGCACCGGGGCGACATGGTTGCCGTTGACCACGTTGCCGATGGGCGCCGCAGCATTGTTGCCCTGCAGAATTTTGTCCACCTGTTCCAGCGGAATGCCCGCGGCGGCCAGTTTGGCGGGCGAGATCCACACGTTCACCGCGCGCGGCGCGCCGCCGGCGACCTCGGTAAATGAAACGCCCGGCACGCCGCGCAGATGCACCAGCATTTTTTCCGCGATTTCGCGCAGGGCCGTACCGTCCAGACGCGCCGAGGACAGGGTCAGGGTGAGGATGGGAACGTCGTCGACGTTGATGGGCTTAACCACCGGCTGCATGGCCCCGGGCGGGATGCGGTCGAGGTTCTGCATGAGCTGGTTGTAGATCTTCACCAGGCTCTTTTCCTGATCCTCGCCCACCTTGAACTGCACGGTGACCACGCCAAAATCGTTGGTGGCATAACCGTAGGTGTGATCCACCCCGGCCTGCGCGTTCATGATGGCTTCCAGCGGCCGGACCACCAGGTTCTCGATCTCGCGCGGGCCCGCACCCGGCTTGGCCACCATGATGTTGGCGGCAGGAACCACGATCTGCGGGTTGTATTCGCGCGGCGTGACGAACAGCGCAAGCAGGCCCGCCAGGGTCACCGCCAGCATGATGAGGGCGGTGATCTTGGAAGCGATGAAGGTGTGCGCGAGCTTGCCCGCGATGTTCATGGGCACATGCTCAGCCACGCACGCCTCCGCTCACCTTTACGCCGTTTTGCAGCGCCGCAGTGTCCGACACGGCGATGGTTTCGCCGCCGACCAGTCCGGCCTGTACCGCGACTTCGCTCCCGCTCGCCGCGCCCAGACGTACCAGGCGGAAATGCGCCGTACCGTCCTTGTCCACTACGAACACGCCGGTCATGCCGGCGCGCTCCACCACGGCGCTCGCCGGAATCATGAGGGCCGGCGCGCTGCCCGTGGCGAAGCCCACGCGTACGAAGCTGCCGGAATCCAGGCCGCTGTCGGCAGGCAAGTCGATTTTCACCAGATGGGTGTGGCTCAGCGGATCGGCCGCCGCTACGGCGCGCGCCACCGTGCCGGTCAATGTGCGGCCCTGGGCAGTGATGGTCACCGGTTCACCTACTTTGACGTAGGCATACACGGCGTCGCTGACCTGGATTTGCACTTGCAGCTTGCCGGGGCTTTCGATCACCACCACCGGGCGTCCCGGCGCCGCCAGGTCGCCGGCATTGGCCAGCTTCTGCACGACGATGCCGCCGATGGGCGCCGTGACCGAGGAATAGCGCAACTGGGCGCCGGCCGTGCCATAACCCGCGCGCGCCGCAGCCAGTTGCTCGCGCGCCACGTCATAGCGCAGCTTCACCTGATCCCATTGCTGACGCGGGATGGCCTCTTCGCGATAGAGCTTGCCGAAGCGCTCGTAGTCGGATTGCGCATTGGCGAAGTTGGCCTGCGCTTGGGCCAATCCCGCGCGCGCTTGCGCCACCTGGCCCTGCACGTCCGTGGGATCGACCACGAACAGGAGCTGGCCCGGTTTCACGGTTTCGCCCTCATGCACTTTCAACTCACGGATGTAGCCCATGAGGCGGGAGGCCACCTGCACCTGCTGGGCGGCGACCACCACGCCGGGCAGATCCGTGCGACTGACCTGGTCGGCCGCGGTGAGCGTCAGGGTGCGGGCTGCCACGGTACGCGCCGTGACGGGTGTGCCGGCGTTTTCCTGATGGCCGCAGGCGGCAAGCAGCGCAGTGGTGGCAATGGCCAGCAGGGCGAAACGGAAGCGGGGCAAAGTGTTCATGGCAGATGTCGCGTATCCAGTTGTCCGAGGGCGAGCTTGAGGGCGGCGCGCTGCAGGTTGACCTGCGCGCGCGCGGCCACCAGGTCGGCGCGGGCGCGATCCAGTTGCGCCTGGGCTCCCTGCATTTCCGCCAGTGTGGCCAGGCCGCCGGCATAGCGCTTGGCCACGATGCCGGCAGCCTCTTCGCTTTGCGCGACCGCCAGGCTGCGCACCTCCACTTGGCGCTGCGCCTCGCGCGTCTTGCGGTAGGCGTCCTGCACGCGCATCGCCAGCTCGGCTTCGGCCTGGCGCAGCTTGGCGGCGGTTTCCATGCGCGCGGCCTGGGCTTGATCGACGGCGCCGCGCGTCACCCCGGCATCGAATACGGTCCAGCTGAGCTGGCCGCCCAGGGTGTAGCTGTGCGCCGCAAAGCCCAGATGGGGATCGTTCCAGTCGTAGCGCGCCAGCAGCCCGACCTGAGGATAGAGGTCGGCGCGCGCCACTTGCACTTTGTCGCCCGCGGCCGTCAGTTGATGGCGCAGGGCGGCGATCTGGGGGTTGCGCGCCTGAGCCTCGCGCGCCCACACAGCCTGGTCGCCGGCGGGCATGCTCACCTCCACGGCAGGGCCGAGCTCGATTTTTTCCTCCAGCGGCAGACCCAGCACGACGTGCAGGCCATCCATGGCACGGGTTTCGAGGTCGGCCGCCTCGTCCTGCTTGAGCTTCATGTCTTCGGCGTTGACCTGCGCCGACAGCAGGTCGCTTTTCACCACCACCCCTTGGCGGTAAAGGCTTTGCACCGTGCGCAGTTGGCTTTGCGCGGCCCGCAGGGCCTGGGCGGTGACGGCCTGGTAGGCGTGCGCGGTGTAAACCCCGTCATAGGCCTCCAGCACGTGGTAGATGACCTGCTGCTGCGCCGCCGCATCGCCGGCCTGGGCGGCGCGCACCATAGCCTCGGCCTGGCGCACGTAGCCGGTGAGTTTGCCGCCCGTGTACAGCGGCAGTTGCGCTTCCAAGCGGGTGTTGAAATTGTTCACGGCGCCGGGATAGTTGAGATTTTCCGGCGCGACGCCCAGGGCCGCCGGGCTGGTGAATTGGGCTGCGCCGAAATCGTTGAAAGTCGCGCGGCGCTGGGCCAGCTTGAGGCCGAAGGCGTTGAGCGCGTCGTCGGTGCGCGTAGCGTTGAGGGAAGCGACCACTTTGGGGAAGCGGGCGCCCTGGGCCTGGGCCAGTCCGGCGCGCGCCTGCGCCTCGGCAGCCTGAGCGGCCATGAGAGAGGGATTCTGGCGCAGCGCCACGGCCACCGCCTGGTTGAAATCCAGGGTGGCCGCGCCCGCGGACAGCGGCAGCAGCCCGATCAACGCATATACGGTAAGCCCAGACGGCGCCCAGCTCACAAACATCCTCCCCAAGAAATTCGCGTCCTGCCCGGCCCTTGGGCGGCGCACGCAACGCACCCTCAAAATGGTTCCGTCCCTCCGGCGGCCGCACGCCAGTGAGGCTCGTGCGGGGCTCCACCTCCCACGGAAGCCGCATATTGCTGGATAATATGCAATATTCAGGACAAAACGATTCTGTCGCGCAAAGTATATATTAGTAAATTATAATATTTCAATGCGCAGGAGGTAAAAAAAAGCGGCCCAACGGCCGCCCCTGCTTGCGAACGACTTGCCGATTATTTGCCGATGCGATGAGAGATATGGTTTTCCTGACGATTGAGGCGGGCCTGCTCGGCGCGCGTAATGGCGCCGTGATGGCGCGCGGCAAAACGCCGCTCCTTCAGGCGCACCCGGCGGTCGGCACGGTGCAGCCGCATGGCCTTGGCGCGGCCCATGTCGCCTTCCTTCACTTCCTGGTGGATGCGGCGATGCTGCATCTGCAGGCGGTCGTTCACCTGGTCGCGGCGCGGATGGTGGGCGGCAAAGGCGGTGTCGGCATAGGCCGAGGACAGGGCGCCCGCTCCCAACAGGGCGGCAAAGGCGATGACGGCGAGTTTGGTGGCTTGCATGATGACTCCTTCGATACGGTTGAAAGGGGGGATGAACCTTTTGCCCAGGTTCATGCCCATCAACGGTATAAAGGCCACGCCGTTGACGCGCCCTTGTAAGCGGCCTGTTACGGGTTGTAACCCGGATATTTCGGCGTACCGGGCAGAAAGCCGGAGCGCACAGCGTCTTCCCGAGGAGGTTTACGCACCATGACAGAATTCCGTACCGTGTTCCCGGAGCGCGCCGCGCCGCTCGACTTCCTGCCGCGCGGCGACGCGCCCGCGCCCGAACTGGGCGGCAAGCTGCTGGCGCGGGAGAGCGATCTGCACCGCATCATCGTGGTAGGCGGCGGCGCCGGCGGGCTGGAACTAGTCACCCGGCTGGGAGATACGCTGGGCCGGCACGGCCAGGCCGAAATCTTCCTGGTCGACAAATATCTGCACCACCTCTGGAAGCCGCTGCTGCATGAAGTGGCCGCCGGCACCTTGCGCCTGGAAGACAACGAGGTCACTTATCTGGGCCAGGCGCGCAGCCATCACTTCCGTTTCCGCTTCGGCACCATGGAAGGGATGGACCGCGCCCGGCGTGAAATCTACTTGGCACCCACCCTGGACGAAGACGGTAACGAGGTCAGCCCGCGCCGCATCATTCCTTACGACACCCTCGTGCTCGCCGTGGGCAGCGTCACCAACGACTTCGGTATCCCGGGCGTCAAGGAGTACGCTTGGCCGCTCAACGAGCCGCGCGACGCCCGGCGCTTCCACCGCCGCCTGTTGGCCGCAAGCGTACATTGCCAGATCCTCGACGGCCAGGAGCCGCTGGACATCGCCATCGTCGGCGCCGGCGCCACAGGCGTGGAACTGGCTGCGGAACTGCACCAGACGGTACGCGAGTTCGTGTCCTACGGCCTGGACAAGATAGACCCCGGCCGCATCCGCATCACCCTGGTGAGCTCCACGCCGCGCATCCTGCCGGGTTTGCCGGAATCGCTCTCGGCGGCCGTGCACGCCAAGCTCGCCAGCCTGGGCATCGAAATCCTGTGCAACGAGCGCGTCGTGAAAATCGACAAGGACGCGGTGCTCACCGCCAGCGGCAAGCGCCTCCCGGCGCTGGTGACGGTATGGGCCGGCGGCATCAAGGCCCCGGATTTTCTCGCCCACCTGGGCCTGGAAACCAACCGCATGAACCAACTCGTGGTCGATGCCACCTTGCGCACCGGCCAGGACGAACACATTTACGCCTTGGGGGACTGCGCCGCCGCCCCCTGGCTCGGGCGCGAGCCCGGCACTATCGTGCCGCCGCGTGCTCAGGCCGCGCACCAACAGGCCATGCTGCTGGCCAAATCCCTCAAGCGCCAGCTCACGGCGGGCAAGCCTGCCCCGGAGTTTCAATACCGCGATTTCGGTTCCCTGGTTTCGCTGGGGCGCTACGAAGTGCTGGGCAACCTGATGGGCAAGGTAGGCGGCCGGGGCATGATGGTGCACGGCCTGTTCGCCCGCTTCATGTACTGGTTCCTGTACCAGAAGCACCTCATGGTGCTCAATGGCGTGAGCCGCGTGTTCCTGAGCCTGGCCGCCCGCCTGATCGCCAAGTCGACGCAACCGCGGGTTAAGCTGCATTAAGGCCTTGGTCTCGGATGAATTGACAGAGTGTCGGTTTTCTTTACAGGTGTAACGCTGTCGACGCAGCGCACTTTTTATAACTTAATGAAAATTAATTATTATTTTTTCCTGGCCGGCTTCCTGCTTTGAGGAGTGCACAACCATTCGCGGAGATTCAAATGAAAACCTGGCCCGTGCTTCTTTTCTCTCTGGTGTCTTCTAATACTTGGGCAGCCTTCGTCCCACAAGTCCACACCGTCCCTGAACCAACTACCCTACCACTCGTCGGCCTGGGCATCGTAGCGTTGCTTATAGCCCATAAGCGCAACAAGAAGTAGCTTTTCGGGCTGCTGGCTCTATTGCTTGCCGAAACCAAAGACTGGAGCGCCGAAACCAAAGACTGGAGCGTGTTACGAATCCTGGAGTTGCCGCTCGGGAACCAGTGCCCACGGCAGATGGCTTAGGATTCGATCTCAAGGGCGCCTGAAGTAAAATCCGAGTCTTTTACTCAGGTTTAGCCATGATATCCGCACCCAAGATCGCTTCCTTCCAGCCCCCGCGCCGCGTCCTCATGGGGCCCGGCCCCTCCGACGTGCCCCAGCGCATCCTCGATGCCATGGCGCGTCCCACCATAGGGCACCTGGACCCGCGCTTCGTGGATTTGATGGAAGAGATCAAGACTATGTTGCGCTACGCCTTCCAGACCGAGAACGCGCTCACCTTCCCGTTGTCCGCGCCCGGCTCGGCCGGCATGGAAATGTGCTTCGTCAATCTGGTCGAGCCGGGAGACAAGGTGATTGTCTGCGTCAACGGCGTCTTCGGCGGGCGCATGCTGGAAAACGTCAAGCGTAGCGGCGGCGTGCCCTTGGTGGTGGAAGACGCCTGGGGCGCGCCGGTCGACACGGCCAAGGTCGAGGCCGCGTTTGCCGCCCACCCGGACGCGAAGCTCCTCGCCTTTGTCCACGCCGAGACCTCCACCGGCGCGCAGAGCGACGCCGCTGAACTGAGCCGCATCGCGCAGCGGCGCGGCGCACTCACGATCATGGACTGCGTCACCTCGCTGGGCGGCACACCGGTGCGCATCGATGCCTGGGGCATAGACGCGGCTTACTCGGGCAGCCAGAAATGCCTGTCCTGCACGCCGGGACTCTCGCCCGTGACTTTTTCCGAAAAAGCGATCGCCAGGATCAAGACCCGCAAGACCCCGGTGCAGAGCTGGTTCCTGGATCTGAACCTGGTGCTGGGCTACTGGCAATCCGCCGGCAAGCGCACCTACCACCACACCGCTCCCGTCAACCCCATGTACGGGCTGCACGAGGCCTTGGTCATGCTGTGCGAAGAGGGACTGGAGCAGGCCTGGCAACGCCATGCGCGCAACCACGAGAAACTCAAAGCCGGGCTGGAAGCGCTGGGGCTCAAGTTCGTGGTCGCAGAACCCTATCGCCTGCCCCAGCTCAATGCGGTGAGCATACCGGAAGGCGTGGACGATGCCGCCGTGCGCAGCCGCCTGCTCAACGAATTCAATCTGGAAATCGGCGCAGGCTTGGGGGCACTGGCCGGCAAGGTCTGGCGCATCGGCCTCATGGGTTATGCCAGCCGTGCGGAAAACGTGGAATTCTGCGTGAACGCGCTGAGCAAACTCCTTCCCGCCCGGCGCAGCGCGGCCGCCTGAGCTCGCGCGGAAAATAGCGCTTGACCTTCCCACCATGGGAAGGTACATGCTGGCACTGTAACCACCCCAGACCGGAGTGATGCCATGAACATGCGAGCACACTTTGCCGCCGCGCCTGCACCGATCGTGCTGCCCATCGAGGGCATGACCTGCGCTTCCTGCGTGGCGCGCGTGGAAAAGGCGCTGGCGAAGGTGCCCGGGGTGAGCAAGGTCAGCGTCAACCTGGCCACCGAAGCGGCCACCGTGGAAGGCGCCGCCGATGCCGGCGCTTTGGCACGCGCCATCGAAACCGCCGGCTACCAGGTCGGCGAGGTGGAAACCAGCCTGGCCATCGAAGGCATGACTTGCGCGTCCTGTGTGGCCCGCGTGGAAAAGGCCTTGCTGAAAGCGCCCGGCGTGAAGAGCGCGAGCGTCAACCTGGCCACCGAATCGGCGCGTGTGCGCCACCTGCCCGGCCTGGACGTCAATGCCCTGCTCGCTGCCGTCACACAAGCAGGCTACGCCGCGCAGCCGCTGGCGGACGACCACCCCGCGGCCGCCCCGCGCCATACCGGCGAAGGCCGCGCCGTGGTCTTGGCGGCGCTGCTTTCCCTGCCGCTGCTGCTTCCCATGCTGTCTGCCCCCTTTGGGGCGCATTGGATGCTGCCGGGCGGGCTGCAACTGGCCCTGGCCACCCCGGTGCAGTTCTGGCTCGGCGCGCGTTTCTATATCGCCGGCTGGAAGGCGATGAAGGCCAAGAGCGGCAACATGGATCTGCTGGTGGCGCTGGGCACGAGCGCGGCCTGGGGATTGAGCGCCTATCTGCTGCTCAAAGGCGCCGACCCCCATCATCTGTATTTCGAGGCCTCCGCCGTGGTCATCACTCTGGTGCTGCTGGGCAAATGGCTGGAGGCGCGCGCCAAGCGCCACACGGCGGATGCCATCCGCGCGCTGCAGGCCCTGCGCCCGGATGTGGCACGCGTGCGCCGCGACGGCCGGGACGTCGAAGTGCCGCTCGCCCGTCTGCAAGTCGGAGACGTGATGGTGATCCGGCCGGGCGAGCGCGTTCCCGCCGATGCCAGGGTCATCGAAGGCACCAGCCATGTGGACGAATCCCTGCTCACCGGCGAGCCTCTGCCCCGCTCGCGCGGCGTGGGCGACACGCTCACCGGGGGCGCCATCAACGGCGAAGGGCTGCTGGCCGCGGAAGTGACTGCCGTGGGAGCGGAAACCACCCTGGCGCGCATCATCCGCCTGGTGGAGAACGCGCAGGCCGCCAAGGCCCCCATCCAGCGCCTGGTGGACAAGGTCAGCGCAGTGTTCGTCCCGGTGGTGCTGGTCATCGCCCTGCTTACCCTGCTGGGTTGGCTTCTAAGCGGCGCCGCCATGCAACAGGCCATCATCCACGCCGTGTCGGTGCTGGTTATCGCCTGCCCTTGCGCCTTGGGGCTCGCCACGCCGGCGGCCATCATGGTGGGTACCGGAGCGGCGGCGCGGCGCGGCATCCTTATCAAGGATGCCGAGGCGCTGGAGACCGCCCACCGGGTCAGCGTGGTGGTGTTCGACAAGACCGGCACGCTCACCGCCGGCCAGCCCGAGGTGGTGGCGATCGAAGCGGCACCGAGCGTGGCGCCCGAGCGCGTCCTGCAACTGGCCGCGGCGCTGCAGCAAGGCAGCGAACACCCGCTCGCGCGCGCCGTGATGCGCGCCTGGGGCACGGACAAGCCACCTCTGCCCGTGCAGGATTTCCGAGCCCTGCCCGGGCGCGGGGTGGAAGGCCAAGTCGAAGGCGCGAACTTACGCCTGGGCAGCCGCCGCCTGCTGGCGGAAGCGAGCATCTCCGGCGCCCCGCTGGAGGCGGCGGCGCAGACCTTCGAACGCGAAGGCAGGAGCCTTGCCTGGCTCAGCCGGGACGGATCGCTGCTGGGCCTCATCGCGTTCGGCGATCCGGTCAAGCCCGGGGCGGCCCAGGCCGTGTCCGAACTGCACAAGCTGGGCGTCAAGACCGCGCTGCTCACCGGTGACAACCGCGGCAGCGCCGTGGCCGCCGCCCATGCACTGGGCATAGACGAGGTGCACGCCGAAGTGCTGCCGGAAGGCAAGGCCGAGGTGGTGGCGCAGCTCAAGCAGAATGGCACTGTGGTGGCCATGGTGGGCGACGGCGTCAACGACGCTCCGGCGCTGGCCGCAGCCGACGTCGGCCTGGCCATGGGCAGCGGCACCGATGTGGCCATGCAAACGGCCGGCATCACCCTCATGCGCGGCGACCCGCGCCTCGTTCCCCAGGCTCTCGACATCGCCCGCCGCACGCGCGCGAAAATCCGCCAGAACCTGTTCTGGGCGTTTATCTACAACGTCGTGGGCATCCCGCTTGCGGCGTTGGGCTATCTGAGCCCAGTGCTCGCCGGCCTGGCCATGGCGGCCTCCAGCGTAAGCGTGGTGAGCAATGCCTTGCTGCTCAAGCGCTGGCGTCCCGCAAACGAGTAGAAGAAAACCTATAACCCCAGCCGGCGCCAGATTTCCAGCGTCGGGCCGGCCTGGTTCATGGTGTAGAAGTGCAGGCCTGGCGCGCCGCCCCCCAGCAGGCGGGCGCACAGATCGGTCACCACGTCGAGACCCAAGGCCTTGATGGATGCGGTGTCGTCGCCCAGGCTCTCCAGCTTCTTGCGCAGCCAGCGCGGAATCTCCGCCCCGCAGGCGTCGGAAAAGCGCGCCAACTGCATGTAATTGTTGATGGGCATGATGCCCGGCACGATGGGGATGTCAATGCCGCGCTTCATGGCTTCGTCGACAAAGCGGAAATAGCCGTCGGCGTTGAAGAAGTACTGGGTGATGGCGGAATCGGCGCCCGCCTTCACCTTGCCGGCGAAGTGCTGCAGGTCGGTTTCGTAATTGCGCGCCTGGGGATGGACTTCGGGATAAGCCGCCACTTCGATGTGGAACCAGTCGCCTGTCGTCTCGCGGATATAGGCCACCAGCTCGTTGGCATAGTTGAATTCCCCCACGCCCACCATGCCGGAAGGCAGATCGCCGCGCAGAGCCACCATGTGGCGAATGCCATGGCTCCGGTAGGTGTTGAGCAGTTCGCGGATACCCTCGCGGCTGGAACCGATGCAGGACAGATGGGGCGCGGCGGTAAGGCCTTGCGCCTGGATTTCCAGCACGGTTTCCAGGGTGCGGTCGCGGGTGGAGCCACCGGCACCGAAAGTCACGGAGAAGAACTTCGGCGCCAGGCGCGCCAGGGCGTCGCGCGCGGCGCGCAGCTTTTCCACGCCTTCCGGCGTCTTGGGAGGAAAGAATTCAAAACTGAAGGTGCGGGACATGCGTCGCGGGTATCCGTTGGACTGGGGGCATTCTAACGGACAGGGCGCAAAGCTGCCCCATTTCATGAAATTCGCTCGCCCCGTCCGTTTCCCTCACCCCGGCCCTCTCCCACAGGGCGAGGGGGACGGAGTGTCGCTGCGCGACGTTACGTTATTGATCCGGCACGAATGATCTTGAAAATGTGAATGACGTATGGCTATCCACCGGCCAAGATTCAGTCCCGTGTGCCGGATCAATAACCAGTTTAAACAATGGGTTATCGAGGCGGCATGAAGGCTTATCCCGTGCCGTGGCCGAGATTCGAGACATTGCCGCATTCAAGTTCATTTGTGCCGCCTCAATAACCGTCACTTCAGGAAAACAGCGGATCCACCTCCAGATGCCAGCGCGCCGCCTGCGGGCGCAGGGTCTCCAGCACCGGACGCCAAGCGTCGAGAAAGCGGTGCAGGGCCGCGCGATCGCTCGCCTGCACCAGCAATTGCGCGCGCTCCAGACCGGCCAGCTTGCGCATGGCAGCCGGCGCCGGCGCAAACATGTCCACTCCCTGGGGACGCGGCACCAGGCTCGCAGCGCGGGCCAGGAATTGCAAGGCGCTTTCCATGCGCGGCGCTTCGGCGCGCAGCACCGCCTGATGCACGAAAGGCGGCAAGCCGAGACGTTCGCGCTCAGCCAGTTGGCGGCGCGCGAAGGCCGCATAGTCGCCCGCCAGCCATTCGGCATAAAGCGGGTGTTGGGGAAAGGCCGTCTGCAACAGCACTTCGCCCGCCTCGCCGTGCCGACCGGCGCGCCCGGCGACTTGCAGCAGTTGGGCAAACAGGCGCTCCTCGGCGCGAAAATCGGGACTGTACAGCGCGCCATCCGCGTCCAGGATCACGACCAGGGACAAGCCGGGGAAGTCGTGGCCCTTGGCGAGCATCTGGGTACCCACCAGCACGTCGATCTCGCCTGCCCGCATGGCCTCACCGAAGCGGGCCCAGGCGCGCCCCGCCATGGTGTCGCGGTCGATGCGCCGGATGCGCGCCCGGGGCATGAGGCTCGCCAAGGCCTCTTCGACCCGCTGGGTGCCCTGCCCCAGGGGAAGCAGCTCGGGCTGGCCGCACTGGGGACAGGCGGCCGGCACCGCTTCCTGGTGCCCGCAATGGTGGCATTTCAGGCGGCCGCTCGAACGATGCCAGACCAGGCGCGCGGTACAGCGATGGCAGGGCAGCACGAAACCGCAGGCCGGGCAATAAAGCACGGGCGCGTAGCCGCGCCGGTTGATGAACACCAGGCTTTGCCTCCCGGCGCGAAAATTTTCCTGCAAGGCTTCCCGTACCGTGGCCGTCAGGCCGTCTGCGCAAGCCTCGCGGCGCAGGTCGAGGAGACGGGCGCGCGGCGGCAGCGAACCGGACACGGCGCGCTGCCGCAAACTTAGGCGCTGGTAGCGCCCACGCTCGGCCTGCTGCCAGCTTTCCAACGAGGGCGTGGCGCTGCCCAGAACGACGGGAATACCGGCCTGGCGCGCGCGCACCACGGCCAAGTCGCGCGCCGAATAGCGCAAGCCTTCTTGCTGTTTGAACGACGCGTCGTGTTCCTCGTCCACGACGATCAGCCCCAGGCCGGGCATGGGCGTGAAGACGGCCGAGCGGGTGCCGAGCACAATATCGGCCGAGGCCGCCGCCAGCCAGTTCTCGGCCCGCGCGCCCTCGCTCAAAGCGCTGTGCAGGGACACCACGCGCCGCCCCGGGAAACGTGCCCGCATGCCCGCCTCGAATTGCGGCGTCAGGGCGATTTCCGGCACCAGCACGAGGCCCTGACGGCCCTGGGAGAGCACCCTTTGGAGCAGGCGCAGATACACCTCGGTCTTGCCGCTGCCGGTCACGCCGTGCAGCAGATAGACGGTGAACCGCCCCAGCCCCGCTTCCAGTACACGCACCGCATCTGCCTGCTCCGGCGTCAAGGTTGGGCCGGGAAGGTCCGCCACCGCCGCCGGAGTTTGCTTGGCCGAACGCGCCAGCCAGCCCAGTTGTTCCAACTGAGGCACCAGCGCCGGGGCGGTGGGCAACGCCGCCCGCAGTTCCTCCCGGGTCGCGCCGGCGCGCTGCGCCAGCCATTCCAGCACCCGCCGGCGTGCATGGGCCCGCGCGGGCAGCCGGTCAAGTGCGGCGCGCCCGGCAGCCGTCAGCGTCAAATATGAAGTCGCGGGACGGTAAGGCTTGGCGTCGCGCAGACGAGGCGGCAGAGCTGCCGCCAATATCTCACCCAGGGGATGGTGATAGTAGCGCGCGCAAAATGCCGCCAGATCCATGAGGGACGGCGCCAGCGCCGGGCGGTCCGTCAACACCTGTTCGATGGGCCGTATCCGGGCTGCGTCGACCTCGGCAGGCATGCCGCTGGCGATCACCACGCCGACCATGCGCCGACGCCCGAGCGGCACCACCACCAGGGTTCCGGCCGGCAGGGCCGTCGGCGCCCGATAATCGAAAAATCGGTGCAGCGGGGCGTCCACCGCCACGCGTATAAACACGTCCGAAGTTATGGGCAATTCTTCCGCCAATTTCACGGTTTACCCGGTAATGAATTGTCTTGTATCGGCTTTTTGTTCTTACTCACAGATTCTGTGGATAATTTTGTGGGTTATTCGCTGAAAATCGTCCAAAACGGCTTGAACAAGCCGCCCGTGATGCGAGCCGAAAAAATGGGCGTAGCAAAAAACAACTCAAATTCAAAAGCTTATAAACACGCACAGATGTCAATAGCGTTGCAGAAATTTTTTTTCCGCAACGATGCCTTTGTGTATAAGTGAAGCCCGATATGCCCGTTTTTGGTGCCGGCAAACAGGCCGTCACACCGGACCGGCATGGCGGCGGCGGGGTTATTGATCCGGAACGGAGAGACTTGAACGGAGCGAAAAGTGGCGGATTCTTCTGGCGGGCTCGAAAGCCGCACTGCCATTCGGATCAATCACAATTAACCCTCGGCGGATTATCGATGGGAGTCAAGTTCCTGGATTTCCCGCCAATTAAGCGTGATAAACGGGGCTTAGCCGGTGCACCGCGTCCACCAGCGCGGCGACGTTTTCCGGCGCCGTGTATTGGGGGATGCCATGCCCCAGGTTGAACACGTGGCCGCTGCCCCGGCCATATGCAGCCAGCAGGCGTGCCGTTTCGCGCTCCACCGCCTGCGCGTCGCCCAGCAGCACGGCAGGATCGAGATTACCCTGCAGGGCCACTTGTTCCCCGACGCGCTGCCGTGCACTGCCCAGATCCACACTCCAGTCCAGCCCGAGCGCATCGCAGCCGATGGCGGCCATGTCCTCCAGCCACAGGCCGCCGCCTTTGGTGAAGACGACGCTGGGCACCCGCCGGCCCTCGCGCTCGCGCTTGAGGCCGCTGAGCACGCGCTCCATGTAGGCAAGCGAAAACTCCCGATAGGCGTAAGGCGTGAGCGCCCCGCCCCAGGTGTCGAATATCATCACCGCCTGGGCGCCTGCCTCGATCTGGGCGTTGAGGTAATCGGTCACCGCGCGGGCGTTCACTTCCAGGATTCGGTGCAACAGATCGGGGCGTCGGTAAAGCAGGGTCTTGGTATGCCGGAAGTCGCTCGAACCCTCGCCCTCTACCATGTAGCAGGCCAGGGTGTAAGGGCTGCCGGAAAAACCGATGAGGGGCACCGAACCGTCCAGCGCGCGGCGTATCTGGCGCACCGCATCCAGCACGTAGCCCAGATGCTCGACGGGGTTCGGGGCGCGCAGATCGCGGATAGCCCATTCCTCCCGCAGAGGGCGCTCGAAGCGCGGCCCTTCGCCCTCGACGAAATAAAGCCCCAGGCCCATGGCGTCGGGAACGGTCAGGATGTCGGAGAACAGGATCGCGGCGTCCAGCGGAAAGCGCGCCAGAGGCTGCAGCGTGACCTCGGTGGCCAGGTCCGGGCTTTTGCACAGTGCCAGAAAACTGCCGGCGCGCGTGCGCGTGGCATTGTATTCGGGCAAGTAACGGCCCGCCTGGCGCATCAGCCAGATCGGTGTATAGGCGACGGGTTCGCGCAGGAGCGCCCGCAGCAGGGTGTCGTTTTTGAGGGCGCTCATGACTGACTCGGTCAAAATCTCATTTTATCCGCCTGTGCCTTCGCGCAAAAGCAGCAAGCCCGCCACGCTCTTGGCATCGCAGATGCGGCCATCGCGTATCCAGGCCAGAGCCTGCGCGAAAGGCAGGCGCAGCACTTCCAGAAATTCGTCGTCGTCACGCTGCGGCGTTCCGGCTTGCAAGCCTTCGGCGACGAAATAGGCCAAGCTCTCGTCGGAATAGCCGATGCAGGGATAAAGCGTGGCGAGACGGCGCCAGGATGCCGCGGCGTAGCCGGTTTCTTCCGCCAGTTCGCGGCGCGCGCAGTCCTCCGCGTCCTCGCCCGGGCCCAGCTTGCCGGCGGGCAGCTCGAAAAAATCCCTGCGCAGGGCATAGCGGTGTTGACGCTCCAGCAGCACGTCGCCATTGTCGAAGTGCGCAAGGATGACCACGGCGCCCGGGTGCGCGATGTATTCGCGCGACGATACCGCGCCGCTGGGCAACCGCACGCGGTCGCGCTTGACGTGCAGCAGACGTCCCTGGAAAACCGTTTCCGATTGCAGTGTGTGTTCGTCGAGGTCGGTGTGCTTGCTCATGGCGGAGGCGTGATCGCGGCCGGGCGGGCGCGCAAGGATGCCGGTGCACGGGCGGCGTGCGCGAAATTGCGCGCGCCGGGGTATGATACCCGCGCACAAAAAAAAGCCGAACCCTTGGGGGGCTCGGCCAACCGGAGGAGACGGCTGGCGCCGTCTCGTTGCGGAGAACTGGCATGCACATGCACGCTGATATGCATCGTAGACAGGCCGGGAGGGGGGCGCTATATCTCTTTCGTGGTAAACAGCGCCTCTTGTTACACTTGCACGCCAAGAACTCTGGAGACCCAGCGGCATGAAAATCCTGCTCGCCGACGACCATCCGCTGTTTCGCGACGGGGTACGCCACGTACTCGGCCAACTGGGCGCGCGCGTGGAGATAGTCGACGCGCCCGACTTCCCCGGGGTATTCCGCATTGCCGCCGAGCACCCGGATCTGGATCTGGCGCTGGTCGATCTGTACATGCCCGGCATGCCCGGCCAGGAGGCCGTCGCGGCTTTCCGCCAGCAGTTCCCGGAAATCCCTCTGGTGGTCCTGACGGCGTCCGAATCCGTGCAGGACATGAAGGCCGTCGCCGCCGCCGGAGCCTTGGGCTACATCCCCAAATCCTACCCGGCGCCCCTCATGCTGGATGCCCTGCTCAGCGTCCTCGGCGGGGGAATGTTCTTCCCCGAGGCCCCTGCCCTGACGGGAGAGGAAACGGCCCGTCCGGAAAGCGAGAAAATCAGCCTGACCACGCGCCAGCGCCAGGTGTTGGCGCTGCTCGCCGAAGGCAAGCCGAACAAAGTCATCGCCCGCGCCCTGCAGCTCACTGAAGGCACAGTGAAAATCCACGTTGCCGCCATATTCCGCGCCCTGGAAGTCAGCAACCGCACGGAAGCCGTCATTGCCGCCCGCCGCCTGGGCTTGGCCACGCCGGGCAACGACCGGCCCTATCCGGGGCGCCATGCCTGACCTCCAAGGCTTGCGCCGCCAACGGCGCTGGGGCGGCATCCGCTTCCGCATCCTCAGCATCGTCCTCGTCCCTCTGCTGTTTACCGCCGCGACGCTCACCTTGTTCTTCAGCAACCGCAGCGTCACGGCCACCGAGCGCGAAGCGGGCGTACGCGCCATGCAAGCGGCCCATCTGCTGGCGGCGAACGCACAATATGCGCTGTTCAGCGGCGAATTCGCCTTGCTCACCCAGGTGGTGACGGATGAAAGGCGCGAGGGCGGGCTGGCCTTCGCCGTCGTGCTGTCCAACGACGGGCATGTGTTGGTCCGAGCGGGCGACGCGCCGCAGGACGCAACCCTGGAAAGGTTGGCGCGCGAGGGCCGGAAGGCCACGCAAAATATGATCTACGCTGCCGAGCCCATCCGCCTGCCGCCTCCCGCGCCGCTGGCCGACTTCGGCCTGCACGCCGCGTACGCGCCGCAGACCCTGGGCTATGCGCTGGTCGGCATAAACACCGCGCCGATCACCGCCTACAAGACCCGCACCCTGCTGCGCGCCGGCGGCGTCATGCTCATGGTGCTCGCCCTCGCCGCCCTGGTCGCCTGGCAGCTCTCCACCCGCCTGACGCGCCGCATCCGCGGCATCTCGCGTGCGGTGGACCGCATCGCCGGAGGCGAGCTCGCGGTACGCGTGCCGGACGGCGAAAGCGGGGAAATCGGCGTCCTGGCGGAAGGCATCAACCGCATGGCGGAAGCGCTGCAGACCCATCAGGCCGAACTGGAAGTGCGCGTAGCCCACGCCACCGCCCGCCTGGCGGCCGAGAAAGAGGCCGCGGAGCGGGCCAACATGGCCAAATCGCGCTTTCTTGCCTCGGCCAGCCATGACCTGCGCCAGCCCCTGCATGCTCTCACCCTGTTCGTCGAGGCCTTGAAGGCGCGCATCAATTACCCCGAAGTGCGCGTTCTGGTGGAACACATCGAGGCCTCCGCCGCCGCCATGGAAACCCTGTTCAACAGCCTGTTGGACATCTCCCGCCTCGACGCCGGGGTGATCGAAGTCAAACCCGAGCACTTCGCCGCCGACCGCCTGGCCGCACGCATCCGCCAGCAATTCGCCGGCCTGGCCGCGGAAAAAGGACTGCGCCTGCGCATCCGTCCGGCGCCTTTCCACCTCTACGGCGATCCTTTGCTGCTGGAACGCATCCTCTTCAACCTGGTTTCGAACGCCATCCGTTATACGGAAAGAGGCGGCGTTCTGGTGGGCTGGCGCCGACGCGGCCGCCAAATACGCATCGAGGTGTGGGACAGCGGACAAGGCATTCCCCCGGACAAGCTCGAAAGCATCTTTCAGGAATTCGTCCAGTTGGGCAATCCGGAGCGCGACCGCACCAAGGGCCTGGGGCTTGGGCTCGCCATCGTATCCCGCCTGGGCCGCCTGATGGGCTGCCGCGTCGGCGTGCACTCGAGAATGGGGCGAGGCTCGGTGTTTTCCCTGGCCGTCCCTCTGGGCTCGGCCGAACTGACACACGAGGCGCGGACGCCCGCGGCGGACGCCGGTTTCCCCGCGGACACCCTGGTGATGCTGGTGGATGACGAGAAAGCGATTCTGCAGGGCATGCAGGAATTGTTCGACTCCTGGGACGTGGATCTCATCGCTGCCCAGAGCCCGGAAGACGCGCTCGCCACCGCCCACCTGGCGGAACGCATGCCCGACCTGATCCTGTGCGACTTTCGCCTGCCCGGCGCGCGCAACGGCATCGAAGTCGTCAACTACCTGCGCGAGCGCCTGGCAAGCAACATACCGGCCGTGATCCTCACCGGCGACACCGCCCCGGAAACCATCCAGGCGCTCAGCGCCGGCGGCTTCACCGTGTTGCACAAGCCGGTGCGCCCCGCGCGCCTGCGCGCGCTGCTCATGCACATCCTCAATCGAAACAAACGCAAAGCCGCCGCGTGAATAACGCCGTTGCGAGAGGGGCCCCGCGCCAGCGGGGATCGAGCCGGCGCCGGGCGCGGCCTGGAAGCGTCCTTGCTCAACCTCTGCGCATGGCGTCGAAAAATTCGCCGTTGTTCTTGGTCGCCCGCACTTTGTCGAGGAGAAATTCCATCGCTTCCATGTCGTCCATCGGGTAGAGGAGTTTACGCAGCACCCATACCTTTTGCAGGTTGTCGTGGGGCATGAGCAGCTCCTCCCGGCGGGTGCCCGAGCGGTTGACGTTGATGGCGGGATAGAGGCGTTTTTCCGCCATGCGCCGGTCGAGGTGGATTTCGAGGTTGCCGGTGCCCTTGAATTCTTCGTAGATCACATCGTCCATGCGGCTGCCGGTGTCGATGAGAGCGGTGGCGAGAATGGTGAGCGAGCCGCCCTCCTCGACATTGCGTGCGGCGCCGAAGAAGCGCTTGGGCTTTTGCAGGGCGTTGGCGTCCACGCCACCAGTCAGCACCTTGCCGGAGGCCGGCTGCACGGTGTTGTAGGCGCGCGCCAGGCGGGTGATGGAATCAAGCAGGATGACGACGTCCTTCTTGTGCTCGACCAGGCGCTTGGCCTTCTCGATGACCATTTCCGCCACCTGCACGTGGCGGCTGGCAGGCTCGTCAAAGGTGGACGCCACCACTTCGCCGCGCACGGTGCGGGTCATCTCGGTCACCTCTTCGGGGCGCTCGTCGATGAGCAGCACGATCAGCACCGCCTCCGGGTGGTTGGCAGTGATGGCATGGGCGATATGCTGCAGCATCACGGTCTTGCCGGATTTGGGCGACGAGACGATGAGGCCGCGGGAGCCCTTGCCGATGGGGGCGATGATGTCGATCACCCGCCCGGTCATGTTCTCCTCGGCGCGGATGTCGCGCTCCAGTTTGAGCGGCTTGTCGGGATGCAGCGGGGTTAGGTTTTCGAACAGTATCTTGTTCTTGGCGGTCTCCGGCAGTTCGCCGTTCACCGTATCCAGCTTGGTGATGGCGAAATAGCGTTCGTTGTCGCGCGGGATGCGTATCTCGCCTTCGATGGTATCGCCGGTATGCAGGTTGAAGCGGCGAATCTGCGAGGGGCTGACGTAGATGTCGTCGGGGCTCGCCAGATAGGACGTGTCGGGCGAGCGCAGGAAGCCGTAGCCGTCCGAAAGCACCTCCAGGGCGCCGCCGCCGTAGATCGTTTCGCCCTTCTTGGCGTGGTTCTTGAGCAGGGCGAAGATCAGCTCCTGCTTGCGCATACGGTTGGCATTGTCGATGCCGTTGGCGGTAGCCATGTCCACGAGTTGGGTCACGTGGTATTGCTTGATTTCGGAAAGTCGCATGGACGAAGTGCCGCTGGACGCGGAAGGTAAAGATGGGGGTAGTGCCAGGAAGGGCCGCCCGGAGCGGGCGGCGGAGGCGGAGCTAGATTAACGGCGTTTAGATGTTGCTGTCAACAAAGGCGGTCAACTGGGATTTGGACAGGGCGCCCACCTTGGTCGCCTCGACATTGCCGTTCTTGAAGATCATCAGCGTCGGTATGCCGCGGATGCCGTACTTGGGAGGCGTCTGCTGGTTTTCGTCGATGTTGAGTTTGCAGACCTTGAGCTTGCCGTTGTATTCGCGCGCCACCTCGTCCAGCACGGGCGAAATCATCTTGCACGGCCCGCACCAGTCCGCCCAGTAATCCACCAGGACCGGCAGGTCGGCCTGCAGGACCTCCTGCTCGAAACTGCTGTCGGAAACGTAATGGATATGCTCGCTCATGCTGAACCTCGCTGTCGTAGGCAAAAGGCTGAAAAGGGAAAACCCGTCCCCAGGCCTGAAAGCCGTCGGGCAACGGTGGCTGGAAAAGCGGGGGGAATCAAAGATGTGCCGGCAAGACGCCTGGGTTTTCGGAAAAATCCTTTCTTATGCTAAGTAAGGCGGCTGGCGGCGTCAATGGGTGGAACAGCCGGGACGCGCCTCAGAGATAGGCCCAATTGGCCAGCAGCTCGACCAGTTCCCGTTCGTTTGCCGCCGTGTAGTCCTTGTCTACACTGCCGGTGATGAGCTTGCGCACACCATCGGTGAGATGCCCTTTGAGGCGCCCGATGAAGGGGGTGGAGGCCACCAGGATCAGGCGCTCATAGTGATTCTTCACCCTGCCCTCCTCGAGCAGCCTGCCCAACTCCAGGGCGAAGTGGTCGGCAGCGTTCTCCTTGGGCGAATTGGGCGGCACGAAAGAGCCGTGCTCGTTGCCATGCCCCTGGTTGCTGCCCGGCCGATCGCTCACCAGGTCGATGCCCTTGCCCCGGCTCTCGGGATGCTGATGCCGGCTCACCAGCGCTACCCCCTTATTGATGCCATGATTTGCGTACAATTTGGCGAGCCCCGAATTGGCGACAAGTATCCAGGTCGTTGCCATGCTACCCCCTGAAGACGAAGGCGACGCGCCCTCACATTTTTCAGGCTAGCCGGCAGTACCGGGCTGTCAAGGGGCCGGCCCGGCCGCTCCAACCTCCGCCCGCCCTGCTACAATTTTTTTGTTTTCCTGCAACCAGACCTGCGCCATGACTTACGTCGTCACCGAAAGCTGCATCAAATGCAAATACACCGATTGCGTGGACGTGTGTCCCGTGGATTGCTTCCGCGAAGGCCCCAACTTCCTGGTGATCGACCCGGATGAATGCATCGACTGCACCTTGTGCGTGGCGGAATGCCCCGTGGAAGCGATTTATGCCGAAGACGACGTGCCGGAAAACCAGCGCGCCTTCATCGCCCTCAATGCCGAACTGGCGCGCACTTGGAAGCCGTTGCTGGAAAGCAAGGACCCGCCGGCCGACGCCGACGACTGGGCCAAGGTGAAAGACAAACGCCACCTGCTGGAGAAATAAACCCGCTGCCGCCGCGCGCGGACGTCGTGGATCCCACCGAGCTCTGGGCGCAGACCCTGCTGCAGGCGGAGGGCCATCGCCTGCCGGATCTCTCCGCCGTCACCGTCCTGGTTCCCCACCACGCCGCCGGCGCCGCCCTGGGGCGCGCGCTGGCCCGTCTGGCCGACTTGCCGGCGCTGGCGGCACCGCGCCTGCTGCCGCTGGCCCAATGGGCGGCCCAGGCGCCCGCCGCCGGGCCGCCCGCACCCGCCAGCTTGCGCCGCGCCCTGCTTTACCGTGCCCTGCAAGGCCGCGATTGGTTCGATCCCGCCGCCCTGTGGGCCATGTGCGGCGAGCTTCTAGAACTGCACGAGGAACTCACCCTGCATCGCGTGCCCCTGCCACGCACGAACACCGATCTGCAAGCGGCCCTGGCAGCCGCCTATGCCGCCCCGGCCGGCTCGGTGTTCGAATTCGAAGCGCGCCTGGTGCATGGCCTATGGCAAGCGCTGGCCGAGACGCACAGCCCTGCGGCGCAGCATCTCGCCGGCCTGGCCTGGCTGGCCGAACATGCCGAGGGGCCGCTGTACGTTCTTCCCGACACGCTCTTCGGCGCCGCCGAGGAAATCTTTCTCGCCCGCTACGCCGAACGTCAGCCGGTACATAGACCGGCGTGGCCGGAGCACGCGGCGCGGCAGGCGCTGGCGCTGGCCTGGAGCGACGAAGCACCGCTTCTTGAGCGCGCCCGGGACGCCGCGGAGCGATACGCCGCCAGCCCGTTGGCGGACCATCTGAGCCTTTACGCCGCGCAAAACCTGGAAGACGAGGCGCGCGCCGCAGCCGCCCAAGTGCGCCTGTGGCTGGTCCAGGGACGCCGCGCCATCGCCCTGGTGGCGCAGGATCGCCTGGCGGCCCGGCGCCTGCGCGCGCTCTTGGAACGCGAGCGCATACTGGTCGCGGACGAAACCGGCTGGAAGCTCGCGACCACCGCCGCCAGCGCCGCAGTCGCCGCCTGGCTGGATGCGCTGGCAGGAAATTTTCGCCATCAGCAGTTGCTGGATTTGCTCAAATCCCCTTACCTGCTCGCCGACCTGGCGCCCGCGCAGCACCGCGCCGGACTGGCCGCCCTGGAACTCAATCTGCGCCGCTTCGGTCCCGCCGACACCCTGGCGCAGTTGCAGAGCCGCCTGCGTGCCAACCCCGCGGCGCACACCTTGTTGGCGCGCCTGGCCGAGGCCGCAGCGCCCCTGCTGCCGCTGCGGCCGCGCACGGCGGCGCGCTGGATCGCGGGGCTCAGGGACAGCCTTGCCCACCTGGGCGCCCTGACGGCGCTGGAGAGCGACGCCGCCGGCGCTCAATGGCTGGCGTGGCTGGCGCGCCTGGAGCGCGAATGGGCGCCCGATGCGGCGCGCTACAGTTTCGCGCAATGGCGCGGAGGGCTGGCCGCCGACCTGGAAGAGGAAAGCTTCGTCGATCGCGGCATCGCCAGTCCCATCGTCTTCACCCATCTGGGCGGCGCCGTGGCGCGTCCTTTCGACGCCGTCCTCGTCCTGGGCGCCGGCGCCGCGCGCCTGCCCGCCCCCGGCCGGGTCAGCCCCTTTTTCAACCAGCGGGTGCGCAAGAGCCTGGGACTGCCCGCTTGGGAGTCCGAGGCTGCGGTGCAGCAGGCCCATCTGGCGGCCCTGCTGGCCTACAGCCCGGCGATCACCGTCACTTGGCAGACCCGCTCGCCGGCCGGCGAAGAGCAAGCGGCAAGCCCGTGGATCGAGCGCCTGGAAAGCTTTCATCTGGCGGCCTGGGGATCGTCCCTGCTGAGCGACAATCTGCGCCAGAGCGCCGTTCCGGCAGCCAGGCCCGCGGGGCCGACCACCACGCCGGCCCCGGCCGTTCCGACCCCTTACCTGCCGCGCCGCATCAGCCCGAGCGGAGCGCAGACCCTGCTCGACTGCCCCTACCGTTATTTCGCGCAGAACGTGCTGGGCCTGGCCCCCCTGGACGAAATCAGCGCGCAACTGGAAAAGCGCGACTACGGGGAATACGTGCACCGCATCCTACAGGCCTTCCAGACCCGCTTCCCGTTTTTGGGAGACACGCCGGACGCCGTCCTCATCACCGCGCTGGAAGAGGAAACGCAAAAGGCCTTTGCCCAGGCCCTGGAGGCCCATTACCTGGGGCGCGCCTGGTTGGCGCGCTGGCGCGCGCGCATTCCCGCCTGGATCGCCTGGCAAAAGGCGCGCGAGGCGCAGGGCTGGCGTTATGCCGGCGGCGAAACCACGTTCCAGGTGATGCTCGCAGAGGGGCTCGAACTCGCCGGACGCCTGGACCGCCTGGATACGGATGCGGCCGCGCTGGCGGTATTGGATTACAAGACCCAGGGCGCTCAGGCGCTGCGCGACAAAATCAATACTCCGCAGGAAGACGCCCAGCTCGCGCTCTATACCCTGCTGGCCGTCCCCGAGCGCGTGCGCCAGGCGGCCTATGTCGGGCTGGAGGAAAGCCCCCTGCGCGAATACGCCCTGCCCGAGGACGAGCTCGCCCCCCTGGCGCAAGCACACGGCGCGCGCCTGGCCGAAATCTTCGCTCAACTCGCGCAAGGTGCCGGCCTGGCCGCCAACGGCATCGAGCCGATCTGCGCCCGCTGCGACATGCGCGGCCTGTGCCGCAAGGATTACTGGGCCTGAGGCGCCGGCAAAACAGAGAACTTTTTGCTGGCGCGCGCCTCAACTAGTACGCCACCCCATAAGTTTGCGTACATGCCGAGATGCGCATCCGCGCGCCGAGTGCGCGAAGCGAACCACAGCCATAGCCGTAGCTATGGCAAGGATGAGCGACAAAGCAATCGGCGGTGCGGGGCGCGTCCAACATAGCAAGATTTATGGGTTGGCGTACTAGGATGAGAAAAGCCGCAAAGGCTGCCCCTTACCAAGACTGAAAGGAGAGCATGATGCATAAGAAAACTCTTGCTGCTTCGCTGATCCTTCTGCTAGGTCTCGCTCCGTTCGCGGCACGGGCCGACGAACTCCAGGTGCATACCCAAGGCAACGTCAGCTATGTCATGGGCGGCGTGGGCGAGGAACATGCCCAGGCCATGCAAGCCGTGCGCCGGGGCTATCCGCTGTCCCTGCTGTTCGTGCGCAAAGACAAACCCAAGAACGCCTATCTCGCCGACATTCCCGTCACCATCAAAGATGCTCGCGGCAAGGCGGTGCTGGAAACCACGTCCGACGGCCCCTTCCTGTATGTGAAGCTGCCGCCGGGGCATTATGTCGTGAGCGCCACTCATGAAGGCAAAACCCGCACCGCCCATGTCTACGTGTCCAGGAAAGGCCACAAACACATGGTCTTCGAGTGGGCTGAATAAACCCCAAGCGATCCGGCGGAGGGCGCCCTTGGGGCGCTCCCCTGCGCGGTGTATCCTGAGCGCATCGCCCACCCTGCAACACCTTCTTCGTGCCCGAAACCAGCCTTAAAGCCCTGTTCGGCGAGTTCTTCGCCATCGCCAAGCCCTATTGGAAATCCGCCGAGCGCTACGGCGCCTGGCTGCTGCTCGCGGTCATCGTCGGCCTGAATCTCTTCCAGGTCTATTTGAGCGTGCAGTTCAACCAATGGAACAATGCGTTTTACAACGCTCTGCAGAACAAGCAGCTCGACGTGTTCTGGCATCAGCTCCTGGTCTTCTCCGGCCTCGCGGCGGCCTTCATCGCCACGGCCGTGTACCAGTATTACCTCAACCAGATGCTGCAAATCCGCTGGCGGCGCTGGATGACCGACCAGTTCCTGGAACGCTGGATGGGCAACCAGGCCTATTACCGCATCCAGCTCAAGGGCCAGGCTTCCGACAACCCGGACCAGCGCATCGCCGACGACGTGCGCCTGTTCATCTCCTATTCCCTGAGCCTGGGTCTGGGCCTGCTCAGTTCGGTCGTGACGTTGCTGTCCTTCGTCGCCATCCTGTGGGGGTTGTCCGGCACCCTCACGGTGGCGGGCTACGCCATCCCCGGCTACATGGTGTGGGTGGCGCTGGTCTATGCCGTGGTCGGCAGCTATCTGGTGCAGTTCTTCGGCAAGCCGCTCATCCGCCTCAATTTCGACCAGCAGCGCTATGAGGCCGACTTCCGTTTCTCCATGGCGCGCCTGCGGGAGAATACCGAGGCCGTGGCCTTTTACGGCGGTGAGAAGGACGAAACCGGCCATTTCCGCGAGCGCTTCTCGCACGTGTTCTCGAACTGGTGGGCCATCATGAAGCGGCAGAAAACCCTCATCTGGTTCCAGTCGGGCTACAACCAACTGGCCATCATCTTCCCCGTGCTGGCGGCCGCGCCGCGCTATTTCTCCGGCGCCATCCAGTTGGGCGGCCTCATGCAGACCGCCTCCGCCTTCGGCCAGGTGCAGGGCGCCATGAGCTGGTTCGTGGGGGCTTACACCGATTTCGCCGAATGGCGCGCCACCGTGCAGCGGCTGAGCCAGTTCCGCAAGGCGCTCGCCCTGGCCGGCGCGGAAGGCGGCGAGCTGGGATTCGGCAACGCCACGGCTTCGGAACTTACGGCCGACATCGCCGAGGTGCGCCTGCCCGACGGCGCCCTGCTGCATCCCTCCCTGACCCTGGCCCTGGCGCCGGGCGAGCGGGTGCTGCTCACGGGCCCCTCCGGCGCCGGCAAAAGCACTTTGTTGCGGGTGCTCGCCGGCATTTGGCCTTATGCGCGCGGCAACATCCTGATTCCGGCGGGCACGCGCACGCTGTTCCTGCCGCAAAAACCCTATTTGCCGGTGGGCAGCCTGAAAGACGTGCTCATCTATCCCGAGCGCGAGCGCGCCTTCGACGAGGCCGCGCTCAAGGAAGCGCTCAGTGCCTGCGGCCTGGGCGAACTCGTGCCGCGCCTGCAGGAAACCGCGCCCTGGCATTTGCAGCTCTCGCTGGGCGAGCAGCAGCGCCTGGCCTTCGCGCGCGCCTTACTGCTCAAACCGGACTGGCTGTTTCTCGACGAGGCCAGCTCGGCCCTGGACGAAGCCGCCGAGGCGCAACTCTACGGCCTGTTGTCCGCGCGCCTGGCGCGCAGCGGCATTCTCAGCGTGGGCCATCGCTCCAGCCTGGCCAGCCTGCACTCGCGGACCCTGACCCTGGCCGCGCTGCTCACGCAGCCGCGCGAGCCTGCCGTGCCCTCTGCCGGTCACGCGGCGCCGCAGGATGCCGTCCATATGGCGCCGCAGGCAGATGCCATCGCCGGCGCCTATCAGCCGGCAGCGGCCTTTTCGCCCCTTTCCGACAAAGCCTGATGAGGCGAGGTCAGGCGGGGGCGGCCACCGCCCGCGCCAGAGGGCGGTAGAGCAAGTGGTAGAACATGCCTCGTACTTCCATGCCAAACTGGTTAGAGTCCTCCAGCGCCGGGGCTAGGCGCTGATCGCGCCCCACGCGGCTGATGAGCAGGGCGCCGCTGCCGAAGCCTGCGAGATGACGCGCAACATTGAACGGCGCGCCGCCAAGAACTTCCGCATCGGGAAAGATGTCGTATAGCACCTCGCCGAAGACGAGCACCGAGTTGTGCAAAGCCGCAGACTGCTGGTTCATTGCCTATGCCCCGAGGCCCGCGCGAGCGGGCGATCGGCGATCTGAAAGGATGGGTGCTGCGGCGATCCACGGCCCGAAGGCCGGCAAAACAAGCTCAACTGTGCCCGCTGCGGTGGGTTTATTGATCCGGCATTATTGGACTTGGAAATGTACGGTGGCACAAAAGCATACGTGTCTCGATTTTGGGCAAGGGAATGCCGGATCAATAACATTCAACCTCGGCTGGTTATTGAGGCGGCCCAGTGGCCGTATTCAGCGCCTCTACCGCACCGGGGTCGTTTCAAGTTTATTGGTGCCGCCTCAATAATCTGATTTTCAGAGGTGAGAAACCTTGCGCGCAAAGTTTCCGCCTCTGGTGCGCGCCCTCCGTCGGCGCGGCCGCCATATCGCTCCCGCCCGGGCCGGGACCGATCACAGCGATTGAGAAACCATAATTATCCTAACCCCATCATGGGTGTAAGAAAACCGCTGCCTCGTTCGACCAAGCTTCACAGTGCACAATGGAACCGACAATATTGAGAGGCCCGCACGCCGGCCGGCCGGCTCTAACAAACCACAGGAGATCAACGCATGGACAAACACCGACTCATCGCCACGACTTCGGTCTCGCTGCTCGCTGTGGGTCTTTTCGCCACCCCGCCTGCCAGCCGCGCCGCCGCCCTGGAGAAATGCTTCGGCATCGCCAAGGCCGGGCAGAACGCCTGCGCCGGCGTACACCATTGCGCCACGCTTTCAGATCTGCACGGCTGCAAAGGCACCAGCAAGGTGAATTACGATCCGGCCGACTTTCGGCTCGTGCCTGATGGCACCTGCGCGAAACTGGGCGGTCTGGACGCGCAACAGGCCAAAGCCCTGCTCAAGCATCCGCGCGCAGTGCAGGCCTTCGAAGCGCAAATGCAAAAGCGCAATTCCTGAACCAGCCCGCTTCCGAGCCTCGATTGATCATGCCAGCCGCCCCTCTCCTCCACGGCATCGGCCTGCGCCAGCCGCATTATCGGGAATTCCGCGCCCTGCGCCCTCCTTTAGGCTTTGTGGAGGTGCATTCGGAGAATTTCTTCAACCCACATGACGCGGCATCGCAAGTGCTCGCCGCCGTGCGCGAGGATTATGCGGTGAGCCTGCACGGCGTGGGCCTGGCGCTGGGCTCGGCCTGCGGGCTGGACGAGGATCATGTGCGCCGGCTCGCCGATCTGGTTGCGCGCGTCGATCCGGTGCGCGTCTCGGACCATGCCTGCTTCGCGCGCGCGCCCTGGGCGCAGGTCGGCATCGTGCATGCCAGCGATCTTCTGCCCATCGCCTTCACGCGCGCCTCGCTGGACATCTTGTGCGCCAACGTCGAACGCGTGCAGGATCGCCTGAGGCGCCCGCTGCTGGTGGAAAATCTGAGCGCCTATCTGGATTTTCCCGAGCGCGATTTCAGCGAGCCGCAGTTTTTCGCCGAGCTGGGACGGCGCAGCGGCTGCGGCCTGCTGCTGGACGTCAACAATCTCTATGTCAACGCGCTGAACGCCGCCGAGCCCGACCCGCTGCAAGCGGTATGCGGCTGGATTTCGGAGCTCACGCGCGAAGCACCGCCCGGCCTGGTGGGCGAAATCCACCTCGCAGGCTTCAGCAAGCAGCAGGGGCTCATCATCGACGACCATTCCCGCCCCGTCGCGGAGGATGTCTGGCAGGCCTATGTTCATGCGCTCGACTGCCTGGGCCCGATGCCCACTCTGATCGAGTGGGACGAGCATCTGCCCGCCTTGTCCGTGCTGCTGGAGCAGGCCGCACATGCCGGTGCGCTGTGTGCCGCGCGCCGCGAGACCGCACAGGTCGCATCATGAGCGCCGCTACTCACACCACCGAACTGGAGCGCCAACAGCGCCTGATCGCGGCCATCTTCGCGCCGCAGCTGGACCTGGCCACCTGTCCGGACGTACTGCAGGACGGCGCGCGCCGGGAGGCGGGGCTGGCCGCCTATCGCGGCAACGGGCTGGCGCACGCGCGCAATGCCCTGCGCCTGCAGTTTCCCACCGTGCTGGCCATGCTCGGCGACGACGCCTTCGACGTCCTGAGCGCGCGCTACTGGCGCGCCCGCCCGCCGCGGCGCGGCGATCTCGCCTGGGTGGGCGAGGAACTGCCCGCCTACATTGCGACCGTGGACAGCCTCGATGCCTGGCCCTGGCTCGCCGACTGCGCACGCCTGGACTGGGCGATATGGCAGATCGCCGGCGCGGCACCGCCGTGCATGACGCACGCCGACCTGCAGCGCCTCGCGGCAGAAGATCCCGCCGGCCTATCTCTGCAGCTTGCCGCGTGTACCGCGCGCATTCCCTCCGCCTGGCCCATCGTCACCATCCACTTGGCGCATCAGGATGCGGCCGCCGACTGGAGCATGGTCAGGCAGGCCATCCTCGATGGCGCAAGCCAAACGGCATGGGTCTGGCGCCCGCAGGGCGATGCCGCCGCCGAAGTGCGCCTGATCGCCCTGGAAGACGCCGCCGACCGCTGGATCGCTGCGCTGGCTGCGGGCGCGAGCATCGTCGGCGCGCTCGATGCAGCGGGGGAAGATTTCGATTTCGCAACCTGGATGCAAAGGGCGCTCGCCGAAGGCTGGCTCGACGGCGTCGCCACGCCCGTCTCGCCCTGATCGCTTACCCAACGCCATTGCACGCCCCGGCGCCTCGCATCGGGCCATTCGACTTCACCACGCAAAAGGAGGACTTATGAACTCGTCTGCCTGGGCACAGACCCTGACCTGGTTTCAGCACGTCGATGCGCGCATCTTTGAGAGCGCGCTCATCCTCCTGCTGTTCTGGCTTGCCGTGCGCATCGGCCGGCGTGCCTTGCGCACCGGCCTTGCGCATCTGGAGCCGCACATCCAGATCGGCGAAGAACGCAGCCGCATGCTCCGGAAAATCCTCAGCGGGGTATTCTGGCTGCTCGCCCTCTTGGTGATTTTGGGAGTATGGGGCATACAAGCCAACGTTCTTTGGGCGGGGCTCGCCAGCGTGCTGGCAGTGGCCGGGGTGGGCCTCATCGCCACCTGGGCCATGGTGAGCAACTGGACGGCCTGGATGCTCATCGTACTCACGCGCCCCTTCCGCCTTGGCGACCAAATAGAAATCCTGCCGGAAAATCTTGCCGGCCGGGTGGCACGCCAGGGGCTGATGTTCACCGAACTCGATCAGGAGGACGGCGGCTGCGTGGTGGTGCCCAATAACTTCTTCTTTCAGCGCATTTACGTGCGCCACACGGCCACGCCCCGCACAAACCCCTTGGCATACCAGGAAGCGGGTTAGTGTCCTGAGTTGGAAATTCGCTGCGGAGTCTTTCCTTCCTCGCCACAAGTATTCCGCAAACTTCCAACTCAGGACAGCCGGACATTTCAGCTAGGAACACCAGCACTCGCCGCGCCCGCAATTCTGCACGCGGCTTTGCGTCGATCTCACTTTGCCGGTGGACGCATCGAATAGCACGTCGAAATAGGACGCTTCCTTCAGCGCGCTGCAATAGCGCCACTCCCACACCAGTTCGTCGCGCGCCTTGAAATAAGCGGTCCAGGGTGCGTAAGGCGGGCCGATAAGATGCAGCACCTGGGTCTTGCTCATGCCGGGCTGAATGCGGGTGAAATGCTTGTCCGTGAGGACATTGGTGATGCCAGCCAGCTTGCCGTCGGGCGCGATGGCGGCGAAATAGGTCTGGTAGCCTTCGGGGCCGCGCGGATAGGCGAGCACACGGGCGCCATCGGCCGTGCCCCAGCTCATGGCGGGCTGCCCCATGAGTCCGACGACATCGTGCTCGGTGGCGACTCCGGGCCGGAGCCCGGCACCGTCGTAGGATGCACAGCCCGATAAAAGCAGCGCGGCCAGAGCGGCTGGCAAGAGGGTGGTTGACTTCATGGCGGCAACCTGGTGACGATCTTACGAATACGACTGCGAATGAGCTGCGGCGTTCCTCAATAGAGGCGGTGGCGGAACAGCCAGGCCGCGGCTGCCATGGTCAGCAGGCCGATGGCGGCCAGCGGCAGATACTGGCTCCATAGCAGCGACACGCCGTCGCCCTCCAGAAACACGCCGCGCAGGATCACGAGAAAATAGCGCATGGGGTTGAGGTAGGTCAGGGTTTGCACCGCAGGCGGCATGTTGGCGATGGGCGTTGCGAAGCCGGACAGAATGACCGCCGGCACGAGAAACAGGAAGGCGCCCAAAAGTCCCTGTTGCTGGGTCGCCGCGGCCGCCGAAATCATGAGTCCCACGCCTACCGCCGACATGAGAAAAAATATCAGCCCGAGATAAAGCGCCGCCAGGCTGCCCAGCAAAGGGACGTGGAACCACAGCACTGCAATGAGTACGATGCCCGTCCCCTCCAGGAGGCCCACGATCAGCCCGGGCAAGGCCTTGCCGATGAGGATCTCGAACGGACGGTAGGGCGTGACCAGTAACTGGTCGAAGGTGCCCGCCTCGCGTTCGCGCGCCACCGACAAGCTGGTCACCACCATCGCCACCACCAGGGTCAACAGCCCGACGATGCCCGGCACGATGAACCAGCGCGACAACAAATTCGGGTTGTACCAGGCGCGGATTTTCAGCATGGCGGGCGGGCGGCCCCAGCCGTGGTCAGCGGCCCATTGTTCGTTGAAGCCCTGCACGATGGCGGACACGTAGTTGAGCGCGATGCTCGCGGTATTGGAATTGCGCCCGTCGATGATGGCCTGCACGGATGCGGAGCGATGCAGCAGCAAGTCGCGGGTGAAATGCGGCCCCAGGTGCAACACCAGCAGTACGTCGCGGCTTTCCAGCAAACGCGCCGCCTGGGCGTCGCTGTTTACCTCGGCAACCGGCTGGAAAACTTCGGCACCGGCGAAACGCGCGAGAAAATCGCGCGAGGCTGCGCCGCTGTCCTCGTTGTAGATGGCATAGGGCACGTGGTTCAGATCGAAGCTGGCGGCATAGCCGAACACCACCAGTTGCAGGATAGGCGGTACGATGAGCGCCATGCGGCTCACCTTGTCGCGCAGCAGGGCGAGAAACTCTTTCACCGTGAGGGCCCAGATGTGCGCCGGCACGTTCAGTCCAGTCTTTTGCGCGAGAGCCGCGCGACGATGCCGAGAAAGAATAGCGCCATGGCCAGCAGGGCGGCGCCGTTGGGCAGGATCACCGACCAGACGTTGCCGGCCAGGAACACGGTCTGCAGGATGGCGACGAAATAACGCGCGGCGATGATGTGGGTGATGATCTGGATGGGCTCGGGCATGGAACGGATGTCGAAAATGAAGCCCGAGAGGATGAAAGCCGGCAGGAAAGTGACGATGATGGCGATGAGCCCGGCGACGAACTGGCTCTTGGCTGCGGTCGAAATGAGCAGGCCCATGCCCAGGGCGGCCAGCAGGAACAAGGCGGCGGAGCCGAACAGCACCAGCGCCGAGCCGCGCAGCGGCACGTGGAAAAGCCATAGCGCCATGGCCACCGACAGCGCCATGCCGCCCATGCCCAGCACGAAATAGGGCAGCACCTTGCCGAGCAAGATTTCGCGCATGCTCACGGGCGTGGCCATGAGCGCCTCGTAAGTGCCGCGCTCCCACTCGCGCGCTACGACCAGGGCGGTGAGCAACGCGCCGATGAGCGTCATGATGACGGCGATGAGGCCGGGCACCAGATAGTCGCGGCTGCGCACCGCCGGGTTGTACCAGATGCGGCTTTGCAAATCGACGGGCAGCGTCAGCCGGCCGCCGCGCAACTGCGCTTCGCGCTCCAGCCATTGCGCCCACACGCCCTGCACATAGCCCTCCAGGATGCGCGCGTCGTTGGCGTCCACGCCGTTCACCACCACGCCGACCGGCGCATCTCCGGCGGTGAGCGCCAGGCGCGAAAAATCTCCGCGCAGCCAGACGATGCCGTTGATGCGGCGCTCCCGCAGGGCTTCCCGCGCCCTGTGTATGTCGCTGAAGGTCTGCACGGAGAAATACTCCGATCGGCGCATGCCGGCAACGAAAGACTGCGTCTGCGGCGTCGGCGCATCCACCACCACGCCCACCAGCACGTGCTTGGCGTCGAGCGAAACGCCGTAGCCGAAGATCAGCAGCAACACCACCGGCAGAACGAAGGCGATGGCGATGGCGGAGGGGTCGCGCACGATCTGCAGCAACTCCTTGCGCATGAGGCCGACCAACCGCGTGTTCATGCCGCGCTGCGCAGCCCGGCCTCGTGCTGCTCGATGAGTTCGACGAAGGCGTCTTCCATGCTGGGGTGAAGCCTGTCCTCGCGCGCCGCGCGGGCGCGAATCTGCGCGGGTGTGCCGGCAGCGAGCACTTCGCCCAGCGACATCAGCACCAGGCGATCGCAGTATTCCGCCTCTTCCATGAAATGCGTGGTGATGAGCACGGTCACGCCCGCGGCGGCGAGGGTATTGATGCGCTGCCAAAATTCGCGCCGCGCCAGCGGATCGACGCCCGACGTGGGCTCGTCCAAAAACAGGATGTCCGGCTCATGCATGAGGGCGCTGGCCAGGGCTAGGCGCTGCTTGTAGCCCAGCGGCAGATCGGCGGCATTGACGCGCCGATAGGGTGTCAGCTCGAACTCCGCCAACGCCCAGGCCATGCGCTCGCGGCGGCGCGCGCCGGCGAGGCCATAGGCGGAAGAGAAGAAGCCCAGGTTCTGTTCCACGCTCAAATTGCCGTAGAGGGAAAATTTCTGCGACACATAGCCGATGTGTCCGCGCGCCTGCGCCGGCGCGCTGCGCAAGTCCACGCCCGCCACGCTCAGGCTGCCGGAGGATGGCGGCAGTAGGCCGCACAGCATGCGAAAGGTGGTGGTCTTGCCCGCGCCGTTGGCGCCCAACAGGCCGAACACTTCGCCGCGCCGCACGGCGAAGCTCACGCCCTTGACCGCTTCGAAACTGCCGAAGCGCCGGCCGAGATTCTGCACGCGGATGACTTCCCCGTCAGACGGCGGATCGTCGGCCCGGCGTACCGCGGCCGCGGGCAGGGCGCCGGTGCCCGCCGGCTTGAGCAGCGCCACGAAGGCGTCTTCGAAGCGCGGTGCCGCGGGCTGCGCACCCGCCGGCGGTGCGCCCCCCTCTTTGAGCACCAGGCGCACGCCCTCGGGCTGGATCAGCGCGTCCAGGACATCAGAGGCACTCTCCAGGCTGCGCTGCAGGGCGCGCCGCTCGCCCTCCCCGGCCGGCACCATGTACACCCGCCCGGCCAGGGGCGCGGTGAAGACCGCGGACTGATGCTGGCCGATCAGCTTGCCCTCGCGCAGCAGTACGACTTCGCGGCAGTGCTGCGCCTCATCCAGATAGGCGGTGGACACGAGCACGGTGGTGCCGCCCTCTTGCACCAGGCGCTCGATGATGGCCCACAGCTCGCGCCGCGACACCGGGTCCACGCCCACCGTGGGCTCGTCCAGCAGGAGCAGGCGCGGCGGACGCACCAGGGTACAGGCCAGACCCAGCTTCTGCTTCATGCCGCCCGAGAGCTGGCCGGCCAGGCGAGCGCCGAAAGGCCCCAGCGCGGTCAGGCGCAAAAGCTCGGCATAGCGCTGCGGCCGCTCGGCGCGCGGCAGGCTTTGCAAATCGGCATACAGGTCGAGGTTCTCCTGCACGGTGAGATCTTCGTACAGACCGAAATGTTGGGGCATGTAGCCGATGGCGCCCTGCACGGCCGCGGCCTCGCGCCGGGTGTCGTGACCGAGCGCCACCACCTTGCCGGCATCCGGGCGCAGCAGCCCGGCGGCCAGACGCAACAGCGTGGTCTTGCCCGCACCGTCCGGCCCGAACAGACCGACGATGCCGCCCGGTTCCAGCGTCAGATCCAAGGCCTCCAACGCCGGCCCGGCGGCGCCGGAAAAGCGCTTGGTCACGCCTTCGAAAACAAGGATGGGCTGCGTCATGCGCAACCCGCGTCAGGGTCGGCAGCCGGGTTCGGGCGCTTGCCCGCCGGCATTGCCATGCAAGGAGATAGTCACAGTCACCGGCATGCCCAGGCGCAGCACTCCGTCGGGATTGCAGGCATAGACGCGCGCTTGGTACACGAGCTGGGTGCGCAGATCCGGCGTCTCCACCGTCTTGGGGGTGAACTCCGCCGTGGGCGAGACATAGCCTATCCAACCCCGAAATTGGCGTCCGGGAAAACTGTCGCTGCTGATCTCCGCGCGCATGCCCGTGCGCATCTGTCCCAGCGCCGTCTCCGGTACGTAGACCCGCGCCCAGACCGGGTTGTTGAGCGCCACGGTATAGACCGGCGTTTGCGGGCTGGCCATGTCGCCCGGCTCCAGGATACGGTCGTCGATGACGCCGGCGGCCGGCGAATACAGCTTGGTATCGGCCAACTCGCGTTGTGCCAGGGCCAGCGCAGCCTGGTCGGCCTTGAGCGCCGCGCGCGCGGCGTCGATGTCTTCCTTGCGCGGCCCCTTCACCGCCAGCGCCAGGACCTGGCGGCGCGCGGCGAATTCGGCGCGCGCCGCCTTGAGCGCGGCGGCGGCATTGTCCACGGCCTGGGGCGAGACGAAATCTTGCCGCGCCAGCGACACTAGGCGGCGATACGTCGCTTCGGCGTTGTCGAGCGCCGCTTGCGCCGCGGCCAACTGGGCGCGCGCCTGGGCGATTTCCTCGGGCCGGCTGCCGGCCTCCAGGCGCGCCAGCACCTGGGCCTGGGCAGCCAGCCTGGACTGGGCCTGGGCCACCGCATCGGCATAGCGCACGGGATCGAGCTGGGCGACGAGCTGGCCGGCCTGCACCGCATCCCCCTCGCGCACCGCCAGGCTCTGGATGCGCCCATTGGCATTGAAGGCCAGTTGGACGTCGCGGATGTCGATGTTGCCGTACAGGGTGAGGCGGTCCGCGGGCGCCGCGTGTTCCCGGCGCCAGAGCAAGACCGCTGCGGCCACCGCCACCACGAGGATCAGGGGCAGGAGCACGAGTCGCAATTTCTTGGTATTCATGGGGGAAAGCCGGCCCGGGTATCTTTCATCATTAAAGCACATCGGGAATGCCCCCGTTTGACGTGCGTCAAGGCCCCCGCCTACTGCAAGCCCGGACCGCGAGGGAGGGGAAATTCAAGAACTCGAATTTCCCTCCATAATGATGCGCCATGCAGCGCATCCTTCCGGCCGCCCTGGCCTACACCGCCGATGGCACGCCCTACGCTCCCGCCTATGACGACATCTACCACGGCCGCGCCGGGGGCCTGGAGCAGGCGCGTGCGGTATTCCTCGCGGGCAACGGCCTGCCCATGCGCTGGCGGAACAAATCCTGCTTCGTCATTCTCGAAACCGGCTTTGGCCTCGGGCTCAACTTCCTCGCCACCTGGGCGGCCTGGCGTGCCGACCCCGCGCGTTGCGCACGCCTGCATTTCGTCTCGCTGGAAAAGCATCCTTTCCGGGGCGCCGACCTGGAGCGGCTGCATGAACCCTGGCCGGAACTCGCCGCCCTCGCCACGCAGTTGCGCGCGCAATGGCCGGTGCTGGTACCGGGCGCCCAGCGCTTGTACTTCGAAGCCGGTGCCGTCACGCTGAGTCTTTTTTTCGGCGATGCGCAAACGCTGCTGCCGCAACTCAACTTGCGCGCCGACGCGCTTTATCTGGACGGCTTTGCGCCCTCCAGAAATGCAGAGCTCTGGAGTCCGGATTTCCTGGCGCAAGCGGCCAAAAAAATGCGCTCCGGTGCCAGCTTCGCCACCTGGTGCGCCGCGGGCGACGTGCGCCGCGCACTGCAAGGCGCCGGCTTTGCGGTCGAACGCCGAGCGGGCCACGCCGGCAAGCGCGAGATGCTGGGCGGCGTCTACGGCGCACCTGGCGAAGACACAGGGCCCGTATCCCCGCCGGCACGAGCCCTCGTGCTCGGTGCCGGGCTCGCCGGCACCGGCGCCGCCGAACGCCTGGCCGCACATGGCTGCGCCGTCACCCTGCTGGAACAGGACGACGCAGTGGCGAGCCGCGCTTCCGGCAATCCGGCCGGTGCCTTCCGTCCGCTCGTCTCCAAAGATGACAACCGCCTCGCGCGCCTGTCCCGCGCCGCCTACTGCTATGCCCTGGCGCGCTGGCGCGAACTCGAAGGGCGGGGTTTGCGCATGGAGCAATGCGGCGTATTGCAGTTGGCCCAGGACGACGCCGAGCGCGAACGCTGGCATGCGCTGCTGACGAATTTCCCTGACGATTATCTGTGCGCCACAGAAAGCGGCTATCGCGTGCCTCAGGGCGGCTGGCTGGCGCCGGCCAGCCTGTGCCAAGCACAACTGGCGGCCTGCGGCGACGCCCTCGATCTGCGCCTGGGCGTGCGGGTGCACGCGCTGCGCCGCACGGACGGGAACTGGCTGGCACTCGACGCGCAGGGGCGCGAACTCGCTCGCGCACCCTGCGTGATCCTGGCAAATGCGCAAGACGCCGCGCGCCTGGCTCTCGAACTTCCGTTGCGCAGCGTGCGCGGCCAATTGAGCTACCTGCGTGCCGCGGCTTTGCCAGAGTTCCACGAGGTGCGCGCGCGCGAAGGCTACGTGCTCCCGCCGCTCGACGGCCTGTGCGTGGCAGGAGCGAGCTACGACTTCGGCAACGACGCAATCGAGCCCATCCAAAGCGCGCATGAAGAAAACCTGCGCCGCGTCGCCGCCATCTTCCCTTCATGGCAGGCCAGCCTCGACGCCGCGCAACTCGATGGACGCGTGGCCTTCCGCGCCATGACCCCGGACCGCCTGCCCATCGCCGGATTGCTGCCCGTGCCCATCGTTGCACAAAAACCCGAGCGACTCGCGCAATGGCCGCGCCAGATGGGGCTGTACGCGCTCACCGGCTTCGGCTCGCGCGGCATCGTCTGGTCGGCACTGCTGGGGGAAATCGTCGCCTGCCAGATCAGCGGCGAGCCCCTGCCCCTGGAGCAGGAGTTGCTCGATGCCGTCGATCCCGCGCGCTTCGCCTGGCGCGCGTACAAAAAGGCGAAATCATGAACATGCTCAACGCCACCGCACTCGATCCGACACGCTCCGTGGTGGTGGAAGCCTGCGCCGGTTCCGGCAAGACCTGGCTGCTGGTTTCGCGCATCGTGCGCCTGCTGTTGGACGGTGCCGAGCCCTCGGACATTCTCGCCATCACCTTCACGCGCAAGGCGGCCGGGGAAATGCGCGCGCGCCTGGACGGCTGGCTGCGCAAGCTCGCCACCGCGCCCGACACTGAGGTGCGCGCCTTCCTGCGCGAACGCGAAATAGAGGAAGCGCAACTGGAAAGCCTGCTGCCCCAGGCGCGCGGCCTTTATGAAAAAGTCCTCGGCGCGCGCACCGGCCTCACGCTGACGACTTTCCACGCCTGGTTTCTCGATCTGCTGCAGCGCTCCCCCTTGGAAGCCGGGCTGGCGCATCGCCAACTGGTGGAGGAAACCGGGGCGCTGCTGGACGAAGCCTGGGAGCGCTTCACCGACGACCTCGCGCGTGCGCCCGACAGTCCCGTCGCGCAAGCCGCCGAAGCCCTGCTGGCCGACCTGGGTCTCGCCAACATGCAAAGCCTGCTGGAGGGCTTCGTCGCCCGGCGCGCCGAATGGTGGGCCTACACCGAGGGTCAGGCCGACGCACTGGACTACGCGCTCGCGCAGATCGCCGCGCACCTGCCCTGCGCGCCGGACGCCGACCCCGTGGCCAAATTGCTGTCCCAGGGCGATTTCCTCCCCGACCTGAAAAATTACGGCCAACTGCTGCTGAAAGACGGCAAGGACGCGGACAAGGGGCCGCCCTTGCGCGGGCGTGAACTGCTTGCCGCACCGGAAACCGCGACAGACCTCTTCGACGCGGCCTGCGCCGCCCTGCTCACGCGCGAAGGGGAACTGCGCGAGCTGAAGGACAGCAAGGCCATGCGCGCACGCCTGGGCGGCGACGCCGACAACTATCTGGCCTTGCACCGCGCACTCGGCATGCGGCTGCTGGACACGCGCGAAACGCTTGCCGCACTG
>JAJZSR010000109.1 GCA_021849595.1 Pseudomonadota bacterium | reverse complement strand
CGCCCGGGGCGCGTACCAGGCCGGCCACGCAACGCAACAGCGTGGATTTGCCCGAACCCGAGGGACCGAACAAGGCCGTCACGCCGCGCACGGGCAAGGCCAGGTCGACGTCCAGGGCAAAATCCCCGTAGTTCAGGGCAAAGCGCGCGCGCAGCCCGCCGCTCTCGGCCGCCTCGGTGTGCTGCTTCGGACCGGCTGCCGCTTTTGGAAACCAGGACATATCAGCCGCCCCTTTTTTTGTTTGGCGCCCAGACATACATGACCAACAGGACCAGGAATGAAAACACCACCATGCTCGCGGCCAGCCAGTTCGCCTGCGCATACTCGGTGGCCTCGACATGGTCGTAGATGAGCACCGATACCACGCGCGTCTGCCCAGGTATGTCGCCGCCTATCATCAACACCACCCCGAACTCGCCCACGGTATGGGCGAAGCCGAGCACGGCGGCGGTCAGATAGCCGGGACGCGCCAGCGGCAACGCGACGCTGAAAAAGGCGTCCAGAGGCGCCGCGCCCAGCGTGGCAGCCGCCTCCAAAGGCCGATCGCCAAATGCCTCGAAAGCATTTTGCAAGGGCTGCACCACGAAGGGCAGGGAATAAAACGTGGACGCCACCACCAGTCCCCAGAAGGTGAACGGCAGCGTGCCCAGGCCCATGGCTTGCGTCATCCGCCCGATGGGCCCGTGCGGACCCATCGCCAGCAGCAGATAAAAACCCAGCACGGTGGGCGGAAGCACCAGCGGCAAGGCCACCACCGCGCCCACCGGCCCCTTGAGGGGCGAGCGCGTGCGCGCCAGCCACCAAGCGATGGGCGTGCCGATGACCAGGAGCAGAGCTGTGACGATGGCCGCCAGCTTGATCGTCAGCCATACCGCCGTGAGATCGGCCGCGCTTAGCGTCATGGCTAGAGCGCGTAGCCGTAATCCCGGATCACGGCGCGGGCCTGCGGCCCCTTGAGGAAGTCGAGCAGCGCCGCGGCCGCGGGGTTGCCTTTGCCTTTGGCGAGCAAGACGGCATCCTGGCGGATGGGGCTGTACAGAGCCGCCGGCACGATCCAGGCCGAGCCAGACATGATCTTGCCGTCCTCGTAGACTTGCGACAGGGCGACGAAGCCCAAGTCGGCATTGCCGCTGGCGACGAACTGATAGGTCTGGGCGATGTTTTCGCCCTGCACCAGCTTGGGCTTGATCTGGCTCAGCACATCCAGTTTGGCCAGCGTCTCCATGGCCGCCTCGCCATACGGCGCCAGCTTTGGATTGGCGACGGCGAGATGCCGGAAATCGCCTTTCTTCAGCACGGCCCCACCGTCGTCCACGTAGCGGGGTTTGGGCGACCACAATACCAGTTTGCCTATGGAGTAAGTAAATTGGCTGCCGGGTACGGCGTATCCCTCCCGCACCAGTTTGGCCGGCGTTTCTGCGTCGGCCGACAACATGACATCGTAAGGTGCGCCATTCTTGATTTGGGCATAGAACTTACCCGTCGATCCCAACGATACCGCCACTTTGTCACCGGTGGCCTGCTCGAATTTCGCTGCGATGACTTTCATGGGCTCGGCAAAATTGGCCGCCACAGCGACTTGGACCTCCGCCGCTTGGGCCAGCCCGCCGGCCAGACTCAACCCTATGAGGGCAAACAGTTTGAGAGTTTTCGTGTTGAGGGTTTTCATGGTGACGCTCCGTGAGGAAAAAATCAGTGGGCAACCGCAAGAATGATGTGCGAGGCCTTGATCAAGGCGCAGGCCGTGGCACCGGGCTTGAGCCCCAGGTGCTTGATGCTCTCGTTGGTCACGATGGCCGCAAGGCTCTTGCCGCCCCCCAAGTCCAACACGACTTCGGCATTCACCGCGCCTTCCTGGCAGCGGCTCACCACGCCGCACAGCCTGTTGCGAGCGCTGGTCTTGAGCGGGCTGTCGGCAGCGGTCAGGATCACCCAGGGCGCCTTGATGAGGGCGTAGGCCTCGACGCCGGGCTTGAGCCCAAGATGTTCCGTGCTCTCGTGCGTGATGATGGCGACCAGCGTCTGCCCGGCGCCGATGTCCAGCACGATCTCGTCGTTCACCGCACCTTGTTTCACTGCAGCCACGCGGCCCAGGAACTCATTGCGTGCGCTGGTATGCATGTTCAATCTCCAGAGCGATTGCAAAAACATTGCGAAATCCTCATGCCCCTGCAGGGCGGCGAGAAACTGTCCGTACATCCCCTCCATGCGGCGAAACGCCGCCACGACTTCGCGGCCGCGCGCGGTGAGCTGGGTGCCGCCGCCTTCCCGCCCACCCGCCGTGCGCTCCACCAGCGGCAAGGCGGACAGGTTGTTCATCGTCTCCACCGCCTCCCAGGCGGCCTTGTAGGAGAGCCCCTGGGCTCGGGCCGCTGCCGATATGGAGCCCGTTTCGGCGATGCGTTCCAGCAGTTCTACGCGTCCTTTGGCTCGCCCCCCGGCCGGCCCTGCTTGGAGCCGCAGGGCGGCCTGTGCTTGAGGCACCTTTCTGACCATGGTATGCAGCCCCTCCATCGATTCCATCGATATTTATCAAAAATATATAACGGTAGTCAAAAAAAATTACCTCAACGCTGGCGGCGCCCTCTGCGCGGCAGCCCCCGCAGCTCGGCGACACGCAAAGGCAGGTCGGCCAGGCGATAGTCTCCGCGCTTGACCCCGTCCGCCAAGGCCCCGACATTCTGCTCGCGCAGCAAGGCGACGATGCGCTCCTTGATGGGCTTCCATTCCCGATGCATGGGGCATGCGGTCTCGTCGCCGCAAGTCTTGAGTCCCAGAAAGCAATCCTGGGTGTACTTGCTGCCCTCCATCAAAAGCAGCAGTTGCAGCATGTCGGTGGTTTCGGCTCCTTCGTTCAAGGCATAGCCGCCTTTGCGCCCGCGCACCGACGTCAGCAAGCTTGCCCGGCTCATGGCGCCCATGATCTTCCCCAGATAATCAGAAGGAATATCCAGGTGCGCGGCAATTTCGCGCGTCAGGACGAATCTGTCCCTGCGCTGGGTGGCGAGATAAATCAGTGCCTGAGCGGCATACTGGCTGGTGCGGGAAAATAACATGGCACCTCCTCAATCCTAAGCGACAATCCCGGCGGCGGCCGCGGCCTCAGCGCGGACGGCCCGGAAGCAGGGAATAATCCGGCTCCAAGCTTCGAGCGCGGCAATCCCCCGCCCCGCCGGCGCGTATATTGCGGCTCAGCCAGACGCCGCTGGCAAGCCGCCATGCCTTCACTTCCTCGAAATAGCTTTCTTCCTCATAGAAATTGTCATCGTCATCGAGCAAGACCCGGCTGAGGGCATAGCGATGCAGGTAGTAGCAGCATTCGCCGTTGGCGTCATAACCCAGAATCTTGTACGTTCGGGGCATGTCCGGCTGTTCGAAGCTTTCATAACGCTGGGGTGCCTGCGTTTCACCAAGGTATTCTTCCGGCAAATCGATCAGCCAGCCGGGAACGGGTTCGCCCCGTCTCATCGCCGACGCTCGGGCGGTGGATGCAAGGGCGCCTAGCCCGCTATCGTCTTCCGGGCCGAAGCAACTATGGTAATCGCGGCACACCTGGCAACTGGGCGCGGCGCACATATTGACTTCGGCACGGTCGCATAGCTGCTTGTATAGAAACTTCTTCCATTTCATGTTTCCCGAGTTCTTGTCGTGCAAGCGCGGGAAATGTTTTTTCAGGAGCGAAGACAAGGCTTGACGGTCGGGTAAACCCATGTCTTGGTATAGATGATCGCCCCCCATGCAGCCGCTCGCGATCGCGTAGGCCAGCCACTCGGTGGCTTCGGTGTCGTCGGCGCGATATTCCAGCAAAAGCGCGACCAGATCGTCGAATTCGCTTGCCTGCAGGGGGGCGCAGCCTGCACCCCAGGTTCCGGGTGCCGCACCATAGGCCTCGTTTGCCGCCCCGGGAAAATAACGCTCCAGAAGTTCGACGAATTTCTCCCGCGTAAGCCCCAGTCCAAGGTTGGGCGGCTGTATCGAGCCGCGCGCCGCAGAGTCGATCACCGAGGCAAACACTCGGGCCACGCCATCCAGAGAATCGCGTGCATGCGCGAGCAGCCATTCCTTGCCAAACAATTCCGCCACGATGCCCTCCTTTCCCGTCCCGCGAATGAGATAGCTTCCTGCCCTACAAACTCATCGTCTCGTGCGTATAGCACTTCTTCGGGCAGATCTTGGCGCAGGCCTCGCAGCCCACGCAGTTCATCTGGTTGACGATGGTCATCACTTTCTTTTCGTATTCGCCGTCGTCGTCATCTTCGTCCTCGCCCATGGCGATTTCGACATATTCACCCTCTTCGTTGATGCCTTTGAGCTGCAGCACGTCGCGCCCGCACACGCGGAAACAGCGGCCACAGCCGATGCATTTTTCCTCGTTGATGCTGTTGACGAATTTGGGCGTCCAGCTGCGCCCGTCGGGCAGGGTGACGGTTACGATGTCTGCCATGATGATGTGCCTCAGGCTGTGGCTGCAGCGAGCTTCTTGCGCGCCGCATCGAGATTCTGGAAAGCCTCCTGGGTCTCGCGCGCCACGTCCATCACTTTCTCCAGGCCGGCCGGCAATTCCTCGGACAGGTCATGCAGCGCCATCTTCATTTCCATGGCGCGTGCGTTCAGCTTTTTCACTTGCGCTTTCAGCGCTTCTACGTCTTCCATGTCTGCTCCCTCTGCTTGGGCCGGCATGCAGCCCGCCAGAAACTGCTCGAATTCCTCGGTTTCCAGCTTCTCGATCCAATGCGGCACATCCAACTCGGGGCCGCGTTCAAAAACCACGTCCATGATCCGCTCCTTCGCGCTCCAATAGCGCCGTCCGCCACGCCTGCCTTTCAGGCACTGCCGCGCCGCTCAACCATACTTGGCCACCTCGGGAAACTGCTTGATCATCTCCACGCCGGCGGTGACCAGCTTTTCGCCCTCCTGGGCGAGCTTTTCCATGCTTTCGAAGCCGAAGCGGTGCACGTCGCGCAACTGCTTGTTGACCACCACCAGCCGGCCCGCCAGCAGCACCATGCGGCCAAAGCCTTCGTGGTGCATTTTCATCATGGGCGACACCATGACGCCCGTTTGCCGCTCGATCGCCAGGCCCACGGCGTTGTAGAACAGCTCCACCCGCCACAGCACCTCGGGATCGGGGTCGCCGATGATGGGCATCTCTTTGCGCTGTTCCTTGGTGACGATATAGGGCGCAATGAGTTTTTCGTCCGACTTCCCTTCCCAGGCGCCGTGCGCGTCCTGGGCCCGCCACTGCTTGACGAGTTCGCGGATGAACTGGGAATCCATGGGGTTTTCCGTGGCCACGGCCGCGGCGGCGCTCTGTGTCATGTCATGCCTCGTCTTCAAAATCGAATGTGCGTTCCTGCCCTTTCTGCATCACTTTGCGCAGCCAGGGCGGCGGCGTGCCCTTGAGGACACCCTGCAGCTTCACCAGGATGTCGTCGATGACCTCGGGCTCGTTCACCTTGATGGGGTGGATGTTCTGCGCCACGACCCGCGCGGCGCCCGAGCCGCCGATGGCGGCCACGTAGAGAATGGCGCAGTCCTTGATGGCGTCGAGCTTGGGGGCCAGCTTGTCCTCGTTGCCGTCCTCCTTGAGGTCGCCGTCGAACTGGATGGCTTCCAGAAAGCGGCTGTCGTCAGGCGACACTTCGTAGATGGCGATGTTCTTGGCCCAGCCGAAGTGGGCATCGACGCGCTTGAGATCCTGGGTTGCGAATGCAATCTTCATACTACCTCCCGCTAAAAGTGACTCGCCGTCAATGAGCCGCAGCCGACGCACAACTTCCACATGACGCTCCCTCTTCGTTTTGCGGCATCCAGTCGGCGGGGCCCGGTTCATGCGCCTGGGCCATGAACATATTGGCCACCTGAAAAAGCAGATCGCGCGTGCCCCGGTAGCCCACGCTCACCTGATGCGCCGCCCCCAGGCGGTCGAACATGGGGATGCCCATGCGCAGAAAAGGGAGGTCCAGGCGTTCGGCCATTTGCCTGCCGTGCGAGTGGGTGATGAGCAGGTCGCAGCCTGCAGCGCGTTCTTCCATATCTTCCAGGTCGCCGATGCACACTTCCTCGGCCGGCAGCTTTTCCAGCAGCGGCGACTGGGTCGTGGTCAGCACGGCCGTGAGCTTGCTCCCCATACCGGCGAACAGATTGCCGATGGCCCACAGCAGATCCGGCTCGGCGCCGATGGCGATCTTCTTGCCGCCGAAATGGAAGTGGGCGTCCAGCATGGCGTCTACCAACTGGCTGCGCTGGCGGCGAAATTTGTTGGGCACCGGGCGTCCCGAGGTCTGCGAGAGCAGGGTCATCAGACGGTCACCGCCCGCCAGGCCGGTGACGCTGTCCAGCACCTCGAAGCCCACGCCGGTCTTCTCCTGCAGCGCCTGGGCCGCTGCGCGCATGTGCTCGCCTATAGCCAGGGTGAACTGCGAGGATCCCAGGCGGCGGATGTCCTCCAGCGTGGTTCCACCTAGGGTCGTGGGGCTGAAATTGTCCGGGACATGGCCGTCCAGGGAGCCGGAGAGGTCGGGGAAGATGATGGGACGGAAACCGAAGGCCTCGACGATCTCGCGCAGCTCTTCGATGTCCCCCGGCGTGAGGTGGCTGCCCGCCAGGACATTGATCTGGTGGGACACCAGCGGGCCGGGCTCGGCCAGCTCGCGGATCATCTTTTCCACCGCCTTGGCCCAGCCGTCCTGAAAGGCCCCCACATAATCCGGCGTGGAGACATAGACCATGGCCAGGTTCTCCAGCTCCGGGTGCTTTTTGCGCACCAGCGCCAGATAGCCGTCCACGTCGTCGCCCTTGGTTTCGGTGAGCCCGGTGGAGGCGATGCCGATGAAGGCAGGGTTGGCGCGCTTGTGGATGTTGAGGATGGCCTGCTCCACGTTGTCGAAGCCGCCCATGATGGTGGTGGCCTCGTTCATGGCCGTGGTCTGCATGGGGATGGCCTCTTTGAAATGGCGCACGAACAGCACCAGGCCGAAGGCCGTGCAACCCTGCGAGCCGTGCAGCGTGGGCATGCTGTTGGCCACGCCCATGAAGGCCAGCGCTGCGCCGATGGGCTGGCTCATCTTGAGCGGGTTGACCGCGCAGGCCTTCTTGACGGTGGTGACTTTGGCCATGGCGCGCCCCTCAGGCGGCGGCCTCCAGCGCGGGAGACAACGAGCCAGGTGCGGCCACCATGACTTCCAGGAAGGGGTTCTCCCAAGGCGCCGGCTTGCGCACCTGTTCCCACACAGGGTTGGAGAGCGAGTTGTCGATCTCTTCCACCAGCTTGACCATGCCTTCATAGCCGGCATAGGCATGGTGGCGCTCCTGGTTGATGTCCAGCCAGGGCATCTTGGCCTTGAGCGCGACGAACTGGGAGCGCCCGCCCGAGAGCATGATGTCGGCCTGGGCGTCCTTCAGCATCTTATACATTTCGCGCGGCGTCATGTCTTCGATCATGTGGGCGTCCTCGCCCATCAGCTCCTTGATCTTTTGCTTGTCCTCCAGGGTGGATTTCTTCACGCTGGTACCGACGATTTCCATGCCGACTTCCTGCAGTGCGGAAACCACCGACCAGGATTTCACGCCACCGGTGATGAGCAGCACCTTGACGCCCTTGAGGCGATCCTTGAAGGGCTCCATGCGCTGCCAGAAGCGCGCCTCTTCGCGCGCGATGATGCGCTCCGTGCGTTCCAGCAGCCCGTCCGGCGCGCCCTTGTCGACCAGCAATTTGGCGATCTGGCGCAGCGAGTCGCTCATGTCGCTGATGCCGTAGAACGAGCCCTCGAAGAAAGGAATCTCGTAGCGCTCCTCCATCTTGCGGGCGATGTTGATCATGGCCTTCGAGCACACCATCATGGCAGCCTTGGCGCGGTGGCTGTAGGCCACTTCGCGGTATTTGGCGTCGCCGGAGATGCAGGACAGGATGCGCACCCCCATTTCGTCCAGGAGCGGCTTGACCTGCCACAGTTCGCCCGCCAGGTTGTATTCGCCGATGATGTTGATGTCGTAGGGCGTGAGGTAGTCGGGCTCCTCGGTGCCGATGACATGGTCGAGCAGCGCCTCCCCGGCCAGCTTGTTGCCAAGGTTCTTGCTGCCCACGAAGCCGGGCGCGTTGACGGGGATCACCGGCTTGCCGAATTTCTGGCTCGCCGCCTTGCACACCGCCTCGATGTCGTCGCCGATCAGGGCGGTGACGCAGGTCTGGTACACGAATATGGCGGGCGGATCGTACTTGTCGATGATTTCCTTCACCGACTTGTACAGGCGCTTCTCACCGCCGTACACCACATCGAGCTCGTTGATGTCGGTGGTAAAG
>JAJZSR010000108.1 GCA_021849595.1 Pseudomonadota bacterium | reverse complement strand
ATCAACGACGGCATGGGTGCCTATGTCGCGCAGGAAACCGTGAAGGCCATGATCCAAAACGGCGTGCAGGTAAAGGGCGCCAAGGTCAACGTGCTAGGCCTCACCTTCAAGGAAAACTGCCCGGACTTGCGCAACTCCAAGGTGGTGGACGTGATCCGCGAGCTGCAATCCTTCGGCTGCCAGGTGAGCGTGCACGACCCGCTGGGCGAGCCCAAGGAAGCCGAGCATGAATACGGCGTGAGCCTCACGCCTTGGGAAAAATTACCGCAGTGCGACGCGATCGTGGCCGCGGTGGCGCACAAGCATTACCTGGACATGGGCTTCGCCAAGCTCACTGCCGCGCTCAAGCAGGGCGGCGTATTCAGCGACGTGAAGTCGGCCTACGATCCGGTCGCCGTAACGGGGGCTGGATACACGCTCTGGAGGCTTTGATGTCCGCCTACGCGGCGGTTTGCGATAACCTGCGCGCGGCGCCGAAAACCTGGCTGGTCACCGGCGCGGCGGGCTTCATCGGCTGCAATCTGGTTGAGGCGCTGCTCAATCTCGACCAGCGCGTCATCGGCCTGGACAACTTCGCCACCGGTCATCAGCGCAATCTCGATCAGGTGCGCGAGTCGGTGGGCGAGGCGCAGTGGAAAAATTTCCGCTTCATCCGCGGCGACATCCGCAAACTGGAGGATTGCCAAGCCGCCTGCAAGGGCGTGGATTATGCGCTGCATCAGGCGGCGCTGGGTTCGGTGCCGCGCTCGCTGGAGGACCCGCTCGCCACCCATGCCGCCAACAACACCGGCTTTCTCCACATGCTGGTGGCGGCACGCGATGCGGGCGTGGCGCGCTTCGTCTACGCGGCCTCCAGCTCCACCTATGGCGACCATCCCGGCCTGCCCAAGGTAGAGGATATCATCGGCAAGCCATTGTCCCCCTATGCCGTGACCAAGTACGTGAACGAGCTGTACGCCGACGTGTTTGGCCGCAGTTATGGCACCCAGTCCATCGGCCTGCGCTACTTCAACATTTTCGGCCGTCGCCAGGATCCCAACGGCGCCTATGCCGCGGTGGTGCCCAAATGGGTGGCGAGCATGATCAAGGACGAGCCGGTGTATATCAACGGCGACGGCGAAACCAGCCGCGATTTTTGTTACATCGACAATGTCATCCAGGCCAATCTCTTGGCCGCCACCACCGCCAACCCGGCCGCCGTGAATCAGGTCTACAACGTGGCGGTGGGCGACCGCACCACGCTCAATGATTTGTTCGAAGCCATCCGCAGCAACCTGGCGCAGCGCTATGCGCACCTGCAGGACTTCAAGCCCACCTATCGGGACTTCCGCAAGGGCGACGTGCGCCACTCGCTGGCCGACATCACCAAGGCCAGGACCCTGCTGGGCTACGAGCCCAGCCATCGCATCCGCGAAGGCCTGCGCGAGGCGATGGACTGGTATGTGGCGCACCTGGGCTGAGCGCCTGCTGCTGTTGCTTCTGCTGCTGTGGGTGGGCAGCGCCTGCGCGGCACGTCTGCCGCCTGCGGTGTCCGCCGCCCTGAGGGCGCAGCACATTCCGCTGGCCGACGTCGGCATCGTGGTATGGCCGGTGTACCGATCCCGTCCGACCCTGGCCCTGCACGCCCGCGCTGCCATGGCCCCGGCCTCCACCATGAAGCTCATCACCAGCCTGGCGGCGCTCGATCTGCTGGGGCCGGATTATCGCTGGAAGACGCGCGTATACGCCGAGGGGCCCATTGAGGATGGCTTGCTCAAGGGCAATCTCTATGTGGTGGGGGGCGGCGATCCCTATCTCACCTTCGACCGCTTGTGGAGGATGCTGCGCGCCATCCGCCTGGCAGGGGTGCGCGACATCGACGGCGACGTGGTGTTGGATGACAGCCTGTTCGCGCCCCAGCCCGATGATCCCGGCGCCTTCGACGATGCGCCGCGCGAGCCTTACAACGCGCCGCCCTCGGCGCTGCTGACGAATTTCAACGCCACCTGGCTGTATTTGCATGCAGAGGGAAATCGGGTGCAGGTCCAGATGGATCCACAGCCTGCCAACCTGAGCATGGTGAATCGTCTGCAGGCCGTTGCCGGTCCCTGCGGCGATTGGGGCGATAGTCTGAATCTTCAGCTCGACGGCGGCACGCTCACTCTGACGGGGCGCTATCCGGCGGCTTGCGGCAGGCAGATGCAGGGCATCAATCTGGGCGCGCCGCTGGCGACCACGGCGGGATTGTTCGAGAGCCTGTGGCGCGAACTGGGGGGCAAGGTGACCGGATCGATCGTTCCCGGCCTGCTGACGCCCGGTGCGCGGCAGTTGCTGGTGTGGTCGTCGCCACCGCTCATGGATGTGATACGCGCCATGGACAAGTTCAGCAACAACGTCATGGCGAAAACCATGTTTCTGGATCTGTCGGCCGATACGCCACCCGCCGATGCGGAAAAATCCGCCGCGCGTGTGCAGGACTGGCTCGACCGCCTCGGCATTGCCCGTCCTGGCTTGGTGCTGGTGAACGGCTCCGGCCTGTCACGCCGCGAACGTGTCGCGCCGCTCACGCTGGCGCAGTTGCTGATGTACGCCTACCGCAGCCCGGTCTACGGCGAGCTGGAGTCCGCCTTGCCCATCCTCGGCCTGGACGGCACGCTGCGCCATCGCATGCAGGACACGCCACTTGCCGGCCGCGCCCATCTCAAGACCGGTACGCTCAGGGATGCCAAGGCCATTGCCGGTTATGTGCTGGACAGTAATAGGCGCCGCGTGGTGGTGGTGTTCCTGGTCAACGCCGACGATGCCGCGGACGCCACCCGGGCTCAGGACGCCCTGTTGCGCTGGGTATACCGGGGCATGCCGGGCGGGCGGCGCTGAGCCGACTGCGGCTCGTCTAAGCTGAATTGGCGGCGGTCGGAAAAATGAAATCTCTGCATGGCCCGGCCCTCTTGCCGGAATGGTTTCCGGCACCTGACCATGCTGCCGTAGCCAGCAGCTACGGCTAACTGATCATCGCCCAGGTCGCCGTGCTGGTGGCTGTCCTCGGCCGGCAGGGCGGCCACCCTGCGCGCGTGAGCGTCGGGCTGGCAAGCATCGGCCGCGGGACGGTGATCGTCACGACGCAACACGACATGCTCGCCATGCTGGGCATTCTCTCGCCGGCGGTCGGCGCGCTTGGCATTGTCATTATCGTGACCAAGGCGGCGCGGGAGCGCACGGCGGAAATCGGCTTGCTCGCTGGGATGCTGCCGGCGCCCGGCCTGTGGTGCCATCTTGCGTTCCGGCATCCTTGAACTATATAGAACCCATACAGTCCTATTTAGCGATTGCCATGTTGAGAATCAGCAAGCTCACCGATTACGCCACCCTGTTGCTCATGCACATGGCACGGGCGCCGCTACAGGTATACAGCGCGCGAGGGCTGGCCGAGCGGGCCGGTTTACCCGCCCCGGTGGTGGCCAAACTGCTGAAGCTTTTGGCGCGCGAGGGCTTGCTGCTCAGCCAGCGCGGCGCGGCCGGCGGCTATGGTCTGGCGCGCGCGCCGGAGCGCATCTCCATGGCACAGATCTTGGCCGCCGTGGAAGGCCCGCTGGCGGTCACGGAATGCGCGCTGGGGCGGGGCGTGTGCGAAATGGAGAAGGGCTGCGCTACCAGGCCGCATTGGCAGTTGATCGGCCATGCTCTGCAAGTAGCGCTGGATGCGGTGAGCCTGGCGGACATGGCCCTCCCGAGGGCGGCCACCGTGCGTCTGCAACGCTTGGAGAAGTGAGATGGGAAAATCTGAAAATGTCGGCATCGGCGAGCTGATGCAGGAAGAGTACCGCTGGGGTTTCGTCACCGACATTGAGCAGGAGCGCGTGCCCAAAGGGCTGTCGGAAGACGTCGTGCGCCTGATCTCAGCCAAGAAGGGCGAGCCGGAATGGCTGCTGGAGTGGCGCTTGGCCGCCTATCGCCATTGGCGCACGCTGAGCGAGCCGCACTGGGCCAAAGTGCATCACCCGCCCATCGACTATCAGGATATTCATTACTACGCCGCGCCCAAGAAAAAGGCCGGGCCGAGCAAGCTCGCCGACGTAGACCCGGAGATCCTCGCCACTTACGAGAAGCTGGGTATACCGCTCAAGGAACAGGAGATGCTCGCCGGCGTGGCAGTGGACGCAGTGTTCGATTCCGTCTCGGTGGCCACCACCTATAAGGAGAAGCTGGCCTCCCTGGGCATCATTTTCTGCGCCTTCTCCGAGGCGGTGCGCGAACACCCCGAGCTGGTGCGCCAATACCTTGGATCGGTGGTGCCCCATACCGACAATTTTTTCGCCAGCCTGAACGCGGCGGTGTTTTCCGACGGCACCTTCGTGTACGTGCCCAAGGGAGTGCGCTGCCCCATGGAGCTGTCCACGTATTTCCGCATCAACGCCAACGATACCGGCCAGTTCGAGCGCACGCTCATCATCGCCGACGAGGGCAGCCGGGTTTCCTATCTGGAAGGCTGCAGCGCGCCGCGGCGCGACGAGAACCAACTGCATGCGGCGGTGGTGGAGCTGGTCGCGCTGCAGGATGCGGTCATCAAGTATTCCACGGTGCAGAACTGGTATCCCGGCGACAAGGAAGGCCGCGGCGGCATCTACAACTTCGTCACCAAGCGCGGCGATTGCCGCGGCGCGCGCTCGCGTATCTCCTGGACCCAGGTGGAAACCGGCTCGGCCATCACCTGGAAGTATCCGAGCTGCATCCTGCGCGGCGACGATGCGGTGGGCGAGTTCTATTCCGTGGCCGTCACGCGCGGCCGCCAGCAGGCCGATACCGGCACCAAGATGATTCATATCGGCAAGAACACGCGCAGCACCGTAGTGTCCAAGGGGATTTCCGCGGGCGAGGGCTCCAACGCCTACCGCGGCCTTGTCAAAGTCCTAGCCGGGGCTGACAACGCGCGCAACTACACGCAATGCGACTCCCTGCTCATGGGCAGCCGCTGCGCCGCGCACACTTTTCCCTATCTGGAGGTGAAGAACGACAGCGCTCAGGTGGAGCACGAGGCCACCACCAGCAAGATCGGCGACGACCAGCTTTTCTACCTGCAAAGCCGCGGCCTCTCGGCGGAGGACGCCGTGAACATGATCGTCAACGGTTTCTGCAAGGAAGTGTTCAAGGAACTGCCCATGGAGTTCGCCGTCGAGGCGCAGAAGCTGCTCGCGGTGAGCCTCGAAGGCGCGGTAGGCTAAGGAGAATGCCATGCTGGAAATCAGCAATCTGCATGTTGCGGTAAACGGCACGCCCATCCTCAAGGGCATCGATCTGACGGTCAGGGCGGGCGAGGTGCATGCCGTCATGGGCCCCAACGGCTCGGGCAAAAGCACCCTCGCGCATGTCATTGCCGGGCGCGAGGGCTACGAGGTGACGGCGGGGGAGATCCGCTATCTGGACAGAAACCTGCTGGAGCTGGCCCCGGAAGAACGCGCGCGCGCCGGGATTTTTCTTGCCTTCCAGTATCCGGTGGAAATTCCCGGCGTAGCGAATATCCAGTTGCTGAAATCCGCGCTCAACCAGGTGCGCCGCGCGCGCGGCGAGGCGGAGCTCGATGCCATGGATTTCCTCGATTACGTGCAGACCCGCCTGGCCCTGGTGGGCATGAAGGAGGAACTGCTTTATCGCTCCATCAACGAAGGTTTTTCCGGCGGCGAGAAAAAGCGCAACGAGATTTTGCAGATGGCGGTGCTGGAGCCGCGCCTGGCCATCCTGGACGAAACCGACTCGGGCCTGGACATCGACGCCCTCAAGGCCGTGGCCGACGGGGTCAATGCCCTGCGCAGCCACGAGCGTGCCATGGTGCTGGTCACCCATTACCAGCGCCTGCTCAACTACATCCGTCCCGACCGGGTGCATGTGCTGGCCGCCGGCCGCATGGTGAAAAGCGGTGGGCCGGAGTTGGCATCGGAACTGGAAGAACGCGGCTACGGCTGGCTGGATACCACCGCGGAAGTCGGGGAGGCGCGCGCATGAGAATCGCCCAGGAGGATCGTGCCGCCTATGTCGCGGCCGGGCGCAGCGCCATGGAGGCCGGCCCGTCCTGGCTCAAGCTGGACCGCCACGAGGCATTGGAAAATTTTTTCCGTGCCGGTTTTCCGGCGCGCGAGGCGGAAGCCTGGAAATACACCTCGCTCGCCGCCCTGGAGAGGCAGCAGTTGCACAGCCCCGCGCCGGGTGTCGAGTTCCTGCCCGACGGCCTCCCGGCGGGCCACTTGCTGGGCTATGGCAACGGCTATGCCCTGAGCCGCTCCAGCGCGCTGCCGGAGAGCATGCTCGGTCGCCTGGATGCCGCGCTGGCGCGCACCACCCTGCCCGCGGCGGCCCGCTTCGGCACGCTGGCGGGACGGGAGTCCATGCTGGTCGCGCTCAATACGGCACTGTGGCGCGAGGGGCTGGTGCTGCATCTGCCGGCGCAATGGCGCGTCGATGAGCCGATATTCGTCGTGCGCACCATAGACGAAGACGGCGCCATGGTGCATGAGCGCAGCCTCATCGTGCTGGAGCCGGGCGCGGAGGCCACAGTGGTGGAGCTGTGCAACGGCCGCGGCGATTATTGGCGCAATCCGGTGACGGAGATTTTCGTCGGCGCCCAGGCCCGCCTGTTGTACGTGAGGCTGGTCGAGGACGGCGTCGCGGCCACCCATACCGGGGCGCTTTTCGCCCGCCAGGCGCAGGACAGCCGCCTGGATGTCTTGTCGCTTGCGCTGGGCGGGCAGCTCACGCGCCAGGACATCGCGCTCGATCTGGCCGGCGCGGGCGCCAGTGCGACCCTACACGGCTGCTTTCTCGCCGGCGGCCGCGCCCATGTGGATCACCATACGCGCATTGAACATACCGCCGCGCACACGCAGAGCCGGGAAATCTTCCGCGGCATCGCCGCAGGGCGCGGGTGCGGCGTGTTCGATGGCCTCATCGTGGTGCGTCCGGGCGCACAGAAGGCCGATGCCCAGCAGTCCAGCCGCAATCTGCTGCTCTCTCCGCACGCCGAAATTGACGCCAAGCCGCAGTTGGAAATCTATGCCGACGACGTCAAATGCGGCCATGGCGCCACGGTAGGTCGCCTGGACGAGAGCCAGGTGTTCTATCTACGCTCGCGCGGTATCGGCGACGCCCAGGCGCGTGCCCTGCTCACGCACGCCTTCGCCCTGGAAGCCTGCGCTGCCGTAGCGCCGGGCACGCTGCGCGACTGGCTGACGCAACGCCTGGATGGCGCGCTGGACCGGCTGGTCGAAGGGGGGCGCAAATGAACGGCTCGACCCGTGCCCTCTATGAGGAAATGATCCTGGAGCACAACCGCCATCCGCGCCACTTCCAGCACACACCTCCGGCGGCTACGCATCACGCCCATGGCTACAACCCCGTGTGCAACGACGACATCACCGTGCACTTGCGGGTGCAGGACGGCGCCATCCGCGACGTGGGATTCGAGGGCGCCGGCTGCGCGATCTGCACGGCGTCGGCGTCCCTGATGACCGAGGCGGTGCTGGGCAAGCCCGTGGCTGAGGCGGAGCGGCTGTTCGCGGGCATGCGGACCATGCTTACCGAGGATGCGGGCGCCGCGGCGGCACAGGCATCGGTGGGCAAGCTCAGGATACTCGCCGGCGTGCGCGAATATCCCATGCGGGTCAAGTGCGCCACGCTGCCCTGGCATACCCTCAAGGCCGCGCTGGAAAGCCGCGCCGGTACCGTGACCACGGAAGAGGACGACCATGTCTGCCCCACTTGACCTGCCCGCGCTGGCGCAGGAAGGCCGCGACGAAGAGGGACTCAAGGGCGCCGTCATTGCCGCCCTCAAAACCGTGTACGACCCGGAAATCCCGGTCAACATCCATGACTTGGGCCTCATTTATGAGTTGGACGTGAGCGGCGCCGGGGCCGTGCATATCTGCATGACCCTCACCGCGCCCGGCTGTCCCGTGGCCCAGGGTTTCCCGGCCGAGGTCGAGGCCCGGGTGCGCGCGGTGCCGGGCGTGACGGATGCCCGGGTGGAACTCGTCTGGGAGCCCCCCTGGGACCAGTCGCGCATGAGCCAGACCGCGCGCCTGCAGCTGGGGTTGTTCTGATGGCGCAATGGACCCGCGTCTGCCCCTTGTCGGAACTGCCGGAGGGCGCACGCCGGGTGGCGGAAGTGGATGGCGTCGCGGTGGTGGTGTTCAACATCGGCGGGCGGCTGCACGCTCTGGAGGATGTCTGCACCCATGACGGCGGTGACTTGGCCGGCGGCGAGCTGGACGGCTACGAAATCATCTGCCCGCGCCATGGCGCGCGCTTCGATGTGCGCACCGGCGAGGTCAAGGCGCCGCCGG
>JAJZSR010000107.1 GCA_021849595.1 Pseudomonadota bacterium | reverse complement strand
GTTCCGCCTGCTGCTGTTCCAGCATCTGGCCCATCATCATCTGCATCATGTCCATGCGGTTTTGCATCAGTTCCAGCCGCTGCTGCATCATCTCGGGCGACATGGCACCGCCCGCCTGTGGGGCGCCGCCGCCCATCATCCCCATCCCGCCCATCATGCCGCCACCCCCCATGCGCTGCATCATCATCATGCCTTGCTGCATCATTGCCATGTGCTCGTTCAGCAATTTGCTGCGTTCCGCCGGATTCTTGGTGCGCTTGATCTGACGCATGAGCGCCTGCATCTTGCTCATTTGCTGGTTTAGAGCTTGCACCTCACGGTCGGAAGCCCCCTGTTGCGTGGCGCCGGCAGACGTAGCCGCTGGGGCCTGCCCTGCCTGGTCGGGATGATGCGCGTCTTCTGCCAACGCCGGCTGCACGGCGAAGGGCAGCACGAGAAGTAGCGTAGCGAGTGCCTTGTTCATGGGAGTTCCTTTCGAAGTGGCCGGAAGTCGTGTGTTTTCCCGCATCCTCCGGATTGGGCGCGGCACGGTTTAGAAAAACCGGATATTCTGTTTTGCGGAACAAACTTGACTTGAGCGGGCTGCCACTGCTTCCCAATATAGGCGCCTGGAAGTCCTCGGCAGGGCATTGCGGCGGCTTTATTTATTTGACGAGTATCTTCCCCACCATGCCGGCCGCATAATGTCCCAGCTGGTGACAGGCGTATTCGACCACCCCCACCTTCCCGAAAGTCCAGATCAGGGTTTTGGTCTGGCCGGGCTGCAGGGTCACGCCATTGGCTTCGTCCGGCATGGCCATGCCGCCCATGCGCTGCATTTCTCGCTCGTGCTCGGCCTGCTCGCGGCGGTCGCCGAGGATGAATTCGTGCACCAGTTTTCCTTCATTTGTCACGACAAAGCGCACGGTCTCGCCGGGTCGTACCCGTACCGTCGCAGGCACGAAACGCATGGTGTCCAGGGCAGTAATCTTCACCGTGCGATCCGCCTTGGCGGCGGTGCCGGGGTGCCCAAAAGCGAAGGCCTCGGTTTTTGCCAGGGTGGTGCCGGGCAGGCTGAGCACCAGCAGCAGGGTGATATTGGCCCATCCGGATTTCTTGCTGAGATTCATACGATTGTCTCCTTTTGAATAAGGCTATTTCCTGAGGGTCTCCGGATAATTCGCGCGGATCGCCGTCAGGACTTGCTGCAGCTTTCTGAAATTCGATTCCGTACCGGGCCGGTCGCGGGCGTCGCCGGTGGCATCCAGCCGCTGCGCCAAGGTGGCCACGAACGGCACATTGGCCTTGACCTGTGCCAGCTTGTCGGGAGCCAGCGCACCGGAGCGCGCCGGCAGGGCCGCCACCAGGTCGCGGATGGCGTAGGCGCGATGGTGCACTTCGCCAAAGGCTCCTGTCTGGATGGCCTGGCCGAGCGCCGCGGTCTGCTGGTCGATGGCGTGCCAAATGGCCGGGGCGGTGGCCGGGATGGCTACCAGGGCCTCTGCCTTTTCTGCGGCCAGTGCTGGTGGCTGGATGATCGGGCTGCCCAGCAGCGCGCCCATCAATATCCCTATGAAGCGAGTTTTCGTCATGTGCCCTCCTGCGGGTCGAGTTGCGGGGGAAGTGCGGGAGCCTGCTTGAGCTTGCGCCGTTCGCGCCATTGCTCCATGCGGTTGTAGACGGTCGGAATGACGACCATGTTCAGGAAAGTGGAGGTAAACAGGCCGCCCAGCACCACCTGCGCCAGGGGGCGTTCCAACTCCTTGCCCACCGGTGAGCCCCACAACAGCGGGATCAGCCCGAGCGCGGCAGTGGCCGCAGTCATCAGCACCGGCACCAGGCGATCGAGCGTGCCCTGCACCACCACGTCCTGCAAAGACTTGCCCTCGCGGCGCAATTGGTTGTAGTGGCTGACCAGGATGATGCCGTTGCGGGTGGCGATGCCGAACAGGGTGATGAAGCCGATTACGGCTGCTACGCTCATGTCGGCACCCGCCAGGTACAGCGCCACGACGCCGCCTATCATCGCCAAAGGCAGGTTGCACAGCACCAGCAAGGCCTCGCGGAAGGTGCCGAAGGCCTTGTACAGCAGCAGCAAGGCGCCGAACAAGGCCAGGGCGCCGAAGCCCAGCAAGGTCCGGTTGGCCTGCTGCTGGCTTTCGAACTGGCCGCCGTACTCGATGGCATAGCCGGGCGGCAGCTTGATCTGGGCGCCGATCTTGGCCTGGGCATCGCGGATGACGCTGCTCAAATCCCGCCCCTGCGTGTTGAAGCTCACGACGATCAGACGCTGGGCGTTTTCCCGGCTGATCGAATAAGGCTCGTCCTGCATGCTCACATCGGCGACCTCGCGCAAGGGCACTTTGACGTCTCCGCCCGGGTTCAAGCCAGGTGCATCCACCAGCATGTCACGGATAGTCTCCACGCTGCCTCGCGCGGCGTGGTCCAGTCGCACATACAAGGCAAAGCTGCGCCGCCCCTCCAGCACGCTCGATACAGTTTCCCCGTTCAGATACATCTTGATATCCTGCATCAGATCGCCCACCTTGATGCCATAGCGCGCAGCCTTGGCGCGGTCGATCTTAATCGTCAGCTGCGGCACCCGGATCTGCTGCTCCACGTTGATGTCCACTGCACCCGGAACGCTGCGCAGCAGACCACCCACCTGCTGGCCGAGTTGATACAAGGTCGAGAGGCTGTCGCCGAATATCTTGATGGCCACCTGGGCGCGCACACCGGACTGCACCTCATCCATCCGATGCGCGATGAACTGGCCGACGTTGAACACGGCGCCGGGCACTTCGCCCAGATCCCGGCGGATATGCGCAAGCAAAACGTCCGGCGGCATGTTGGGATCCTTGGAGAAATCCAGCCGGACGTCAAATTCGCTGTAGTTCGGCGGCGCCGCGTCTTCGTCCAGGGTGCTGCGCCCGGCGCGCTGGTCGATGGAAACCACTTGGGGATATTTGAGCAAATCCTCCCTCACCAGAGCGCCCAAGCGCATGGATTCAGCCAGGGAGGTGCCAGGCAGCGTGGTCATGGCGATGATGTAATTGCCTTCGTGAAACTCCGGTAAAAACGAGCGCCCGAAAAATGGCAGTAGGGAAAGCGCCAGAGCCAGCCCCAGGACGGCCAGACCCACCACCCACCAGAACTTGCGCAGCGCCAGGTTCAAGACGCGCAGGAAATGGCGTTTCAGCCATTGCACGAAGCGGGTTTCGCGCTCCTCGGGGCCGGCCTTGTCCCCTACCGGCGTAGTGTCGGCGAGCAGTTCCCGGCTGCTCATGGCATGGAGTTTGACGCCTTGGTCCAATATCCTTTCCCTGCCCCGGACCAGGAGCAGATAGCACAGCGCGGGAATCATGGTCACGGCCACCACCAATGACGCCGTCACCGAGGCGATGTAGGCCACCCCCAGGGGGCTGAAGATGCGCCCTGCCAGGCCCTGCAGGAAAAAGATGGGCAGAAAGATGAGAACGACGATAAGTGTCGCGTACACGACGGAATTGAGAATCTCCTGCGCCGCGTCGAACACCACTTCAATCGGGGGAAGCGCGCGCGCCGCGTTGCGGTTCACGCGCAACCGACGCACCACGTTTTCTACAGTGATGATGCCGTTGTCCACCACCTCGCCAATGGCGATGGCCAGCCCCCCAAGGGTCATGGCGTTGATCCCGATCCCCAGGGCATGCATCGCCAGAATGCCGCCTACGAAGGAAGCCGGCATGGACAAAAAAGTGATGAACGACGCGCGCCAGTTCATGAGAAAGATGAACAGCACCACGATGACGATCAGGGCCCCTTGCAGGAGCGAGACGCTGAGATTATGGATCGCCGCCTCGATGAAACTGGCTTGGCGGAACACCTGGGTATGCAGCTGCACGCCCGGAGGCAGATGCGCCTTGATTTGCGCAAGCGCTTTCTCCACCTTGTCCGTGGTTGTGACCGTGTCCGCCCCGTAAGCCTTGGAAATGGTTCCGATCACGGCTTTCTGCATGCCGTAAGCCCCGTCGCCGCGCTTGATTTCACCGCCAAAGGTCACCGTGGCGACATTGGCGATGGTGATGGGCACGCCGTCGCGGACCGTGATCACGGTATTCTTCAGCTCGTCCAGGGAGGTGATGCGTCCCACTCCCGCCACGATGAATTCCTGACCAGGTTTTTCCAGGAATGCGCCCGGCGCATTGCTGTTGGATTGTTCCAGCGCCCGTCGTACTTCTTCGGCGCTGATCTGATAGGCCAGCATGCGTTCTGGATCGAGGCGCACCTGGTATTGCTTGACCTCGCCGCCTATGGAGACCACCGATGCAATTCCCCCCAGCGCCAGGATACGCGGGCGGATTTCCCAATCCGACAGGGTGCGAAGCTCCTCTGGGGACGCGCTGTTGCTGGTCAAGGCATATTTGACCAACCACCCCACCGCCGAAGTCACCGGCATCATGGCTGGCGGCTCCGTGCCGGCGGGCAGACGCCCCGCCACGGCCTGGATGCGCTCGTTGACCAGTTGCCGATCCAGGTAGATGTTCGACCCCGCCTTGAATACCACCGTGATCGTGGACAGGCCGACGGACGTTTGCGACCGCACGTCGGTCACGCCCGGTGCGCCGTTAATGGCGCTTTCCAAGGGATAAGTCACGAGGGCTTCGACATCGGTCGGCGCGAGACCCGGCGCTTCGGTCTGGATGACGACCTGGGGCGGCGCAAATTCTGGAAATACATCCACCGGCATCTGCTTGAGCGCAAACCATCCCGCGACAAACAACACCAAAGTAAGCGCCAGGACGAGCAGGCGATTGTGCAAAGACCACGCGATCAGGCGGTTGAACATGATTTATTCCTCGGACTTCAACTGCCCGCCAGTCATCCACATGGTGTAGACCTCGCGGTTGCCCTGGGTCACCACTTCGTCGCCCGGCACCAGGCCATGGGTGATTTCCGTGTACTGATCATCGCGCGCGCCCGTGGCCACTTCCACGCGGTGGTATTTGTCGCCCTCGCGCACGAACACGAATTTTTCGCCGTTGGCTTCGAGAACGGCGGCATTCGGTACGGTCAACGCTGCGTTATCGCGCTGCAGCACTACGGCCGCCTGGGCAAACATGTTGAGCTTCAGGACTCCTCGCGGGTTGGCGATCCGAATCCAAACAGCAAGGGTGCGGTTTACCGGGTTCAATGCAGGGCTGACAAATGTCACCCTGCCCAGAAATGTCTGCCCCGGCAGACCCAGCACACGCACGCGGGCCTCCTGGCCAAGCTGGATCTTGTCCACATCCTCTTCGTAGACCCTGGCCACCACGATCAACTGGGAGGGATTGCTGATGTGAAACAGCACGGTATTGGGTTCCACCGCCTGCCCCAGCACGATGTTGCGAGCATCGATCACCCCCGCCATGGGGGCGGTGATCGTCACGCTTGGGGGCGGATCGCCGATCAGCCGCGATTGCACCCGGGCGAGCTCTTGGCCGACTCGCACCGTTTCGCCCAGATTGGCATAAATGGCGGTGACCTGGCCGCTGATGCGCAACGTGACATCAGCCTGGTGGTTGGGTGAACCTTGTACCACCCCATTTAGATTCAGCACCTTTTCCATGGGACGGAAGCTGGCAGGCGCGACCTTGAGCGCGATGGCCTGTTGTTGTCGGATGCTTAATTGCACCGGGCTACGCGCTCCGCCGCCGACTTCGATTTGCCCGCCATGAGCCAGAGCCTGCGGAATGGCGCCTGGCAAGGCGAGCAAGCCCCCAAGTCCCATTAGCCCCACCGACATTCCATAAATCATTTTTGCTGCGCAAGCTCGCATGGACGTCTGCATCCTCATCTTGTATTTCATTTGGATTCCCTGGTTAGCGGAGCGTCGGCAGGATGCACACCTGCTTGCGGGACAGATCCCGGATAGCTGCCGACTGCGTTGTGAAGTGCCACTATGGCCTGGAGGTATTGCCCCAGAGCATTCTGGTAGGCGATGTAGAGGTCGCTTTGCTGCCGCTGGGCCTGGACCACCGTCTGGATGGACGCCTGTCCCATGTTGTAGCCCTGCTGGGCCAATCGCACGTTGCGGTCGCTGAGCGCCAACATGCCGTCCTGATATTGCCGCACCGCGGCTTGCAGCCGTTGGGCTTCGGCATAGACGCTGGCCACCTCGCTGCCGATATTGAATTTGAGTGCCTCAATGCGCGCATCTGCTTGCGTGCCGGCGGCAATGGCCTCGGCGACGCGGCCCTGGTTCTTGTTCAGCAGGGGCAAAGGAATCGAGAGACTCACCCCCAAGGCCCGATCGCTGGATTGGGGCGGCGCACCCTCAATGACCCGCCGGCCCTGCTCCAATCCCACGCTTACCGTCCAGTCCCCCCAACGCTCGGCTTTAGCCAGGGCAAGCTCGGCACGCGCCCGGTCCACGCCCAGCAGCGCTGCCCGCAGGTCGGGGCGCAACGCCAGAGCCCGATCTTGCTCCTCGGCCAGCGACGGTAACGGCACCAGAGACGGCAACCGATCATCAACTTCCAGAGGCTGCCCGACAGGGATGCCCAGCAGTTGCGCCAGGCGCGCCTGTTGCAGGGCGCGCTGGCTTTCCAGCAGGGTACGCTCCTGCATCAAGCGCTGTAACTCCAGACGCGCCGTGTTCACGTCGAGTTCCGATACCTCGGCGACCCGGAAGCGGTTGCGCGTCACTTTGACCAGCTTCTGGTCGGTGCGGATCAGGCGGTCGCGCAGCCGTATCTGGTGATCCAGCACCAGCACCCGATAAAAACGCCCGGCGACTTCGCCGGCCAGTTTGCGCTCGGCTTGCTCGACCTCGGTGGTCGCAAGGGCCACATCTACCCGTGCCACATCCTTCTGGCGGGCGATACGCCCCGTGATGGGGAATCGTTGCGTAAATGCGGCGCTTGCCGTGTATTCGCCATGATTGCCGAACAGCAGATCATTGCGCATCCCAAGCTCAAGGGTCGGGTTGGGTGGCAGCCCAGCCTGAAGCAGGCGAGCCTGGGCAATTTCAATGACCTGCTTTGCAGCCCGCAAATCCTTGTTGTCTCGGACGGCGGTATGTATCGCCTGATCCAGAGTCAGGCCCGCCGCCTGCGCTCCTGCATTAGAAAGCCCACCGGCGGCCAGAATAAGGGCCAAATGCCAAAGGGCACCGTATCTCCACCTTACCGACATGAAATGTCGCTCCCAAAAATAATTCATGCATGGAGGCCGTTATTCCACCGAGGAAATCTGGTCGGGTTGATTCGCATCTCACCTGCTCGCGACGCCGCGGGTCGGGCACCGGAAAACGAATGACAACGGCATGCCGCACCTGCCTCGGGTACACAAGGCGCACCACTGGCAAATGCGGAGAGCGCCTGTTGTTAAATCAGCAGGCGGATGGTGGCGAGAAAGGGGTTACTTCGGGGGGGGGAAAATTCCAGACGATCCGGCAAGGCACCGGATTTCCTGGAAAGGACGGGCAGGAGAAAAGCGATCGGCAGAAACAGAGAAACGGCAAGCTTATAGAGGCCGGTACCGTTCGGCGACAAATTCTGGAAAACGTCGTGGGTGCTGATTTGCGGCTGACAGCAGAAATCTTGGTGCACCCCTTCGTGGCTGTCGGAGCCATGATGAACCTCGATCACACTGTGTGCGCCTTCCTCAAGTTCCCCACAGGCTTGAAACGAGACCAGAATGAAGAATGCGACCATCAACCCTACCATGAAGGATGAGAGGCGTCGCAGTTTCTGGATCGGGAAAAATGATGTCACGAAGCTAGGCTATGTGGGCGAGGTCGGTGTTGTCAAGTGCAGATTCGTCGTTGATTTTCAATTTGGCCGTAACTGGTTGAAAACTGCAATTCCTACAAATAAATTCCTAAACCGCCAACGCCGGGATGACTACGAAATAGGCATTCAGCATGTAGAGGCCGGACAACACCAACAGCAATGCGCCGGCGATCTCGAATATCTTTTGCGTGCGTGCCAGCGGCTTCTGACTTTCCAGCCAGCCCACCGCCCAGGCGCCGAGGATGATCGGCACTGCGCGGCCGAGCGCGAATGCCAGCAGCATTGCGCCGAAGAGGGGCGAGCCGATCCCGGTCGCCACGCCGAGCAGGATTATCAGGGCGGTGGTGCAGAACGGACACACCGCCACGGAAAACGGAATGCCGAGCAGAAAGGCCCCCCAGCCGTTGTTGGCACGCTGGCCGCGAAAACGGATGACCGGAAGCGGAAGCTTGATCCAGCCCGGCCACATCAGGCCGAGCAAGATCAGCAAGGGGCCTAGCACCGAACCCGATTGCGCAGCACTGGTCAAGATCGGAAATATAAAGGAGAATCATTATCATTACGAAAATGTGCTGGGGTATTACTTAT
>JAJZSR010000106.1 GCA_021849595.1 Pseudomonadota bacterium | reverse complement strand
CCGCGCGGGTCACCGCGAGGGCGCTCCGCGCCCCCGCTTAAAAACGTGGGTACCCCCTGGGCGGGGGGCCGGCGGGGCTTCGCCCCCCACCGGCTGACGTCGGCCTGGGGGCCGACTGCCGGCCTTTTGCTCGCCCTCGGCTTGCGCCGAAGGCTGCGGCAGGCCGCCCACGCCGGCGGCTCCCCCCTGGCCTTCCGCTGCGCTCCAGGGGCTCACCCTGAACGGGTTCGCCCCGGCTTCGCCGGCCCCCGATTTTGCTCTGCGTGGCTTGATTACAGGCCGTCGCAGGAGGCACCCAGTCGGGGAAAGTTTTGGCCTCTTCGTGCTCATTTGCGTCACCGGGATCACCTGGGCTAGGATTTACCGTAACAACTAGAACAACCGTACTCATGCACCCCTCAGAGCTATTCGCCGAACTCGCAAAGCGTAACAACCTCAGGTCTGATGCCGATCTGGCTAGGTTGATAGGACTGACGCCTGCGCGCATCAGTCAGATGCGTGGAGCCAAGCGCAACCTCTCCCCGAGACAAGTTGCTTCATACCTTCATAAGGCTGAGGATCGCGGTAGAAGAGTAGCCTTGGAAAACCCCATTCGCCCGATTGTGGAGATGTATCCGATTGAAGGCGTTGCATCTAAGCGAGATGCCAAATGGGAGCTTATTCCTACAGGTAAAAAGTTTCCCAGAAATCAAGCCTTGCGCGGATATCTGGAGAAGGCGCAAGGTATCTATCTGCTATACGATTCCCAGGGGGCTGCGATTTACGCGGGGAAAACGGAAAAACAGGGCATCTGGAAAGAAATCACCAATGCCTATAATCGCGAACGGTCTAACCACCAAGCGCTATTTGTCGATCACCCGATGAACGGGTCAAAATTCTCCCCCGCGTGGGAGCAGCCTAGGCAACCGAAAAAGCGCGTTGTCTATCTGTACGACACTGCCCATTATTTCTCCGCTTACGAAGTTGTTCCTGAGCTAATCAAGACAATTGAAGCGCTTGTCGTCCGCGCGTTTTGCAACAGCCTCTCGAATAAGAAAATGGAGAAATTTTCCGGCCTTTGAACGCTGGAAATCTTGGCTACAGATCAATCGTCATCAATGGGAAGGAAAAGGAAGTGGCGCTACAAACTTGTAGGGAGTGTGGCAAAGAATTGAGTTCCGAGGCGCTGACCTGCCCCCATTGTGGGGCGCCTCGGAAGAAAAAAAGATCAGTCATAAAAAGGGTTGGTATCGGGGTTCTCGGACTCATAACGCTGCTCGTCGTTATCGGTGTTGTCGGCAACAATGACTCATCAAACGCGAGCGGTTCATCCTCCAACACTACTGATAGCGACTCCAGCGTTTTTCCTGCATGCACAAGCAGCGATGCCGCTCAGAATTTCAAGAATACCTTTAATGGCAGCCAGTACGCGAGGTCTCTAAATCTCACCGCCATCGACGTGACTGACCAGAAGAAGATCTCTGAAAGCGCTGATGGAAAAAAGCTGGTGTGCCAAGCGACGCTGATGCTAAATAATGCCGAAAAGGCCACTTATACGTTTACCTTCACGCCTGCAAGCGGGGGGCAGTTCTACATTGAGGGGGAACCGGCCGGGGATTGAAGTCCAAGCGCAGGTTCTGACGGCGACCTAATGGACAACAGGCGCCCAAATAGGCAATAATTCGGCGGTCAGTTGCGGTATTCGCTCGAATGAGGACGCAACTGTAATTAAAAATTGTAGCTAGCCCATTAATGAAAAATGGCGCAAGTTATTGATACGGTAGGGTAATTCCTGAAATCCCCAGGAATCCCCCCCTCTCCGCCAGGACGCCGCCCGCGGCGATTGGTGTATAATTGCGCCTGAAAAAATCAGGTACTTAGGAGTTTTTATGGCAAATACCGCCCAAGCACGCAAGCGCGCGCGCCAGGCCGTTGCGCAACGCGCTCATAACATGAGCCTGCGTTCGACCCTGCGCACCGCCATCAAGCGCGTGGTCAAAGCCATCGAGGCCGGCGACAAGGCGGCTGCGGCGGCGACCTTTCAGGCCTCCACCAGCGTGATCGACCGCATCGCCGACAAGAAGATCATTCACAAGAACAAGGCCGCGCGCCACAAGAGCCGCCTGGCGCAGGCCATCAAGTCCATGGCCTGAGGCAATCGCCGGCCCAAGGAAAAGCGCCGCAAGGCGCTTTTTTATTTCTCGCGGTGGAAAAAGCGCTCGTTGCTGGAGACGTCCCAGTCCTGTCCGGCCTCCGCCTTGCCGACCTGCAGGTCGTTGTCCTTGGCGAAATTCATGATGAAGGCGAAGGCGCGCGGGTCTTCCTGTTCCAGCGCAGGGTCGACGGCGATGCACTGCATGCCTTCCACAGTAACCGGCCGGATATGGGGCGAGTAGCTCATGCGCCCGTCCAGCCCGACGGTAGAGAATACGCTCGCCAATCGCTCTGCCCAGTCGCTGGGCCGGAAGCGGCGGCCCGCGGTGGTCATCCCGCGTATAAGGAGGTCGGTGCTGGAAATGGAGTCCGGCATGGCGAATGGGGCCGGTTGCTTAATCAGTTAAATTTTATCACGCATTGCCTTACTTATCGGCCGCGAACACGACATCTTGATAGGTCTTTGCGGCGTGGCTCAGATGGTCGATAACCCTGCAAGCCGGACTGTTATTGTCAGTTGCAGGCTTTTTCCGTGCAGTCACGCGGAGATTGGATGCATCCTGCTAGAATGAACATTCAAGCTTCGCTTGTGTTTCGACCATCCAACCACGTATAAATCCAGGAGAGATCATGGCTCACGAACTACCCCCTTTGCCTTACCCGCGCGATGCGCTGCAGCCGCACATTTCTGCGGAAACCATCGACTACCACTACGGCAAGCACCACCAGGCCTATGTGACCAACCTCAACAACCTCATCAAAAGCACCGAATTCGAGAATATGTCCCTGGAGGACATCATCAAGAAGTCCAGCGGCGGTATCTTTAACAACGCCGCCCAGGTTTGGAATCACACCTTCTACTGGAACTGCCTCAAGCCCAACGGCGGCGGCGAACCCACAGGCGCGCTGGCCGATGCTATCAAGGCCAAGTGGGGCTCCGTGGCAGCCTTCAAGGAGGAATTCACCAAGACGGCCGTGACTACTTTCGGCTCGGGCTGGGCGTGGCTGGTGAAGAACGCCGACGGCTCGCTGGCCCTGGTGTCCACCGGCAATGCGGCGACGCCCATGACCAGCGGCCAGAAAGCGCTGCTGACCTGCGATGTATGGGAACATGCCTATTACATCGACTACCGCAATCTGCGCCCGAAGTACGTCGAGATGTTCTGGAATCTGGTCAACTGGGACTTTGTGGCGCAAAATTACGCCGCATAACAACCCACGCGGAGATACCGCACGGCGGCGCAAGCCGCCGTATTCGTTTTGGAGCTTGGGCTCCGAGGGACGAAAGCCATGTCCGAATATCTGATGAACACCTATGCCAGGCAGCCGCTCGCCTTCGTCAAAGGCGAGGGTGCTTATCTATGGGACGAGGAGGGACGGCGTTATCTCGACGCCGTCGCCGGCGTTGCCGTCAATGGCCTGGGCCATGCGCACCCGCGCTTGGTCAAGGCCGTTTGCGAGCAGGCGCAAATGCTCATCCACAGTTCCAACCTCTATCGCGTCAAGCGCCAGGAGGAATTGGCCGAAAGGCTGTGCGGGCTAGCGCGCATGGACCGCGCTTTCTTCTGCAACTCCGGCTGCGAGGCCAACGAGGCCGCCATTAAACTGGCGCGCCTGTACGGCCACCAGAAAGGCGTCGAGAATCCGGTCATCATCGTTATGGAAAAAGCTTTCCATGGGCGTACTTTGGCGACCCTCACGGCCTCGGGCAGCCGCAAGATTCAAGCCGGTTTCGAGCCCCTCATGCCGGGCTTCGCACGCGTGCCCTACAACGACGCCGACGCGGTGCGTCTGGTGGCGCAGCACAATCCCGGTGTCGTCGCCGTGTTGGTGGAGCCGGTGCAGGGCGAGGGCGGCGTGCATCCTATGGCGGCGGATTACCTTGCCCGACTGCGCGCCATCTGCGACGAGTTCGGCCTGCTGCTGATGCTCGATGAAGTGCAGACCGGCATCGCCCGCACCGGGGAATGGTTCGCCTTCCAGCACACCGGCATAGAGCCGGACGTCATAGCGCTGGCCAAAGGGCTGGGAGCGGGCGTGCCTATAGGCGCCTGCCTGGCGCGCGGCGCCGCGGCCGAAGTTTTCAAGCCCGGCAACCACGGCTCCACCTTCGGCGGCAACCCGTTGGCCTGCGCTGCGGCCCTCGCCACCCTGGAGGCAATCGAGCAGGAGGGCCTGCGCGAAAATGCCCGCCGGGTCGGATCGCATCTGCTTGCTGCCCTGCGGTCGGCGCTGGGCGGGCGGCCTGGGGTGCGCGAGATCCGCGGCCAGGGTCTCATGATCGGCGTCGAGCTGGATCGTCCCTGCGGCGAACTGGTGGCAGTGGCGCGAGAGCGCGGCTATCTCGTCAACGTCACGTCGGATACCGTGATCCGCCTCGTGCCGCCGCTCATCCTGACTGTCGAACAGGCCGACGAGCTGGCTGCGCTGCTGGCCGACATCGTGCCGGTTTTCCTGCGCCAGGCGGCCTGATGACCAAGACCGAAATCCGCCATTTCCTGCGTTTCCGCGACTTGGATCGCGCGGAATTCGAGTATCTGTTCGGGCGCGCGCGCATCATCAAGGAGCGCTTCAAGCGCTACGAGAAATACCATCCGCTGGGCGATCGCACCCTGGCGATGATCTTCGAGAAGGCCTCCACTCGCACGCGGCTGTCCTTCGAGGCGGGCATGCATCAGCTAGGCGGCGCAGCCATCTACCTCAACACCCGTGACACCCAACTGGGGCGCGGCGAGCCTGTGGAAGACGCCGCCGAGGTCATCTCCCGTATGGTGGACATCGTCATGATCCGCACCTTCGAGCAATCCATCATCGAGCGCTTCGCCAGCCGCTCGCGCGTGCCGGTCATCAATGGCCTGACCAACGAATACCACCCCTGCCAGGTGCTGGCCGACATCTACACCTATGTCGAGCAGCGCGGTGACATCCGCGGCAAGACCGTGGCATGGATCGGCGACTCCAACAATATGTGCAACACTTGGCTGCAGGCCGCCGAAGTGCTCGATTTCAATGTGCACGTTTCCACGCCGCAGGGCTACGAGGTGGAGCCCGAGCGCGCCGGCCTGTACGGCACCGCACATTTCGAAAGCTTCGCCGACCCCATGGCGGCTTGCCGCGGCGCTGATCTGGTGACCACTGACGTGTGGACCAGCATGGGCTTCGAGGCGGAAAACGACGCGCGCGCCAAGGCCTTCGCCGACTGGCAGGTGGACGCCGACATGATGGCCGTGGCGGCCAAAGGCGCCGTCTTCATGCACTGCCTGCCGGCCCATCGCGGTGAGGAGGTTACCGCCGAGGTGATCGACGGCCCGCAAAGCGTAGTCTGGGACGAAGCGGAAAATAGACTTCACACGCAGAAGGCGCTGATGGAATACCTGCTGCTGGGGCGCATCGAAAAATGAACGCGGCTCGTCGCGGCGGGGCGGCTCAAGCGTCTAAGGAGCAAAAATGAACCTGGTTTATTTCAAAGACATGGATTCCCTCTATCTGGAACTGCTGCCGCAGAATCCTGATCATGCCTGGGAAGCGCAACCCGGCGTCACCATCAACCTGGCCGAGGATGGGCGCGTGGTCGGCATCGTCGTCGAGGAGGCGAGCAAGCGCGCCAACATGGATCTGCTCAAGATCGGCAATTTTCCCGGCCAGGTGGAAACTATCGCCGGCAGCGTCAAACCCCATTAATCCCTATTCAACATGAGCACCATCAAGAAAGTCGTGCTCGCCTATTCGGGCGGGCTGGATACCTCGGTCATCCTCAAATGGCTGCAGGACAATTACCAATGCGAGGTCGTCACCTTCACCGCCGACATCGGCCAGGGCGAAGAACTGGAGCCGGCACGCGAGAAGGCGAAGAAATTCGGCATCAAGGAAATTTACATCGACGACCTCAAGGAAGAGTTCGTGCGCGATTTCGTCTTCCCCATGTTCCGCGCGAACACGGTCTACGAGGGCGAATATCTGCTGGGCACTTCCATCGCCCGGCCGCTCATCGCCAAGCGCCTTATCGAGATCGCCGGCGAGACGGGGGCGGATGCCATCTCCCATGGCGCCACCGGCAAGGGCAACGATCAGGTGCGCTTCGAACTGGGCGCCTACGCCCTCAACCCAGAGATCAAGATCATCGCTCCCTGGCGCGAATGGGATCTGCTGTCGCGCGAAAAGCTGCTCGCCTATGCCGAGAAGCACGGCATCCCCATCGAGATGAAGCATCGCCAGGGCGGTTCGCCGTATTCCATGGACGCCAACCTGCTGCACATCTCCTATGAGGGCCGCCATCTGGAGAATCCGGGCGCCGAGCCAGAGGAGGACATGTGGCGCTGGACAGTGGCGCCCGAGAAGGCCCCCGACGCGCCGGAGTATGTGGAAGTGGAATTCGCGCGCGGCGACATCCGTGCCGTCAACGGCCGAGCCCTCACGCCGGCGCAGGTGCTGGCCGAACTCAACCGCTTGGGCGGCAAGCACGGCATCGGGCGTCTCGATCTGGTGGAAAACCGCTACGTGGGCATGAAGTCGCGCGGCTGCTACGAGACTCCGGGCGGTACGCTCATGCTCAAGGCGCACCGCGCCATCGAGTCCATCACCCTGGACCGCGAGGTCGCCCACCTGAAGGACGATCTGATGCCGCGCTATGCCAGCCTCATCTACAACGGCTACTGGTGGAGCCCGGAGCGCCGCGCGCTGCAGGTGCTCATCGACCACACCCAGGAGCGCGTCAACGGCTGGGTGCGCCTCAAGCTCTACAAAGGCAGCGTGATGGTGGTGGGGCGCGATTCCGCCAGCGATTCGCTGTTCGATCCCGCCATCGCTACCTTCGAGGACGACGCCGGCGCCTACAACCAGGCCGACGCCACCGGCTTCATCCGTCTGAACGCCCTGCGCATGCGCATTGCCGCCAAGCGCAAAGCCAATTGAGGACAACCATGCAACAGTTCGACAACGTCTCCGTCGCCAAAGAAGCCAACGTCTTCTTCGACGGAAAATGCATCTCCCACACCGTGCATCTGTCGGATGGCACGCGCAAGTCCGTGGGGGTGATCCTGCCCGCGCGCCTCACCTTCAACACGCGCGCGCCGGAAGTCATGGAAACCGTGGCGGGGCGCTGCAAAGTGCGCATCGCCGGCGCACCGCAGTGGCAGGAATACGGCCCCGGCGAATCGTTCTCCGTGCCGGCCGATTCGTCCTTCGAGATCGAAGTGGCCGAGCCATATCACTACGTCTGCCACTTTGGCTGACGACTCAGGTCGATCCCCGATAGCCTGGAGTTTCCGGTCCGCCGCGGGGCGGCGGCGGCCGGCTATCCGGAGCCCCCGAAGCTAGGCTTTGCGCTACGTGATGAAACTGTTTACTGGTGCCGGGAGGGGGACTCGAACCCCCACAGTGTCACCACCGGCGGATTTTGAGTCCGCTGCGTCTACCAATTCCGCCATCCCGGCTGGCAAGAGCCGGCCATTATCGCCAAAAGGAATCGGCCGGACAATACCACTCCTTGGCATGCCGCTATAATTCGCCACTTTGCCGTCGATGTAGCTCATGCGGCTGTCTGATTTCGATTTTCACCTCCCCGCGGAACTCATCGCGCAACGCCCTTTGCCGGCGCGCGCCGACAGTCGCATGCTGTACGTGGCCGAAGGCGGGACGTTGGCCGATGAGCGCTTCGCTGATTTTGCACACCATGTCCAGGCCGGGGATGTGGTGGTGTTCAATGACACGCGGGTGCTGAAGAGCCGCCTTTACGGGCACAAAGCGAGCGGCGGCAGGGTAGAGGTATTGGTCGAGCGCCTGGAGGGGGCGCAATACGCCTGGGCTTTTTTGCGCGCCAGCCATGCGCCGCGCCCGGGGGGCGTCCTGTGCTTTCCCGGCGGAACCGAACTGGAAGTGGTGGAGCGGCGCGAGGATTTATATCTCCTGCGAAGGACTGACGGCGAAGATTTTACTCGGCTGCTGGAGCAGCATGGTGCCATGCCGCTGCCGCCCTATATCGACAGGCCTGCCGAAGCTATCGACGAGACGCGCTACCAGACCATCTATGCGGCGCATCCCGGCGCTGCGGCCGCACCCACCGCCGGCTTGCATTTCGACGAGGCCATGCTTGCCCGCCTTGATGCGCTGGGCGCCGTGACGGCGCGTGTCACCCTGCACGTGGGCGCCGGAACCTTCCAGCCGGTGCGGGTGGAAGATATCGCCCGGCATCGCATGCACAGCGAACGCTACGTCGTCCCGCAAGAAACCGTGGATGCCATC
>JAJZSR010000105.1:1057-8402 GCA_021849595.1 Pseudomonadota bacterium | reverse complement strand
ATCGGTTTCGGCGCCGTCTTCGGTGACGAAAACCTCGCCGTGCTGAAAGGGGCTCATCGTTCCCGGATCCACGTTGATGTAGGGATCCAGCTTCATGAGGGTGACCTTGAGGCCACGGGATTCCAGAATCGCGGCCAAGGATGCGGAGGCGATACCCTTCCCGAGGGAAGAGACCACCCCGCCGGTGACGAAGACGTATTGGGTCGTCATTGGGCTGGGCGGAGCAGGTAATGACGCATTCTACCGTAAGCCCTCCGTCACTCCCAGCCGGTTTTTCTATATTCCGTCCCCGCCGGCGTCTTTTGTTCGTTCACTGCCGGCGGTGGCGCGGTTTATGCGCCGACGCAACAGTTCGATCACTTCGCCGGCACGCAATCCCTCGGCGCCGCCCAGTTCGGCCGCGCCGTCTTCGCCTGCCTTGCCGTGCAGCCAGACCGCCCCAGTTACTGCAGGCTGCGTAGTCAGCCTGGCCAGGCGCGCGGCGATCAGTCCGGTCAGCACGTCGCCCATGCCGGGGGCTGCCAGTGCCGGGTGGCCGGAAGAATTCACCCAGTAACTCCCTCCTTCCGGCGCGGCAACGACGGTTCCCAGGCCCTTGAGTACCGTCCACGCGCGCAGGCGCTGCGCCAGGGCTCGCGCGCAGCCCAGGCGGTCGTTCCCTACGGTTTCGGTATCCGTGCCGAGCAGCCGTGCCGCCTCGCCGGGATGAGGGGTGACGACTGTAGGCGCCGCGCGCTCCGCCGCCAAGTCCATGAGTGCCGGGTGGGCTGCCAGCAGATTCAATGCATCGGCATCCAGCACCAGCGGGTGGGCACAGGTCAGCGCAGTTTTCAACAACGATTTCGCGCGCCCACCTTGCCCCATGCCCGGGCCCAGGGCCAGCACGTCCAGGCCGCCGGCAGCGGCCAGTTCCTCGGGGGCGTGCAGCATGAGCTCGGGCTGGGTGGGGTCGACGGCAATGCGCTCGTCGAGCAATCCCACCGTCACCAGACCGGCGCCCGCCGCCAGGGCAGCGCGTGCCGCGAGCAGAGCGGCCCCTACCCAGCCCGGCGCGCCGCCGATAATGCCTACGCGTCCGTACTTGCCTTTGTGGCTGTCGCGTGCGCGGCGAGGCAGGGCGAGCGCGCCGGTGATCAGCTTGCCGCGAGGGTGCACCCAGTTCTGTCGAGCCAGTCCGAGAGGGGCAAAGTGGAGCGTGCCGCAATGCTCCGGCCCTTCGGCGCCGTAATAGCCCGGCTTAAGTCCGAGGAAAGCCAGGGTATGGTCCGCTACCACCGCCGAGCCCAGCACCCGGCCGCTGTCCCCTGACAACCCGCTGGGTAGATCCAATGCCAACCGGGGGCAGGCCAGGGCATTGATGCGCTCGACCAACTGAGCCTCCGGGCCCCGTATGGGGCGGGTGAGGCCCGCCCCGAATACGCCATCGACCACCAAAGACCAAGGAAGCGCCGGAAAATCCGCCTGCGCTTTCCCTCCCGCCAGGAGATAGGCCAGACGGGCGGCGGCTGCATCGCTTGGCAGCTTGGCGGGCTCGGCGCGGGATACGAGCGTTACCGCACGACCAGCGGCATGCAGAATTCGGGCCGCGACCCAGGCATCGCCCCCGTTGTTGCCGGGCCCGGCAACGAACAGCACGGGACCTCCATCCGGAGCTAGGATGCCGATCAGTTCCGCGGCAGCCATCCCCGCGCGTTCCATGAGCGCCAAGCCTTCGGCGGCCGCACGCCTATCCAGGCGTCGAATCTCATCGGCCAGGTAGAGCGGCGGATCCGGCAGGGCGTAGGGATCGATAATTTCATCCATGGCGCACAAAGGGAAATCCAGGTTCTATTATTGGATTATGTGTAAGCGTAACTCGGGAGCTTGTCATGAGCGATATTGTCCATGTATCTCCCGCCGGCGCCCCCGTCCTGGACTGCAGCGCCGACGAAGTCTGTGAATTGATTGCCTGCGAAATCTGCCTCCAGGAAATCCCTGCCAGCGCCGCCCAATCGGAGGAGGCGGCTGATTACGTGCACTATTTCTGCGGCCTGGAGTGCCTGGAAATCTGGCGCAGACGCCTAAGCAGGTCGTCGGCCTGAAAGCGTGGCGGCAAGGCCGGCTTAGGTCGTCAGGCGCCGGTAGATGTCGGCGACCTTGAGCGGCAGCTTCTTCACATCGTCGATTTCCACCCAGTTGGCGTGGCCGTACATGTAGGGCAGATATTCCTTGGCCTCACGGTCGATGGTGATGCAGAAAGGATGGACGCCGCTGCGGCGGGCTTCGAACAAGGCCTGCCGAGTGTCCTCGATGCCGTATGCGCCGCGGTAAACGTCGAAGTAGTCGTCCGGCTTGCCATCCGACAGCGTGATCAGCAGCTTGGTCTTGGCGTCGACACCGTTCAACAGTTTGGCGAGATGGCGGATGGCGGCACCCATGCGCGTGTAGTCCTGGGGGACGATGCCGGCGATGCGTGCCTTCGTGGCGGCGTCGTAGGGCTGCTCGAAAGTCTTGATGCGGTAGATTTCACAACGCTTGCGCGTCTGCCCGGAGAAGCCGTAGATGGCGTAGCGGTCGCCGAGGGTTTCCAGAGACTCGCACAGCATGACGAGGGCTTCGCGTTCGGCATCGTTGATCCAGCCGCGCGTCGAACCGCTCATGTCCACCATGAACATCACCGCCAGGCTGCGGTCGGTGCGGTGCATATGCATGAACAACTGGTCGCTCATTTCGCGCCCATCCCCGGCGTCGGCGAGCGCCTCGACCAAGGCGTCGATGTCGACATCGTCACCCTGCGCCTGGCGTTTCAACAATCGGCTTTCGTCGCGCATGGCCTCGAAGGTGCGGCGCAGATGTTTGACCAGACCCTGGTATTTCTCGATGACGCCGTCCACGTAGCCGCTGGCGCCGGGCTTGAGATCAATCTCGCGCAGGACGCACCAGTTCTTGCGGTAATGCTGGCGGGCATGGTCCCACTCGGGATAGAGATGGGCGCCTTCCTCGTGGTAGGTGCCTTGCCAAACGTCGTCGGGGTTCTTTTCTTTTTCCTCATAGAGCGCGGGATCGTATTCACCGTCGCCTGCCGCCGTGAGCATCTCGGGGGGGATCTCGCCCCAGTCGAGTAAGACCGAGGTCAGGAGCTGGTTCACGTCTACGGGTGGAGCGATGGGCTGGTCATCCAGGGTTAATTCCCAGCCCTGGCCTTCCTGCCGCGCCTCGAATTGCGCCGGCTTCTTGGCCGCGTCGGCAGGCGGGATCTGCGCTTCGGGGTTTTCCCTGTGCTCTTCGGCGAGTTGCGCGAGTTTCACGCGCAGCAGCATTTTTTCCCGCGCCATGCGCGCATTGCGCATCTCGGCGATGGCCTGAGGATGGAGCGCGGCCTGATAGATGCGGCACGCCGGCGGGTCGAGAGGATAAGCGTCATTCAGGAGGGCGAGGGCGGTTTCCGGCGCCTCGGGGCGAGCCGCCAGCGCCTGTGCCAAGGCCTGCCAGGGCGGCGGCAGGGCGGCATCGCCATGGCGCGCCGACAGGGTCTGCATGTCGCGCCACAGGCCGGGCAGTTCATGCGCCAGACAGATTTCCAGGCGAAGGCCATCGAGGGCCTGGAAGATCGACAATGCGCGCGCAGGATCGGCGAACCCGGCAAATACAGTGTCGAAATCCGTGCGGCAACTGCCGAAGCGCGTCTGTGCCCACATGAAGGCCACCTGCGCCTTGCACAGCAGAAAATTGTCAGCCTCGCTCTCCATGCCGGCCGTTACGTTGGGCAGGAAGAGCTTCTCGCTGTCGGTGTATGGCTGTTCGCCCGACTTCAGCTCCAGTCGCCGTCCCGAGAGGCCGCAGAGAAAATTCGCCAGCACGGTCTTCACTTCATCGAAAAACGCGCCTGCGGCATGAGCGTGCGCATGGGCAAGGAAATCATCGACCTTGAACAGCACTTCGAGGGCCGGGCGCAGGCCGCGGCTGTCGTAGGTGTCCATGGCGTGCACGGCCCAGGCCTCGATCACGCGGCGATCCAGGCGATCGAGCGCTTCCACCACTCGGCGGGTGAACTCGTAGCTGACCTGAATATTGGTGCTGGCGATGCGCTCGACCCAGCCGAGGATGAAATCCTGCGTATCGCGTTCCAGCGGCGCGAGGATTTCAACCAGGTGATCGACCTTGTGGAAAGTGAATTCCACATCGAAGGCCGCTTCCAGGCGCCGGGCAAGTGCCTCGCGCCCAAGCGGCGGACTAATCGCCAATGCGTTTCCAGTCGTTTTCCACCAGGCGTACTTCGTGCCGCACCCAGCGCCGGAATTCCGCCAGCGGCAGGGTGCCGCTCTGGCGGCGCGCGACCCCGGCCACGCCTTTGAATCTCACCACGGCAGCGGCATCCGCACCGTCCGCTTCGACGGCGAGTACCATGCGCACGCCCCACACGCGTCCGTAGGCACCGTTGCTGTAGTAGCGGCCGGGCTGGATTTCGACGGCCATCAGAACAGCGCGGCGATCAGTTCGTTTACTGCCGCGATCATGTCGTCGTCATCGGTGAGCGCCAGTGACACCGCACCTTCGCAGGCGGCGCGGGCATCGATCCCCTGCGCGATGAGCTTGCCGGCATGCACCAGCAGGCGCGTGGAGGCGCCTTCCTCGAGGCCGTTGCCCTTGAGGTTGCGGGTCATTTCCGCCAGCTTTAAAAGCTTGGCAGTAGCAGCTTCATCAAGTCCGGTTTCGTGGCGGATGATTTTCGCTTCGAGCTCGGCCTTGGGGTAATCGAAAGAGAGGGCAACGAAACGCTGGCGCGTGGACTGCTTGAGTTCCTTGAGCACGCTTTGATAGCCCGGGTTGTAGGAGATGGCGAGGCAGAATTCGCGCGGCGCCTGAAGCAACTGGCCGAGCTTCTCGATGGGCATCATGCGGCGGTCATCGGCCAGCGGGTGGATCACCACCATGGTGTCCTTGCGCGCCTCGACGATCTCATCCAGATAGCAGATACCGCCGGCACGCACGGCGCGTGTGAGAGGGCCGTCCACCCATATCGTTTCGCCGCCCTTGACCAGATAGCGTCCCACCAGATCGGAGGTGGTGAGGTCGTCGTGACAGGAAACCGTGATCAAAGGGCGTTTGAGGCGCCACGCCATGTATTCCATGAAGCGGGTTTTCCCGCATCCTGTGGGCCCCTTCAGGAGGATGGGCAGGCCATTGGCGTAGGCGGCATCGAACAGCTCGACCTCGGTGCCGACACGTTCGTAATAAGGTTCCTGAGTGATGAAATGGGATTCTGCGGGAGGCCGGGGACTGTCCACGGGACTTGCTTTCTGCGGGGCGAATGATGGAATGGGCTGCGTCGTCCATTGTACAACCGGCTCGCCCGGCTAATCCCATGTCGAAGACGAGGTTGTTGGACCGGGCCTGCACGCAGCGGCCCCGCCGCGCGCGGAAAAATTCAAAAACAGCCCAGCCGGTTTTTTTCCGCCTGCAATTGGCGCAACTGGTTGTCCCAGGCCGCTTCCTGTTTGACGGTATAGCCCTGGCGGCGGGCGGCATCCATCTGGTCCATGATCCGGCCCATCTGATCCTTGAGCTTGGCGCATTTCTTGTGATTGCTTTCCTGGGGATGCACGAGCTGCACGGATTTTTCTTTCTTCTTCTTGGGCTTGGCGGTGCTTTCCGCCGTTGCGCCATCATCGGCGAATTTTTCCGCCCTGCCGGCGGCGGGTTTCGCTTGTCGGGTGACAGGCGGCGGGGGCGGAATGACCTTGGTTTCCGTTAGGCCCATTTTGGAGCAGGGCAGGTTGGTGTAAGTGACCTTGCCGGCATTATCGACGCACTTGAACAAGTCGGCATGGGCGGCCAGCGGGACGAAGAGACAGAACAGTATGAGCAGGCGCATGGCGGTTTCTCGGGGCGGGAAATTTAGGCTCGGCGGCAAAACGTCCTGGCACGCGGGGGAAATCTTCTCTGCGGTATCCCTCCGTGGGAACGGCAGCGATCAGGAATCCGAAAACTTGTATTTGTCGTATTTTTCCTCTTCCGGAATCGGCCGGACGAATTCCTCGGTGGGCATTTTCTCGATAATTTTGTCCAGTTCAGCCTCGCGCTCTTTCTTGCGCGCCACCCGCCGTTCCATGGCGTCCGGGTGCATGGAGATGGTCATTTCGTTGAACAACACCTGCCGGATGAGGCGGAAACCAAAGTTCATCAATTCTATGTCGTCCCCCCATTTGGCACGCTCTTCGGCAGGAATGTCGTAGACGTCCTGGAAGGATGGCGACGTGGCGAATTCGCGAAACTGGTCGACGTCGTAGCAGGCCATGAAGAACAACTGCAGGCTGCGCTGCGAAGGGTTGCCGACCGTGGGGCCGGCCGATTTTTTCTTGAGGATCAGTTGGCGCCAGGCGCGGCCGTACTCGTCGTAGTCGGCCAGCCCCTGCTCCTTGCGGTATTCGTCCACCGTCAGCGAGCGGGGCTCGAAATGGCCCTTGCAGTGCGGCTCCTGTACCAGGGCATATTGGGCGCGGTCGGTGAACTCATCGGCACGGCGCAGCGAAAGCAGGGCGATGGGATAGTATCGGCAGGCCGTTGGCCGGTCTTCGTATACGCTGCAGCCTTCGGGGCGCATGAACTGGCAGGCGGTACCGCCTTCGACCGGCTTGTATTTGACGCCGGCAATATCGTTGCGCCCGAATTCGAAGGGGTAGGTGTACTGTTTGAGAAATTCGGTGGAGGTCAGCCCTAGGCGCTTCTTCAAGCGGATGATGTCATAGGGCGTGAGCATGATGTCGATGTTGGAGCAGCAGGCATTCCAGCAGTCGATGCCCTTGCGACATTGAAATTGGATGACCTTATCGCCTTCAAAACTGGCCGGCAATACCGGGCTGGGTGTGAAGGGGGAGTCGGAAATAAGAATTTTGTCGTCGCTCATGGTGATACCTTTGCTGCAAGAACTGCCCAGAGGCCCGCAGTTTACTCTTTACCCGGGCTTTTCCAAAAAACCCCTTGGGCGGGAGCGGCTTAGATAGAACTAGATAGAAAAAAACCGGGCACACAAGGTGCCCGGTTTGGCCGGCGCACCAGCCAAAAGGCTGGCGCAGCCGGCGGATGCCAATAGCCTGCCGCTTAGTGGGCAGCGGGCTTGAACAGCTTGGACTTGTCGACCAGGTCGTAGTGCTTGCGCTTGAAGCAGTTCCACTTCTTGGTGTCCTTGTCGTAGACGGAGTTGACGAAGCACTTCCAACCCTCTTCATCCACGAAGTTCTTGTCCATGCGGTAGTAGAAGCCGGGATAGCGCGACTCCTGACGGAACAGGATGTGCTGCAGGTGAGCTTCCGCCGTGAGGATACGGTGGTAGTTCTCCCAGGCGCGCAGCAGTTCGTGCAGATCC
>JAJZSR010000105.1:0-1047 GCA_021849595.1 Pseudomonadota bacterium | reverse complement strand
CATGATCTTCTGCAGGCGGAACTGCAGCATCTTGGGGGTGATGTAGTTGGGGTTGACGTCGATGGCGGTGGTGTAGTCCTTGAACTCCAGGAAGGTGCGCACGGGACGGTAGATATCTTCCACCAGGGTGGCGGTATCGGTGTCCAGCTCGGGCTTCATGTCCTTGTTGTCCACGCAATACTTGACCATCGCCTTGGCGGCCATGCGGCCTTCGGCATGGGAGCCGGAGGAGAACTTGTGGCCGGAAGCGCCCACGCCGTCGCCGGCGGTGAACAGGCCTTTCACCGTGGTCATGCCGCGGTAGCCCCAGTTCCAGCCCGAGGGCAGGTGAGCCGGGATCTTGGCCTTGTCGGCGTGATCTTCGGTGGTGGGAGCACCGACGTCGGTCGGGCCGGAGGTCCAGATGCCGCAGCAGCCGGAGTGCGAACCCAGCAGGTAGGGCTCGGTCGGCATCAGCTCGGAGTTCTTCTTCTCGGGCTCGACGTTCTCGCCGACCCAAATGCCGCACTGGCCGACGCACATGTCGAGGAAGTCTTCCCAGGCTTCGGCTTCGAGGTGCTTCACTTCGCGCGGGGACAGGGTTTCCTTCAGCTTGGCCAGCGCGGTCACGGTGTCCATGTAAATCGGGCCGCGGCCTTCCTTCATTTCCTTGAGCATGAGGTGGTTGCGCAGGCAGGAAGCGGGAACGGCAGCCTGGCCATAGGGCGGGTAGTCGTTCAGCATCTCCTTGTTTTTCTGCATGTAGACTTCGCCGTTGGAGTTGACGGCTTGGGCCTTGAACAGCAGGAACCAGGCACCGACCGGGCCGTAGCCGTCCTTGAAGCGGGCGGGCACGAAGCGGTTTTCCATCATGGTCAGCTCGGCGCCGGCTTCGGCAGCCATGGCGTAGGTGGAACCGGCGTTCCACACCGGGTACCAAGCGCGGCCGGTACCTTCACCCACGGAACGCGGACGGAAGATGTTCACGCAGCCGCCGGCGGCCAGCAGGATGGCCTTGGCCTTGTACACGTACAGCTTGTGCTCGCGGGTGGAGAAGCCGACGGCACC
>JAJZSR010000104.1 GCA_021849595.1 Pseudomonadota bacterium | reverse complement strand
AGCCCACGGTGGAAAGCGTGATGAAGGTGAAGTACAGCGCCGTGGGCAGGTCCCTCACGGCGGGATGAAATCCGCTCCCCAGCAGATAGGTGCCGAAGGTGCCGTACAGCAGCACGCTGAGGATGCCGCCGAGCGAAATGAGATAGGCGCTCAGCAGGCTCAGGCGCCGGAAATCCCGCCGCCACAGCACAAGCGCCCCCAACAGTACGGCGTGCACGCCGGCGTCGAGCCAATGGCGGTGCAGTGCCTGGATGGCGGCCGTGGCGGCCAGCAGCACGACTGCGAGGACCCAGGCCGAGCGGGCGCGCGTCAGCAGTCCGAGGCCGAGCAGTGCGAGGGCGATTCCCAGCAGCGGCCGCGCGCCGGTGCCCAGCGAGGCGATCAGTTGCCCGGCGCCCGGGGCGCGTTCCAGGCCAAGGCCGAGCAGACTGGAATAGAGCGGGCCGAAGCCGAGCGCCAGGTTCAACACACCCAGCACGGTGACCGCCAGGCCCAGCAGCACGTGGGGCTTCACCAAGCGGCGCGCGAAAGATATCAAACCGTTTCTCGTCATGCCGGCCACCAGACGTAGAGCAGGGAGGCCAGACAGGTCGCGGCCAGCCAGAGCGCGGCCGGCACCACGTTGCGGCGCCGTGCCAGACCCACGGCATAAGCCGCCTTGAGCAGGTTGTTGCTGCCGCTGGCCACCAGCACGGCGCCGACGATGGCGCTCTCGCTTACGGCGTATTTGCCGGCCAGCAGCGAGAGCACGAAGGGGTCGATGTCGGTGAAGCCGACGATGAAAGCCAGCGCGTGCAGGCCGGTGCTGCCGTAGCGCGTCACCACTTGGGTGGTGAGCAGAGCGAAGACGACGAACAGCAGGGCGAACAGCAAGGCGGTGGAAAATTCCAGCGGGTGGCCGGGGGGCGGTTCCGGGGGTGCGCCGCTGCGCGGGCCCAAGCGATGCGCCTGCCACCAGGCGAACAGCAGCGTCAGCAGCACCAGCACGGCAAAGGGGGCGGCGAGCTGCCAGGCCGCGGCATGGTGGCCGAGGATGAATACCAGCGCCCACAGGCGCAGATACATCATGGCCGTGGCCAGCACGATGGCGGGGCCGATGAGGCGATCGTCGGCCGGCAGCTCGCGCGCGCGCCGCGCCAGCACCACGGTCGCGGCCGTGCTCGAATACAGGCCGCCGGACAGTCCGGTGACGAGCAGGCCGCCGCGCGGCAGGAAATAGGTCTGCACCAGATAGCCGGCGTAGGAGATGCCGGAGACGACGATGACTGCGAACCAGACTTGGTACCAAGTCACCGGCACGAAGGCGGCGATGCGGTCCTTGGGCAGCAGCGGCAGCACCAGCCCGGCCATGAGCAGGAACTTGGCGAGGGTGACGGCTTCGCCCGTGCGGAAGGTGTCGGAGAAGCGGCGGATATCCGGCTGCGCGCCCAGCATCAGCAGCACGACCACCACATACAGCGCCATGAACCAGGGCGGCGCCAGCAGGGCGAGCGGGCCCAGCAGCGTGGCCAGCAGGGCGACGAGATAAGGCAGCAGGCTTTGCTGGCCGGTTTTGAGCTGGCGCCAATAATCGAGCGTGAGCCACAGGCCGATGAGCGCTAGGCCGGCGAAATAGCCGTCCCAGCCGGCCTCTTCGAACAGCACGAAGCCGGCCATGGCCATGAGGGTGAGGGTGCGCGTAGTGCCGAAGCCCAGGCCGCGCTGCTGGTTGCGCCGATAGTTGTGCAATTCCAGCCCCAGCACGAAGGCGGCCAGCAGGGCGGCGCAAAAGGAGAGCAGGAGCGGCGGCAGGCTGTTCAGGGCCGACATGTTCGAGGCGCCGGGGGCAGGGTGGCAGGGCGGTGTCTCACAAGTGATCCTGTATCGGCGGCGGGCGCGCCATGGCTTTCCGGAGCCGTAGAAAAATTCAGCGCGCGCGCATCCTTCACCACTTGACCACGTGCACGGGATGCAGCGTGCGGCCGAGGAAGCGTTCGCCTATGGTCTGAAAGCGCAGGGGCACGTCGGTGACGTAGTAATCGTAGCGCGGCGGCGCCGTTCCCGTATTTTCCAGGCCGCGCTCGTGCAACAGCCTGGCCGCCTGCTCCGCCATGGCCTCGGCCGAATCCACCAGGGCGACGCCGGGGCCGGCGACTTCCTGCAGCAGCGGCTTGAGCAGGGGGTAGTGGGTGCAGCCCAGCACCAAGGTGTCGATCTTCTCCGCCAGCAAGGGTTTCAGATATTCGCGCGCGGTGAGGCGCGTCACCTCATGATCCAGCCAGCCTTCTTCCACCAGCGGCACGAATAGGGCGCAGGCCTGAGAGTGGATGCGGATGGCCGGCTCGTATTCGTGGATGGCGCGCGCATAGGCATTGCTGTTGATGGTGGTGGGTGTGCCGATGACGCCTACGCGCCGCCCCGGCCGCGCCGCCAGCGCGCCGGCATCGATCACGTCCAGCACCGGCACGGGCGAGAGGTCGCGCACCGACTGCGCCGCCACCGCCGCCATGGTGTTGCAGGCGATGATGAGCAGCTTGACGTTCTTCTCAAGGAGAAACTGCGCGATCTGCGTCGTGTAGTGGGCGATGGTTTCCACCGATTTCACGCCGTAGGGCACGCGCGCGGTGTCGCCGAAATACACCAGGTTCTCGAAGGGCAGGCGCTCCATGAGGGCGCGCACCACCGTGAGGCCGCCGATGCCGGAGTCGAATACGCCGATGGGGCTGGTGTTGTTCATGAGGGGGCGTTCCGTTCGACGCGTTCTTGCTTGTTGGCGTGTTGGGCCAAGGCCCATTCTACATGCTCGCGCACCAAGACCGAGGTATGGCCGCGGCGCAAGCCCAGGGCATTGAGCACCTCGGCCGAAGCGGGCGCATTGCCCAGCGCCACCGCGATATTGCGCAGCCAGCGTTCCCAGCCGATGCGGCGGATGGGCGAGCCGGCCAGGCGCTCGTTGAACTGGGCCTCGCTCCAGGAAAAAAGTTCCGCCAGCCGGGCGCCGTCCAGGCCGTGGCGCGGCGAAAAATCTTCCAGCGGCGTAGCGCGGGCCAACTGGTTCCACGGGCACACGAGCTGGCAATCGTCGCAGCCATAGATGCGGTTGCCCATGAGCGGCCGCAGGGCCACAGGGATGCTGCCCTTCAGTTCGATGGTGAGATAGGAAATGCAGCGCCGCGCGTCCAACTTGTAGGGCGCGACGATAGCCTGGGTCGGGCAGACGTCGAGGCAGCGCCTGCACGTGCCGCAGTGCGCACTTTGCGCCGCGTCGGGCGGCAGCGGCAGGGTGGTGTAGATCTCGCCGAGAAAAAAATACGAGCCCATCCGGCGCGTGAGCAGCAGGGTGTGCTTGCCGCGCCAGCCCAGGCCGGCCTTGTGCGCGAGCGCGACTTCCAGCACGGGCGCGCTGTCGGTGAAGACCCGATAGCCATGCGGCGCCGCTTCGGAGATGCGTTGTGCGAGCGCCTGCAGGCGGCCTCTCAGGACCTTGTGATAATCGCGCCCGAGGGCATAACGCGAGACATAGGCCAGTTCTCCGTCCTCCAGCACCGCCTGGGCCGGCCGCGCGTGCGGCCAGTAGCTCATGCGCGCGCTGATAACGCGCACTGTACCCGGCACGAGTTCTGCGGGACGGCTGCGCTTGCTGCCGTGGCGCGCCATATAATCCATCTCGCCATGAAAACCTTGCGCCAGCCAGGCGGAGAGCCGCGTTTCCGCTTCCTTGAGATCGATGTCGGCGATGCCCAGTTCGTCGAAGCCCAGGGCGCGGCCCCAGGCCTTGATATCCCCAGCCAGTTGCGCCATATCCGCTGAGCCATGCATGTCTCCGATGATAGCCTGATCCTCGACCTGCCCGACGAGGCGGCCACGCTGGCGCTGGGCGCGCGCCTGGCCCATTGCCTGGCGCCCGGCATGACCGTGTATCTGGAAGGCGAGCTGGGGGCGGGCAAAACCATGCTGGTGCGCGGCCTGCTGCGTGCCCTGGGTTTTGCCGGACGGGTGAAAAGTCCGACCTACACCCTGGTCGAACCTTATACACTTTCTGGGTTTATCGTCTATCATTATGATTTGTATAGGATGCACGATCCCAGAGAATGGGAGGATGCCGGCTTTCGCGACGACGTCGGGGAACACGCCCTGCGTCTCGTGGAATGGCCCGAAAAAGGCCGCGGCTCGTTGCCGCCGGCCGATTTGCGCGTCACGCTGGAATTGGCCGGCGATGCGCGCCGCGCGCACCTCGTGGCCTTGAGCGAGAAAGGAAAAATTTGCCTCGACGACTCCGCACGGTAGTGCTCTTGGGCTGGTGGTTCGCCTGCCTGTGGCTGTTCGCGCTGCCGGCCCGCGCGCAGGAGCCGAGCGCGGTCAGGCTCTGGCCCTCGCCGGATTACACCCGGCTTGCCATTGAGTCCCGCCAGCCCATTGAGTACAAATATTTCCAGCTTGGCGACCCCGACCGTTTGGTGATCGATCTCCACGACGTGGCGCCGAACGCGGTGCTCGACAGGCTGCCGGCTGCGGTGCAAGCCGACGATCCCTTCATCGCCTCCATCCGGGTGGGGCTTAACCGTCCCGGCGTCACGCGCGTGGTGCTCACGCTCAAGGTGCCCGTGCGGCCTTCGGTGTTCAGCCTTCCGCCTACGGGCGACTACGGCGATCGCCTTGTGGTCGATCTCTATCCTGCCCAGGGCAAGCGTTTTTCCGCCGCACAGATACTCGAAGGTCAGGACCAGCCGCGTGCGTCGCAAAGCCCGGCCGCGCCGCCGCAGCGCAAGGTCATCGTCGTGGTGGATCCCGGCCACGGCGGCGAAGACCCGGGCGCCACGGGGCCGGACGGCGTGCACGAGAAAACGGTGACGCTCGCCATCGGCAAGCGCATCAAGGCCCTGCTCGATCAGCAACCGGGCATAAAGGCTTATCTCACCCGCAACGGCGACTACTTCATACCGCTGGGCGAGCGGGTAAAAATCGCGCAAGAGCTGCATGCCGATCTGTTCGTCTCCATCCATGCCGATTCGGCCCCGCCGGGTGTGATCGCCGAGGGCACCTCGGTGTACGCCTTGTCGGAAAAGGGAGCCACTTCGGTGGCCGCGCGCTGGCTGGCCAGGAACGAGAATGCTTCCGACCTGGTGGGCGGCGTCAACTTCAATGTCAGGGACAAATACCTGCGCCGCACACTGTTCGATCTGTCGCAGACCGCCACCATCAACGACAGCCTGAAGCTGGGGCATGACGTGCTCGATGCGGTGGCCAAGATGAACCCGCTGCATTATTCCCATGTCGAACAGGCCGCCTTCGCCGTGCTCAAGTCGCCCGATATCCCGTCCGTCCTAGTGGAAACCGCTTATATCTCCAACCCGGTCGAAGAGAAGCAGTTGATCGACCCGGTCTTCCAGGAGAAGCTCGCCAAGGCCATCGTAACGGGCATCGTCGATTACATTCACCACCAACCCTCCTGGGAGCGCACGCGCCTGGCCGAGGAGGGCGGCGGTTCTGCTCGGCGGGGTATGCGCGGGCGATAAAGCCATAAAATAACGGACTCGCCAATGCGCAGTCTGCCGCCATGGATTTCATCCTCGTCCGCAACGTCCACATCGCCACCGTCGGCATCACGCTGACCTTGTTTCTCCTGCGTTATGCCTGGATGCTGCAGGAATCGCCCCGCCTGCAGGCGCGCTGGGTGAAAATTTTTCCGCATGTGAACGATACCGTGCTCCTGGCCAGCGGCATCGGCCTGGCGGTGATGATCCACCAATATCCTTTCGTCAATGCCTGGCTCACGGCCAAGCTCTTTGCGCTGGTGGCCTATATCGTGCTCGGCACCCTCGCGCTCAAGCGTGCGCGCGGCAAGGCGCAGCGTGCGGCGAGCGGGCTTGCGGCGCTGGCGGTGTTCGCCTATCTGGTGATGGTGGCCGTAAGCCACAGCGCCGCGCCCTGGAGCGTCTGGCAATGAATCTGCTGCAACACGACATCGCGGCGGGCTTCGATGCGCCGCTGGAGCTGTTGCAAGCCTGCCACGGCCGCCTGGAGCAGCAGTGTGCCACGCTGGAAAGACTTCTCTACCATATCGGACGCCACGGCGGCGGCGCGGCGGCCGGGCGGGCGGCTGCGGGCATACTCAAATATTTTCGTCAGGCCGCGCCCCTGCACCATCAGGACGAGGAAGAAAACCTGTTCCCCCTCTTGTTCGCGCGCCTGGATCGCGAGCATGCGGCGCTCGCCGATCTGCCGGCGCTATTGAAAACTCAGCACCGTGCCCTCGATGCCTTGTGGACACAGCTCGAAGGCGATCTTGAAACCCTGGCGCATGGCCAGGGAGCGCGCCTGCCGGCGGCGTTGGTGGAGGATTTCATCGTGCGCAATCGCGCGCACCTGGACCTGGAAAACAGCCGCATCCTGCCCGCCGCGCGGCGCCTGCTCACCGCCGCCGACCTTGCCGAGTTCGGTGAGGCCATGCGCGTTCGGCGCGGTCAGCCATGACGCCGCGCATCCGCGTCCTGCCCGACCCGCTGATTTCCCAGATCGCGGCCGGCGAAGTGGTGGAGCGCCCGGCTTCTGCGCTCAAGGAATTGCTGGAGAACAGCCTGGACGCCGGCGCCACGCGCATAGACGTGCGCCTGGAAGAAGGTGGCATGGGTCTGATCCGGGTGGAGGACAACGGCTGCGGCATGGGGCCCGAAGATCTGCCTCTGTCTCTGGCGCGCCACGCCACCAGCAAGATCGGCAGTCTCGACGATCTGGAACGTGTCGCCAGTCTGGGGTTCCGCGGCGAAGCGCTCGCCAGCATGGCGGCGGTGGCGCGCCTGCGCCTGGCGAGCCGCACCAGGGACGAGGCGCATGCCTGGGAGGTTGCCTGCGAGGGTGGTCGGCTGGGCGAAGTGCGCCCCAGCGCACTGGAAGGCGGCAGCGTGGTGAGCGTGGCGGAGCTTTTTTTCAACACGCCCGCGCGGCGCAAATTCCTGCGCAGCGCGGCCACGGAGTATGGGCATTGCGCCGAAGTGTGGCGCAGGCTCGCGTTGGCCAGCCCGCAGGTGCGCTGGACCCTGAGCCACAATCAGCGGGTGCAGGCGCGCCATGCGCCGACTGATGCTGCGGGACGCATTGCGCAGGTGCTGGGCGAGGACTTTGCCGCGGCCGCCGTGGCGGTGGAAGCCCAGGCCGGGCCGCTGCGCCTGCACGGCCTGGCTGCGCTGCCGGCCTATGCCGGTAGCGGGCGCGAGGCGCAGTATGTGTACGTCAACGGGCGCTATGTGCGCGACAAGCTGATAAGCCATGCCTTGCGCGAGGCCTACCGGGACATCCTCCATCACGATCGCCAGCCAGCCTATGTGTTGTTCCTGGAGCTTCCCGCCGAAGCGGTGGACGTGAACGTGCATCCGGCCAAGACCGAGGTGCGCTTCCGCGACGCGCGCGCCGTGCACCAGTTCCTCTATCACGCCCTGGAGCGCGCGTTGGGCGGCACGGCCGGACAGCAGCCGGCGGCACGCCTGGAGACGGCGCCTGCCAACGTGCCGCACGCGCCCCTGCCGCAATATCCTGCCGCGCAGCAAAGCATGAGGCTGGATGCGGCGCAGGGGCTGGCGTTTTACGCAGCCTTGGCACAACCGCCCGCGGCTGTTTCAGCGCTCACTGAGGACGCGGAGATGCCGCTGCTGGGCTACGCTCTGGGGCAGTTGCACGGCATCTACGTGCTGGCGCAGAATACGCGCGGCCTGGTGCTGGTGGACATGCATGCCGCCCACGAGCGGGTGGTGTACGAGGAACTCAAGCGCGCCCTGGATGCGCGGGCGGTACCTACCCAGGCATTGCTCATCCCCGTGACCTTGAGCGTTGATGAGGCGCAAAGCGCATTGCTCGAAGAAGCGGGCGATCAACTGCGCACCATCGGTTTCGATCTCTCGGTGCTGTCGCCCACGGCCGTGGCGGTGCGCGCGGTGCCGGCGTTGCTCAAGGATGCCGATCCCGTGGCCCTGGCGCGCGACGTGCTGCGCGAGGTGGGCGAATACGGCGTCACACGCCTGCTGGAAGAGCGGCGCAACGAGTTGTTGGCGACGCTTGCCTGTCACGGCGCGGTACGCGCCAACCGGCGCCTGAGCCTGCCGGAAATGAATGCCCTGCTGCGCGCCATGGAAGCCACCGAACGTGCCGGCCAATGCAACCACGGGCGCCCGACTTGGTTCGAGTGGCCCCTGGCCGAGCTCGACAAGCTGTTTAGGCGCGGGGAATAGGGTCTGCCGCCCGGCCAGGACGTACAATGCCGCCCTGGCTTTCTTTGTTCCCTTCCATGAAAAAACGCACGCCTTTCCGGCCCGACACGCAAACGCTCAACCGGCGTGCCGAGGCCGCCGCGGCCCGCCGCGCTGCCGCCGGTCCGGCGGTTCGCCTGCACAAGGCGCTGGCCGATGCGGGGCTGGGGTCGCGGCGCGAAATGGAGGCCTGGATCGCCGAGGGCCGCGTGCAAGTGAACGGCGAGCGCGCCGTCATCGGTCAGACGGTCACCGCTGCCGACGTCATCAAGGTGAGCGGACGCCGCGTGTATCTGAGATCGGA
>JAJZSR010000006.1 GCA_021849595.1 Pseudomonadota bacterium | reverse complement strand
ATCTGTATGGAGGTGACGGTGTTCGTCTCCATGAATGCGCTGCGCTATTTCCTCAAGGGTTCCAGCGAAGCTCCGCCTGTCGAGGGGCCCATGGGCAAGCTGATGGAGGAAAAGAAGGCGCCCGCCTTCCGCACCCTGTTCGAACAGGCGGTGGAACTGGGCGGCGCCAAGGTGCATCCCTGCACCATGGCCATGGATATCATGGGCATCGAGAAGGAGGCCCTGGAACCCTATTTCGCCGAGCCGCTGGGGCTCACCAAGTTTCTGTCCGACGCCCAGGGCGCGCAGGTGTGGTCGTTCTGAGCGTCGCGAAGGTCTATACCAATAAGCGGGCGCATACATTTTTTATTGGAGGAAACGCCACATGGCGAAAAAAATCATCGATGCAAAAGGCAGCTTCTGCCCCGGCCCCCTGATGGAGCTGATCGCGGGCATGAAGGCGGCCCAGGTCGGCGACGAACTGGAAGTGCTGTCCACCGACAAAGGCTCGGCCAACGACATCCCGGAGTGGGTGAAAAAGGTGGGCCACGAGTTCATCGAAACCAGGGAGGAAGGCGGCGTGTGGCACGTGCTCGTGCGCAAGGCCAAATAAATACGGAGTGATGCAGTGAACGGTGCTCGTGGCGGGCGCCGGTTTTCGAAACCAACGAGGAGACCAACATGAAGATTTTGATCGTAGGCGGCGGCATGGGCGGCACCATCCTGGCCAACAACTTGGCGCGCCGGCTGCACGGCGAACTCAAATCCGGCAAGGCGCGCATCATCATGCTGTCGGCGTCCGACCGGCACATGTACCAGCCCGGCTTGCTATATGTGGCAGTTGGGCGCATGACACCCGATGAGCTCTACCGTGACCAGGCCAGCCTGCTGGAGCCGGGCATCGAGTTCCACGTCGATCCGGTGACCGAATTCCACTTTGCCAAGAACCAGGTGAACGCGCAAAGCGGCAAGAGCTACGACTACGACGTGCTGGTGATCGCCACGGGTTCGCGCCCCATGATGGCGAGCATCCCGGGCCTGGCGGAAAACGCCGAGACCTTCTACACGGAAGAAACCGCGGTGAAAATGTTCAAGGCGCTGCGCAATTTCGAGGGCGGGCGAGTGGTCATCACCGTGGGTGTGCCGCACAAGTGCCCCATGGCGCCGCTGGAAATCACCTTCATGCTCAACGATTACTTCAAGGATCGCGGCATCCGCGACAAGGTGCAGCTCCATTACACCTATCCCATCGGCCGCGTGCACAGCCTGGAGAACGTCGCCAAGTGGGCGGCGCCCGAGTTCGACCGCATGGGCATCACTTATGAGACGCTGTTCAACATGAAGGAAGTGGACGGCGCCAACAAGGTGCTGAAGAGCGAGGAAGGCAGCGAGACCAAGTACGACCTGCTCATCGCCATCCCCGCGCACAAGGGCATGGAAGTGCTGGAGAAGGCCGGCTTCCAGAACGGCTGGGTGCCCACCAACCGCGCCACCTTGCACATGGAAGGCGAGCACGGCAAGAATGTCCTGGTGGTGGGCGACACCACCAACCTGCCGATTTCCAAGGCCGGCTCCACGGCGCACTTCGAGGCCGAGGTCATCGCCGAGAACCTGGCCGCCGTGGTGAAGATGGGCGCGCCGGTGCGCGATTACGACGGCAAGGTGTTCTGCTTCATCCAGGCGGGCAAGGAACGGGCGACCTATGCCATGTTCAACTACACCACGCCGCCCAGCCCGCAACCGCCGACGCGCGCGGTGCACTGGTTCAAGACGGCTTACAACAAGCTCTACTGGACCTCGGCCCGCGGCCTGCTGTAAGGAGGGCATCATGAACGCCCAACTCGACACTACCTCGCCCACGGATGCGGAGGAGGCCGCGCGGCTGATCCAGGCGGCCAAGGACGCGCTCACCGATGACATGGTGAGCCGGCTGGCGGCTACGGCTGCGGACGGCATGGACCTGCTCGACCGGGTCAATCGGTCCGGCGTCGCCAAGGCGCTGCCCTATCTCGCCGAGATGGCGAACAACGGCGACCTGGAGCGCCTGGCGCAACTGGCGCGCGTGTACGGCTCCGCCCAGGACGCGCTCACCGACGACATGGTGAGCCGGCTGGCGGAAACCCTGGGGGGCGGCATCGACCTGCTCGATCAGGTCAACCGCGCCCAACTGGCCAAGGCCATTCCGGTGATCGCCAAGCTGGTGCACACCGGCGACCTGGATCGCCTGGCCGACATGGCGCGGCTGGTGGGCTCGGCGCAGGACGCGCTGACCGACGACATGGTGAGCCGGCTGGCCGACGCCGTGGGCGGAGGGCTCTCGCTGCTCGACCGCCTGCAGCGCGGCAGCGGCGACCGGGTCATCAGCATGCTGGAACGCCTGGACAACGCCGGCACGCTGGAGAAGCTGGCGGAAACCCTGCCCGCGCTGGTCAACAAGCTCGACATGGTGGAAGGCCTTTTGACCTGCCTGGAAAAATCCGGCGCCGAAGCCAAGGCGGGCCCGCCCGCGACGGGCGGCATCGGCGGACTGTGGAGCCTCATGCGCACGCAGGAGAACCAGGAAACCCTGCGCTTTCTGCTGGTGCTGGCGCGCAACATGCAGCACCAGTGCACGAGATAACCAGAATCCGGCCGCTCGCGGAAGGGACGACCGGGACGCTGCTCACTCCCTAGTTCGTGTCTCCTCCGGACACGCCGCCCTATGGGGCGGCTTTTTTTTGGCGCCACGGCGGGCGCAGTCAGTCCTGCGCGAGGGCCTGCAGGCCGGGGGTGTCGCATTCGCATTGCCCGTTGTCGGTTCTGATCAGATTTCTGCGCTTGAAGTCCGCCACGATGCGGCTTGCGGTTTCCACCGTGATGCCGAGCAGCGCGCTCATGTCCTCGCGGCTCAGCAGGTTGCAAGCGGCCTCTCCGGGCAGGTGGCGCAGGTGGAGCAGCAGGCGGGCGACGCGGGCCTGCGAATTGCCGGTGGAAAAGAGGGTGATGACGTTGTCCGCCTGATCCAGGCTGCGCTGCCAGCGTGCCATCAACTCGCGGTGCAGGGCCGGCTTTCTGGCGTCGAGGTCTTTCAGCACTGCGATGGGAATACGGCACACGGCGGTGGCCTCGATGCATACGGCACTGTGGTGGTAGGCGCCGCGAACCAGAATCTCCAGCCCGGCCACGTCGCCCGGGCGCAGCAGGCGAACAATGCGCTGCGTGCCGTTGGGTAGGTATTGGACAAGCTTCAACAGCCCGCTGCGTACCGTGTAGGCGTGCGCTCCACGCTCGCCCGCGCGGTACAGGGGGGTTTGCGGCGCATAGGTCAGTTCATCGATGGGTGCGAGGGTACGATCGAGGTCGGCGTCGGCCAGATTGACGAACAGCACCAGGTGACGAACGCTGCAATGCCTGCAGTCGGCATGGCCCTGCCAAGTGATGTCGTTGCATTTTGCTCTGTTAGGCATGGCTTGTTGAAGCTAGGCAAAGCATCGAGCAGAGGACTAAGTTGGGTTTAATAATTTAATAAATTGAGAATTATCAATAATCCAACTATACGTTTATTTTAGGATTTAAAAATTCGTTCGGTGCTTCCCGGCGCGCCTTCATCAAGACATAACAACCAGGGGATGATCCTGAAACACACCAAGAAGAAAATCATGCTCGCGCTTGGCGTAGCGCTCTCCACTTTCGGCACTGCGTACGCCGATCAACCTTCCGTTACCCCGGTGCAGACCCAGCAAGGAGGCGAAACTGGGCCGGCCAGGCGCCAGCAGCCGTTTCCGCAGGCACCGGCCGTGAAACTGTTGCCTACTATGCCGCTGCCTTATCTGGTGCCGCACCCGGAGACGGAGGTAAAAGGTCTCAAGTGGGGTTCTTTCGTTGTTTATCCGGAGATTTCCCTCTCGGGTCTATACCGACGACAACATCTACGCGACGCCCACCAATCCGGTGCAAGACTGGGTGACCGTCATCTCTCCCGCGGTGTCGGTAAAATCGGCATGGTCCAAGCACATGCTCAACTTCAGCGCCGGTGCCGACATCGATCGTTATCGTACGCATACGACCGAAGATACTGCGGACTACTGGGCAAATGCCGACGGGCGCTATGATTTCTCGCCGAGCGCCAATATCTATGCCGGTGCAGGCGTGAGCCGCAACCACGAAGACCGTGCCACCGCGGATGCGGTGCTCAACAGCAAGTATCCGACGGTGTACACGGAAACTCGCGGCTATGTCGGCGGCTTCCGGCGCCTGGGCCGTGTGGCCTTGCGCCTGGGCGGTACTTACGAAAAGTTGAATTACGACAACGGCACCACCGACAGCGGCGTGCCGATCAACAACAATGACCGCGATCGCACCCTCACCGCCCTCGGCGGGCGGGCGAGCTACACTCTGGTGCCTGGTTACGACCTGTTCGCGCAGGCGGCCACGGACACGCGGCGCTACGCCCAATACTACGACGACAACGGTTATCACCGCGATTCGGACGGCTATCGGGTGGCCGTCGGCGGCAGCGTGAACCTGGCCAAGCGCCTGACCGGCGAGGCCTATGTCGGGCATCTGCTGCAGAACTACAGCGACGCGCGCCTGCAGGACGTGAGCGCGCCTTACTTCGGCGGCGAGATCAAATGGTTCGCGGATCCCCAGACCGCGGTCACGGGCTTTGTCGACCGCGCGGTTGAGGAGACGACCTTGGCCGGTTCGTCCAGCTCGCTGGATACGACGGTGGGTGGGCGCATCGAGCACTGGCTGCAGCCGCGCCTCAAGCTGAATGTGCGCGCTGCCTACATCCACAGCGATTTCCAGGGCTACGACCTGACCGATGGCGCCTACCGCGTCGACAAGCTGCTCGATGCCGGGGTCGGGTTGCGCTACGACGTCAGCCGCTATGTCTACGTCGGCGCCGATTACCGCTTTCTGCGCCGCGAATCCAACGTGCTCGATGGCAACTACACGCGCAACCAGGTCATGTTCACGCTGGGCAGCCAGTTCGCGCCATTGAAGTCTTTCGAGGGGGGCGCGCTAACCAGCGCGCTGCGCGCGCCTACCGGCATCGGCGGATTCTATGGCGGCGTGCAGGCGGGCTACGGCGGACTCAACACGACGCTGTTCAGCCCGCGCCCGGGGAATGGGACGCTGACTTCCGATTTTGGCGACAGCGCCGCGGTGGGCGGCGTATTCGCCGGTTATGGCGTCGAGTTCAACCCCTGGTACCTGGGTTTGGAATTGGAAGGAGACAACAGCAATCTTGGGTGGACCCACAACCACTACCCGGGCGGGCGGGTGTTCGGCGCGCAAAGCGGGGACAGCTATGGGCTCAGTGCTCGCCTTGGCTACGTGCTGGACAGCGGCATGCTGTATGGTCGTGCCGGCGTGGTGCGCACGGATTTTCATACCGATTACACGCGCGACGACGGTGTGAGCTTTGCTCAGAACAACACGCAGAACGGCCGCCGCTACGGCCTCGGCGTCGAGGCTTGGGCCGCAGGCAACGCCTTCGTGCGCCTGGATTACACCTACACCAACTACGACGGCTATGTCATGAACTATCAGACGGGGGCGGACGATTTCCGCAACCGCGAAGGATTGTTCCGCCTGGGGCTGGGCTGGCATTTCGATGCTGACCGGAAATCTCGGCTGGCGCCGCCTGTGCCTGATTATTCCGGCTTTTATGGCGGGGTTGAGATCGGGCATGGAGCGTTGACCACCTCTCTCGATGCTTACCACGGTAACGACGCCACTAACCTCCTGGCCGGTTATGGCGGGTTTGGCGTGACTCCCGGGGTGTTCGCGGGCTACGGTCACGCCTGGGGCCGGGTGTATGCAGGTCTGGAGCTTGAGGCCGAGGCGAGCAATGCGGCTTGGGCGCACGAGCGGGTCACCAGCGGAGGGGGTAGGACTTATAGCTTAAGGAAGAACGGCGGCTACGGGGCGTCACTGCGGGCGGGCTACGTGCTGGCGGGCGGCGGCATGCTTTACGCCAGTTACGGACTGCAGGACACCAGCTTCCACACGATCTACATACAGGGAAACAGCTCACCCTATGATGAGAACAATCGCTCAAGGGGCAGGCGGTTCGGCGTAGGTGTGGAACTGCCGGCCACGCGAGATGTGTTCTGGCGCGCCGAGTATTCTTACACGAAATATCCGGCCCTTGATTTGACTACGGCCGCCGGGCAGCCGGACATGGTCGGCATGGATACTGTCGAAAGCCTGTTTAGCTTGGGCGTTCTTTATCGCTTCTGACTTCTGAGGTCGCATCAAGGGATCCAAAAAAGAGATTTTTTGCTGTTCTTGTCTAACATAAAAAAGTATCGTTGATTGCGATTTGTCAATGATGCTTTTCTTCCAGGTGCGTAATGTCTTAATGTTGGTTTAAGTTTTTTGTCGGACTTGCCAGCGAGTACGCAATCTCAAATCTACGAAGGGAAATCCTATGAAAAGCGCGACGTTTAATCTGAAGAAGCTTGCCGCGTCCGGAAGCGTAGCGGTCTTTGCCTTGCTGTCTGCGCCGATGGTGTCGCACTACCTGAGCATCGGTTTGGTGGCCAAGGCCTACGCTGCCGAGGGCGAGGGCGGCACCAAGGCCGGGGCAAGCAAAGGCCAGCACGGCTCCACCGGCGGCCACGGCCAGGAGAAAGGCGGCAAGGGTAAGAGCGACGTCATGATGAAGGGCCAGGGCGGGCCCGGCGAGGAAAGCGATTCCGACCGGCCGGAATGGGCTGGTGTGAAGGGCGGCAAGGCCGGCGGCGGCACCAAGCCAGGCACCGCCGGCACCAAGAAGGGCGATCTCTACGGCGATCTCTACGTGATCCTGCGCAACCCCGACGGCACGCCCGTGCTGGATGATTACGGCCACGAAATTCTCATCGCCGCGGACGGCAGCCTCATCTATCTGACTCCCGAAGGCGAGGTTCCCACCGGCGCTGTGCCGCAGACCGTGGAGTTCAGCCGCCTGAGCGTAAGCCGCGCGTCCACCAAGGTGATCGATCAGCAACTGGCGGAAGCTGAAAAGACCATACTCGATGCGACCAAGGTGGAATTCGATGAAGCGGGCCGGATTCTTTATACCAAGTCCGACGGCACCACGGCCACCATCGACTCCCCTCTGGAGAACCTGGCCCTTTATCAGGCCATCCTGAAGAATGGCGGCACGCTGACGCTGCCCACGTCCAGCGGTTCTATCACCCTGAATCTGACCAATGCCGCCGCTTTCCTGGGCGCTGCGTCCGATAAATACGGTAGCGTGAACCTCGACACGGTCGAATATCTGAATCCCATCCTGGGCATTACGGGAACGATTCAATACGACGGCAAGACCTATTACGACTACAGCAGCTTCACCTACGACCGCACCGCTACCTATGACGAGAAAGTCAAGGTCGGCACGCTGAACGCGGACAACACGGTCACATGGACGGAAACCACACTGGCCGATGCCGTGTTCAAGACCGCGCCCACGGCCACGACCAATGCTGCGGGTTTCGCGCAGGCCGTGGATGATGCCCGGGCCGTGATCTTGTTCATCCACGACACGCCTCTGCTGCAATTTGTCCAGTGACCGGTATTCCCACGTGCGGAATCAGGTGCGGAGGCCTTTTTGCGGCCTCCGTTTTTTTGTCAACTGCGCATGCGCAGGAAAGGAAGTCCCATGAAGCCCACAGTCGTTTCCGCCCCGCGCGGGTGCAAGCACGGCGTGTTGTTCGCCGCGCTCTTGTTTGGCGGCGCCATTGCCCTCGGGCAGTTCGGGCTGCTTCCACTGCATCCGCTAGCCAGCGCCCAGGCGAAGGACGAGTGCGGCGGCTGCGGCGGGGGCGGCAGTCACGAAACCGGGGGTGGCCACGAAACTGGGGGCGGGCATGAAGGCGCCAAGGGCGGCAAGGGTACCAAGGGCAGAAGCGGCGCCACGGGTGGCCACCAGCCCTCAGACATGGGCCACAAGGGCTCGTCGTCCCATGGCGGCGGCAGCAAGAGTCTGGAGTCGAATGTGTTTCACGCCCCCGGCGGCGAAGAAGAGGGCCACGAAGGCGGCAAAGGCAAGGGTGGCAGCGGCGGGCATGAGGACGGCGGCGAGGGCGCCGATCACGCCCCCTGATGAGGCCGCGCTACTTGTCTGCCTGGGCTTCGAGCGCTTGGCGGACATTGCGGTTGAGCCAGAAGGGTAGGAGGCCCAGAACGATGCCGCCGACGGCAACGATGTCGCTCGTGAGGTTGAAGGTCGGCAGGCTATAGAGCCCGACAAACCACAGAAACAGCGCCGAGCTCAGCGGCCATAGCATCAAGAACACGACGTTGAAGGACGTCCTGGGCTGGGTGCGCCACACATGCCAGACGCAGGCGAAGCAAGCAAGCCCGTAATAAAACGCCGCCTGCAGGCCGATGGCATCCACCGAATCCTGGATGATCTGGCTCACGCTGGGAATGGACGAGGCCAGGAACAGCAGCACCAGCCCGAACACGGCGATCGCCAGCGTGGCGATCCAGGGCGTGTTCCATGACGGATGCAGGCGTGCGTAGCGCGGGTGCAGCATGGCGTCGCGCCCCTGGGCGAACATGGTGCGGGTGAATTGCAGGATGGATGTCTCCAGCGTGCCCAGGGTGCTCAGCATCACGGCCAGCACCGCCATGTAGCTCCAGGGCTTGGGAAATAGTTTCTCGGCGATGGCGAATACCACGTTGGCATTGGCGGCCTGGATTTCGCTGTCGGTCAGGACCATCAGCGTCGCCATGGCGAACAGGATGAACAGCGCGATGATGATCAGCATGGCCAACAGCGAGCCCAGCCCGGCGATCCAGCCGCCGTCGCGCGTTTCCTCGTTGAGATTCACGGTGACGTCCCAGCCCCAGTAGAAGAACAGCGCGGTGAGCGCCCCCAGGGTGAACAGATGGGGGCTGAAGTGCGTCAGACTGAAATCCGCCAGGGAAAGAGGATGCGCGGGATGGCCGGAGAACTTCATCACCGCGGCGCCGACGATGACCACCAGGATCGCCAGCTCCACCATGGTGAGGGCCACCTGCACATAGCTGGTGAGCTTGATGCCCTTGATGAGTACGGCGCTGACTGCGACGAGCCACCCCGCCGCGACCAGGGTGACGGTGCCGGTATCGTTGATGCGGGCCGGATCGATGAGCTCCAGGGTCGCGGTGGCGGCCGGAATGGTGCCCGACACCATGAACACGGCCGAGGCCACGAGCAAGGCCCATCCGGACAGAAAGCCCAGGGTGCGGTTGAAGATCGCGCCGACCCAAGCGTAGGACGCGCCGGCATTGGCGTCCAGCCGGTTGAGGTACATGTAGGCGAAGGTCACGCCGAACATGATCAGCCCGCAGTACAGGAGGCTCGCCGGGGCGAGCACACCGACGCCGGCCATGAGGGTGGCGCTGGTGGCGGCGATGGAAAACACCGGTGCCGTCCCGGCCACGCCCATGATGGTCGACTCGGTGAGGCCGAGGGCGTTTTTCTGCAGGCCGGCGGGAGTGGTCATGATAATCTGGGCTTAACGAAGTGGGGCAGAAGACCAAGGGCAAAACGCGCCGCCCGGTGTTTCGGTTGACAGGCGCGCCGAAAAACTCGTTCGAAAAAGCCGTCCGTTGGCCTGCGCCCGCCTGGGCTATGCTTGGTTTTCCGCGGCACGTGCCGCGCCTGATATCGAGGAGACCCCATGCGTATCGCTACCGCCGCCCTGCTTGCCCTGGTCTTTGCCGGTTCTGCACAGGCCGCCACTTACACGATGGATCCGGCCCACACCTTTCCGCAGTTCGATATTCGCCATCTTATGTTTTCCATGATGCATGGGCAGTTCAACCATACCACCGGCACCATTACCATGGACCGCAAAAAAGGCCTGGGTTCGGTCGAGGCCACCATAGATGTGAACTCGCTCGATACCGGCGACGCCACACGCGACAAGGATCTCAAAAGTCCGCTATTCTTCGACGCCGCCAAGTATCCCACTATGACCTACAAGTCCACCAAGGTGATTTACCATGGCCGGGACCGCGCTACGGTGGAAGGCGACCTCACCCTGCATGGCGTTACCCGCCCGGTGACGCTGCAAGTCACGCGCATCCATTGCGGCATCAGCTCCATTCTGAAAAAAGAAGTATGCGGATTTGATGCCATGGGCCGGCTCAAGCGCTCCGACTTCGGCATGAAGGCCTATCTGCCGGTGATTCCGGACAAAGTCAGGCTCATCATCAACACCGACGCCGTCGAGGACAGCGCCCAATAGCCCTTGCACCGCGCGGGCGGGTTCAGAACAGGCCCGTACCGCTGAGCCCCCCATACACCCCCAGCCCGGCGGTCAGGCAGCACACCCCCAGCACGAGAGCAAAGTAGGGCCCGCGCAGGCGATGCTCGGCGGGCAGGGCCTTGACGGCCAGGGCGACCAGAAAGCCCAGCACCAGGGGCAGCATGAGGGCATTCATGACTTCCACGCCCAGGGACAGCGCGACCAGATTGGGGACGAAATAAACTACGGCCGCGCCGCCCGCGACCCCCAGGGTGTAGACGAGATAAAACCAGGGCGCTTCCAGGGGGTGGTGCTCCAGCGAATGCTTGTAGCCGGTGACTTCGCCGAAGCCCCAGGCCGCCGCCAGGGACACGACGATGGCTGCCACCAGGGCGGCGCCCAAGATGCCCAGGCCGAACAGCAGGCGGCCCAGATCGGGGCCGAGGAAGTGGGTCAGTGCCTGGGAGATGTCGGCTACGTTGTCGAGCGGCGCGTTGGCGCGGTGGCGGCCCAGGGTGGCGGCGCAGGCCACGAGCACGGCGGCCATCACCAACTGGGTGAGCAGGGCGCCGATCGCGGTGTCCCAGCGCGCGTCGCGGTAATGCTCGGGCCGCAGGTCCTTATCCGCCACCGCCGACTGCTGGTAGAAAATCATCCAGGGCATGATGACCGCGCCGATGTTGGCCGCCACCAGATAGAGGTAAGCGGGTTGGTCCAGCGGCATGTGCAGGCTGCCGCCGATGAGTTCATGGGCCTGCGGGTGGGACTGGTAGGCGACCCAGAAGAACGCGAACTCGAACAGGCCCAGCAGAATGGCGACGCGCTCCACCCGGCGGTAGGAGCCCGTCCACACGATGGCGAGCAGGAGCAGCGCCGCGGCGCCCAGGCTAAAAATCCGCGGCAGGCCGAAGAGTTCGCCCACCCCCACCACGCCGGTGAATTCGGTGATGAGCGCGCCCATGGTGGCCACCGCCAGACCACTCACCGAAAGCCAGGCCCAGCCCTGGCCGAAGGTTTCACGGATCAGCTCGCCATGCCCCTTGCCGGTGAATATGCCCAGGCGCACGGTGAGTTCCTGCACCACGTACAGGATGGGGACCAGGATCAGTTGCAGGAGCAGCAGATGGTAATTCCATTGCGCGCCGCTTTGCGCGGCGGTGATGATGCTGCCCACATCCGTGTCCGCCAGCATGACCACCAGGCCAGGGCCCAGCACGGCAAGAAAGACCTGGCGGCGCTTGAGCGGCAAGGGGGCCGGGTAAACAGAGGTCGTATCCATGTGGGGCGCGAACGGTTATTGAGAATTATTCTTATTGTACAGGGGTTCGGCCGGTGGTTCACCAGGGTTGCTAAAAATTTTCTTTGCCAGACAAATACTTACGTTAAGCTTAAGTATGGGCGCGCGCCGTTGCCCCGGGCCGGGATGCTTTCCGGGATAATGCCGCCATCATGTCCTACACCCTGATCGCCCTGCTGGGAACAGCCAATCTGGCCCTGCTCGTCTGGCTGCTGTTGCGCCTGGTGCGCCTGCCCGCGGCCCTGGAAGGCGGCCAGGAGGCGCGCCACCGCGCCATGCTCAATGACCTCCACGAGGGCCTGGCGCGCCAGGCGGAGCGCACCTTCAGCGCCCTGCAGGAACATGGCGAGCGCCTGCGCGGCGCGGTGTCGCAGGAACTTACCGCCACGCGCGCCGAGCTGGCAGCGCTCAAGGAGGCGCATAGCGCGCAGCTAGCGCAAAGCCGTGAGGCGCAACAGGCCCTGATGCGGGAATTCTCGGAAGGCTTGCAGCACAACCTCATGGAGCAGGCGCGCGCCGAGCGCGCCCAGCTGGCGGACAGCCTGCACAAGGTCGGGGCGCAGCTGAGCGCGGCCGTGGAAAAGCTTGCCCAGGGCGTGGAAGCCCGCCTGGCGGACATTTCCGGCAAGGTGGCCGAGCGCCTGGACGAGGGCTTCAAGAACACCAACGACACCTTCGCTCGCGTCATGGAGCGGCTGGCCACCATAGACGAGGCGCAGAAGAAGATCGACGGCCTCACCAGCAATGTCGTGACGCTGCAGGAAATTCTGGGCGACAAGCGCAGCCGCGGCGCTTTCGGCGAAGTGCAGCTCGAGGCCCTGGTGCGCAATCTGCTGCCGCCCACCGCCTATGATTTCCAGGTCACGCTGGAGAACGGCAGCCGCGTGGACTGCTTGCTCAGGCTGCCCGAGCCGACCGGGCAGGTGGCGGTCGATTCCAAGTTTCCCCTGGAAAACTTCAACCGCATGTTCGAGCGCGAAACGGCCGAATCCGACCGCCTGCAGGCCCAGCGCGCGTTCAAGGCGGATGTGAAGAAACACGTGGACGACATCGCGGCGAAATACATCATCGAAGGGGTCACCAGCGACGGTGCGGTGATGTTTCTGCCGGCCGAGGCGGTGTTTGCGGAAATCCACGCTTACCACCCCGATCTGGTCGAATATGCCCTGTCGCGGCGTGTCTGGCTGGTCTCGCCCACCACCCTGATGGCGGTGCTCAACACCGCGCGCGCCGTCATCAAGGACGTGGAGACGCGCCGCCAAGTGCACATCATCAAGGAAGAGTTGGCGCGCCTTGGCAAGGAATTCGGCCGCTTCGACGAACGCATGAAAAAGCTCGCCGGCCATATCCGCCAGGCTAACGAGGACGCTCAGGAAGTGCATACCACCAGCCTCAAGATCAGCCGCCGCTTTGCCCAGATCGAGCGCGTGGATTTGGAGCACCTGCGCCAGGGGCCGGAGTTGCTGCCCGAGGGCGAGCCCTGAAATTCGGCGGCTGGGACGGGCTGAGGAAATGGCTGTCCGGCATTCCGGCGGTCTACCCCCTGGACGCGGCCGAATGGCGTGCGACCCTGGCCCTGCCGCTGTTTGCGCCTCTGAACGCCGGCGACGCGCAACGCCTGCAAGAACTGACGGCGCGCTTTATCGCCGCCAAGCAATTCAGCGCGGTGCAAGGCTTGGTGCTGACCGAACGCATCGTGCAGCGCATCGCGGCCCAGGGTTGTCTGCTGGTCTTGAATCTGGGGCTTACGTGGTACCGCGGCTGGCGCGAGATCGTCATCTATCCGGACGCCTTCGTTCCGCAGCGCAGCTACACGGATGAGGCCGGGGTGGTGCATGAAACCCGCTACCCACATCTGGGCGAGGCCTGGCAGGGTGGACCGCTGATTTTTTCCGCGGCCGACGTGGCCGGGCGTGCCGGGGACGAAGCGAATGTCGTGATCCACGAATTCGCCCACAAGCTGGACATGCTCGACGGCAGCGCCAACGGTCTGCCGCCGCTGCATGCGGACATGCGCGTCGCAGCCTGGGCGGACACCTTTTCCGTGGCCTACGACAACTTCTGCCGCCGCGCGGACCTGGGACTGGAAGGCGCTATCGATGCCTATGCGGCCGAGTCCCCCGCCGAATTCTTCGCCGTGCTGAGCGAGGTATTTTTTTTGCGCCCGGCTATACTGGCGCAGATTTACCCGCCTGTGTACGAGCAACTGCGGCTTTTTTACCGCCAGGATCCCCTGGCCCGTTCGACCCAAGCATTTCCATGAAAAAACCTGAAAGCTACATTTTCGAAACCGGCGTCGAGGATTTCGAGACCCAGGTCATCGAGGCCTCGCGCCATATTCCCGTGCTGGTGGATTTCTGGGCGGACTGGTGTCCGCCCTGCACCATGCTCACCCCCATATTGGAGCGCGTCGTGCACGCCTACGGCGGCGGCTTCCTGCTGGCCAAGGTCGAGGTCGACGAAGGCCACAACATGAAGCTGGCGGGCCGCTACGGCATGCGTGGCTTTCCCACCGTGCTGCTGTTCAAGGACGGCGAAGAGAAGGCCCGTTTCCACAGCGCCAAGCCGGAACATTTCGTGCGCGAATTCCTTGCCGAGCACGGCGTTGCCGCCGCCTGAGAGGCCGGGCGGCATGCGTCTGGCGCATCGCCTGGATCACATCGCACCCTTCCAGGTGATGGACATTCTGGCGCGCGCCCGCGCGCTGGAGGCGCAGGGCCGCTCCATCATCCATCTGGAAATCGGCGAGCCGGCCGAGCCCACGCCCGCACCCGTGGTCGCGGCCGGCATGGCCGCGCTCGCGGCCGGTCATTTGCACTACACGACGGCCCTGGGACTGCCGGAACTGCGCGAGGCCATCGCCCGCCATTACCACGCACGCCACGGCGTGACAGTGGCGCCCGAGCGCGTGGTGGTGACGCCGGGATCGTCCGGCGCGCTGCTCCTTGCCCTTGGCGCCCTGGCGGACGCCGGCGGCGAAGTGCTCATGGCCGACCCGGGCTATCCCTGCAACCGCCATTTCGCGCGTTTCCTCGATCTGGTGCCGCGCAGCCTGCCGGTGGGGCCGGATAGCGGCTTCCAATTGAGCGCGCCTCTGCTTGAGGACCATTGGAGCGCCAAGGTTCAGGCGGTGCTGCTGGCTTCGCCCTCCAATCCCACCGGCACGGCGGTGGATCGCGCGGGCATGGCCGCCATAGCCGAACTCTGTCGCACGCGCGGCGCGCATCTGATCGTGGACGAGATTTACCAGGAACTCATCTACGAACCCGGTTATGTCACCGCCCTGGCGCTCGACGACGGCGCCTTCGTCATCAACAGCTTCTCCAAATACTTCCACATGACCGGCTGGCGCCTGGGTTGGCTGGTGGCGCCCCAGTGGGCCCTGGACGGCCTTGAACGGCTGGTGCAGAACATCTTCCTGGCGCCCTCCACACCTGCCCAGTACGCAGCCCTTGCGGCCTTTGCGCCTCAGACGCTGGATATTCTGGAGGCGCGCAAAGAGGAGTTGCGGGCACGGCGCGATTATCTGGTTGCCGCCCTTGGCGCTTTGGGTTTTCGCGTCCCGGTCAGGCCGCAAGGAGCATTTTATGTCTATGCCGATTGCACTGCCCTGGGGCTGGACAGCCAGGTCTTGTGCGCCAAGCTGCTGGATGAGGCCGGCGTGGCGCTCACGCCCGGTATCGATTTTGGCACGCATGATGCCGGGAGTTACGTACGGCTCGCCTACACCGTGCCTTTGGAACGGTTGCAGGAAGCCGTCGCGCGCATGGCGGCTTGTCTGGGACGCGGCTGAGGCATCAGCCGGCCCGCAGCGGCGTCGGCGGTGGCATGGGAAGGACGAACGGACTGAAGGCGTCGCCGCGGGTGCCGTAAAAACTGTCGACGGAAGAGAATCCTCTACCGCTTATCGGGCTTAGCCGGGGCGAGACGAAAAAAAAGCCGGCCAAGCCGGCTTTTCGTGTCCGGATTTCCTTAGTTGGAAGAGCCGGAGGTCGCGGTGCCGTCGGAAGACGGAGCTGCGGAGGAGGACTCAGCAGCAGGCGCGGCCGGGGCAGCGGAGGAGGACTCAGCAGCAGGCGCGGCCGGGGCAGCGGATTCGGTGGTCGCAGCAGGCGCGGTTTCGGTGGTGGTGGCTTCTTCTTTCTTGCCGCAGGCGGACAGAGAAACAGCCAGAAGAGCAGCCAGAAGGACGGAATATTTCATCATCTTCCCTTTAAAAAAGTGGATAAACCCATACCAATCGGTCAGGGACTGGAAATCCAACCGACCGCGGGATTCTAGCAAAAAGCCCGAAGAAATATAGTGGCCGAATGCATAGTCACTGGCTTGTTGTGTATTGACAACAATATGTGCAGGCCTTTTGTTTGATTGATTTCAAGTGGTTATCGGCCAAATCTTCTCGTTGCGAATCGGGCCGGGCCTTGCTGCCGCACGGCAGGGGGTTCCGTGGGTAGCCCTTTGCATCGAGATCGCTCCGGATCAACTCCGCGCTTGCGGCAGGACGGCGGCCGCCAGGCCCCGCCAGTAGGCCGCGCCTATTGGCAGCAGAGCGTCGTTGAAGTCATAACGCGGGTTGTGCAGGCGGCAGTCGCCTTCGGCCTCGCCGTTGCCCAGCCAGACGTAGCAGCCGGGGCGCGCCTGCAGAAAATAAGCGAAATCTTCCGCGCCCATGGAAGGCGGCAGGTTGCTGTGTACCCGTTCCCAGCCCACCACGCGGGCGGCTGCCGCGGCGCAGCGCTCGGCTTCGGCGCCGTCGTTGATGGTGGGGGGGTAGCCGGCGCGGTATTCCAACTCGACCTCTAGCCCGTAGCCCTGGGCCGTGCCCCGGCAGAGCGCTTCCATGGCCCTGTGCACCTGATCCTGGGTGGCTGGGCTCAGGGTGCGCACCGTGCCGCCCAGTTCCGCCTGCTCGGGGATCACGTTATAAGCCGAGCCGGCGTGCAGGCGCGTTACCGACAGCACTGCGGCGTCGAGGGGATCGATGCGCCGTGCCACGATGCTCTGCAGCGCCTGTACCAGGGCACAGGCGGCCAGCACGGGGTCGCTGCCCTGATGGGGCATGGCGGCATGGGCGGCGCGGCCTTTGAGCAGGACGCGGAACTGGTCGGTACCGGCCATGGCCGCGCCGCTGTGCACGGCGAAGTGTCCCAGCGGCAGGCCGGGCCAGTTGTGCAGGCCGTAAACGCGGGTAATGCCATAGCGCTCCAGCAGGCCTTGCTCGATCATGGCGCGCGCGCCGCCCTCAGTTTCCTCCGCAGGCTGGAAAATGAATACCACCGTCCCGTCGAAGGCAGGGTTGCGCGCGAGCAGGGTGGCGCCTGCCAAGAGCATGGCGGTATGGCCGTCGTGGCCGCAGGCGTGCATCTTGCCGGGGAGGCGCGAGCGGTGCGGAAAGTGATTGAGCTCATCCAGCGGCAGTGCATCCATGTCGGCGCGCAAGGCGATGCAGCGCCCCGAGTCGCCGGCGCTCAGCACCCCCACCACGCCGGTGTCCGCCCAGCCGGTGCTTACTTCCAGCCCCAGACCGGCGAGCCAGCTTGCGACCCGCTGCGATGTGCGGTGCTCTTCGAAAGCCAGTTCCGGATGGGCGTGCAAGTCGCGCCGCAGGGCCGTCAGAGATTCCAGTTCGGAGGAAGATAGGCTCATGGTTGCAGGGCCGGCGGGGGCCGTTGACTATGCACACACTATACCGTCTTATCCCCAGCATTTCCCCAGAGTTGCCGCTATGCAGCCGGAAAACCCGAGCTTAGAATTCCCGCATGGCTGCCATCCACCCCCTGGCTGCGAACGCCGACACCCAGCTCGCCCAACTGCGCCTGCCGCCGCATTCGGTGGAGGCCGAGCAAGCCGTGCTGGGCGGCCTGCTGCTGGACAACCAAGCCTGGGACCGCATCGCCGACCTGCTGGGCGAAGAGGATTTCTACCGCCAGGATCATCGCCAGATCCTGCGCGCCATTGCGCTGCTCGTCGATGCCGGCAAGCCGGCCGACGCCGTGACGGTGGCGGAGGCGCTGCGCGGCCGGGGCGAGTTGGAGAATGCCGGCGGCCTGGCCTATCTGGCCGCCCTGGCGGGCAATACGCCGTCGGCCGCCAACATCCGCCGCTATGCCGAAATCGTGCGCGAGCGCGCGGTGCTGCGCCGCCTGGTGGATACCGCCACGCAGATCGCCGATTCGGCTTACGCCCCGGCTGGCAGGAACGCTTCGCAACTGCTGGACGAGGCTGAGGCCCGCGTGTTCGAGATTGCCGAGGCCGGACATCGCGGCGGCGGCGGTTTCCAGAAGCTCAAGCCGCTCCTGGTGCAGGCCATGGAGCGTATCGACGAGCTCTACCATCGCGATTCCGACAGCGACGTGACCGGGGTGCCGACGGGCTTTGCCGATCTGGACAGCAAGACCTCCGGCCTGCAGCCCGGCGATCTCGTCATCGTCGCCGGGCGCCCCTCCATGGGCAAGACGGCCTTCTCTCTCAACATCGCCGAGAATGTGGCCATAGACCTGGGTCTGCCGGTGGCGGTGTTCTCCATGGAAATGGCCAGCCAGCAGTTGGTCATGCGCATGTTGGGCTCGGTGGGCAAGCTCGACCAGCACAAGCTGCGTACCGGCCGCCTGGAGGAAGACGACTGGCCGCGCCTCACGCATGCGCTCGCCAAGCTGGACGAAGCGCCGCTGTTCATCGACGAAACCCCGGCGCTCAACGCCCTGGAACTGCGCGCGCGCGCGCGGCGCCTGATGCGCGAATGCGGCAAGCTGGGCCTTATCGTGGTGGATTACCTGCAGCTCATGTCGGCGAGCAGCCAGGGCGAGAACCGCGCCACGGAAATCTCGGAAATCTCGCGTTCGCTCAAGGCGCTGGCCAAGGAGCTGCACTGCCCGGTGATCGCGCTGTCGCAGCTCAACCGCTCCCTGGAACAGCGCCCCAACAAGCGTCCGGTCATGTCGGATCTGCGCGAGTCGGGCGCTATTGAACAGGATGCCGACGTGATCCTGTTCATCTACAGGGACGAGGTCTACAACCCGGATTCCCAGGACAAGGGACGCGCCGAGGTCATCATAGGCAAGCAGAGGAACGGCCCCATCGGCACCGTGGGCCTGGCTTTCCTGGGGCAGTACACGCGCTTCGAAAATCTCGCGCCGGGCTATTGAGGCGCGGCCCCCGACGGTGCGTCCGCTGCTTGCCCGCATTTCTCCTGCTGCCTTGGCGCACAACCTGGGGGTGGCGCGCTCCCACGCGGGCGCGGCGCGTCTTTGGGCCGTGGTCAAGGCCAACGCCTACGGTCATGGGCTGGCGCGCGCGGCGCGCGCTTTGGCGGCCGCCGACGGCTATGCCGTATTGACGCTGAAAGAGGCCGCGACTTTGCGCGATCTGGGCGTCCGACAACCTATCCTGCTGCTGGAAGGGTACTTCGATGCCGCCGAGATTCCGGCCTGCTACGAACTGAGGCTCACCCCGGTCGTGCACCATGCCGAACAATTGGACATGCTGGAGCACTCGGCCCGGCTCGGCGCGCTGAATCTGTACCTCAAATTCGACAGCGGCATGAACCGCCTGGGTTTTGCGCTCGGCGAGATGGAGGGCATCGTCGCGCGTGCGCAGACGCTGGCGCGGGGCGGCACGCTGACTCTCATGACCCACTTCGCCACTGCGGACGAGGCCGCGGGGGTGGCGTGGCAATTGGCGCCTTTTCTCGAACGCGCGCGGCGCTATCGGCTGCCCCTGTCGCTGGCCAATTCCGCGGCCTTGCTGCGTTACCCGGACAGCCGCGCCGATTGGGCGCGCCCGGGCATCATGCTGTACGGAGCTTCGCCTTTCGTCGACACCGGCGCGGCGGCATTGGGCTTGTGCCCCGCCATGACGCTCACCAGCGAAATCATCGCTGTGCAGGACGTGGCGCCGGGCGAGGGCGTCGGCTACGGGCTGGCCTGGCGTGCCGCGCAGGCCGCGCGCGTGGGCATCGTCGCCTGCGGCTACGCCGACGGCTATCCGCGCCATGCCCCCAACGGCACCCCGGTGCTGGTGGCGGGGCGCCGCACCGCGCTGGTCGGGCGGGTGTCCATGGACATGCTGGCGGTCGATTTGTCGAATCTGTCTGAGGCCTGTGTAGGCAGTCCGGTGACCCTGTGGGGCGAGGGCTTGCCGGTGGAAGAGGTGGCCGCCGCCGCCGGCACCATCAGCTACGAATTGCTCTGCGCCCTGGCGCCGCGCGTGCGTGTGGCGGAGGGGTGACTGCCGTTTCCGGTTTCAAGGCAGGGCGTAGGGCAGACCACGGAAGCTCAGGATCGGCCCGTCCGAGGTTTTCCAATGCACGGGATGGCTCGCGCTTTCGGTCTGCAACACGGCCAGCAGGTCGTAGCCGCCGCCCGGTGCGGGGGCGGCATTGGCCACCGTGCCGCTGGCCTGGCCGGGCAGGTCGTCGGAGTACAGCGCATCGCCCGGCGCCGGCCTGCCGCCGTCCACATGCGCCAGCAGCATGCGGCGCTTGAGCTTGCCCAGGTATTGCGAGCGCGCGACGATTTCCTGGCCCGGATAGCAGCCCTTCTGGAAATTCACGCCGCCCAGGATTTCCCAATTCACCATCTGCGGCACGAACTGGTCCTGGGTGGCAGCCACGATCATGGGTATGCCGTTGCTCAGGCGTAGCCAGTCCCACACCGCGCTGCCGACCGGGCGTGCCAGCGATTTCAGGGTCTGCCACGCGGCGGGGGCATGGTCGGGATAGAGAGCAAGCACGAACTTGTCCGCGCCCAGGCGCACCACCAGCCCCTGGTTGCCGTCCAGGGTCTGCATCGTCTGTGCCGGTATGGCGCCTATGGCCTCGGTCACGGCGTCCGGTGCCTGCGGCCCGGCCACCACCAGGCGCACGCGTTCTGCGCTGGCATCGCGCTTTGTGACCTTGGCGCGCAATATGAACATGCCCAGGCGTTTGAGCAGGCCGGCGCTGATGTCTCCCGACATCTGCAGGCAGTAATCGGCGCCGTCGCGCCACACGAGGAAATTGCCCAGCAGGCGCCCCTTGGCGGAACAATAGCCGTTCCATTGCGCGGCGTCCTGGCGCAGGCTGCGCACATCGTTGGTGAACTGGCTTTGCAGAAAGCCGGCAGCGTCGTCGCCGCTGAAGGCCAGCACGCCCAGTTGCGAAAGGTCGGCCATGATGGTGCCGGTCTGCGCGCCGGCCAGTTCGTGCAGCGGCTCGCCGTAGTCCGCTACGCTGCCGTTTGCCACGCGGGCGCCTTGCTGTTCGAGAAATTGTTGCCAGGCAGGGATCATGGGATGATGGATTGCCGTATGCGAAGCCGTCATCTTATTACATGTTCTTGCCCCTGAACCTGGACTTGCGCACCTCCCGCCTGGGCCTGGGGGTGCAGTCCCTGGCGCACGTTCTGGCGGCCTCGGCGCTGTGGCTGAGCGGGGCGACGCTGGCGCTATGCCTGCTAGGCAGCGTCGCGCTGGCGGCGAGCCTGCGCCGGCGGGTGCGGCGCGCCCAACCACCCGAGGCGCTGGGCGTCGGCAAGGCAGCGCTGCGCATCAAGGTGGCAGGGGAGTGGTTGGAAGCTCAGTTGGAGGGCGCCCATGTCTCGTCCCCGCTGGTGGTCATGCGCCTGGATGCGGGCGGCCGCCGCATGCGCCTGGTGTTGTGGCCGGACAGCGCCGATGCGGAGGGACTGCGCCGGCTGCGTACTTGGCTCAACTGGGGACGTGAGGCGGCCGGGCTCAGGACTCGTAGGCGTCCGGGGGCACGTCGCATACTCCCGGGCAGATCAGATCGGGGCGCGGGTTGAGCACGGTGTTGCCGGCGATCGGCATGGTGTCGGGGTAATCGCGGCTGTAGTGCAGGCCACGGCTTTCGTGGCGCAGCAGCGCGGAGCGCACGATCAAATCCGCCGTCAGCACCAGGTTGCGCAGCTCGATCAAATCATGGCTGACGCGGAAATGGCGGTAATACTCGTCGATTTCCTCCTGCAGCAGGCGGATGCGCCGGGCCGCGCGCGTGAGCCGCTTGGTGGTGCGCACGATGCCCACGTAATCCCACATGAAGCGGCGCAGCTCGGCCCAGTTGTGGGCGATGACCACTTCCTCGTCGGCGTCGGTCACGCGCGATTCGTCCCAGGCAGGCAGGGCGGCGGACGGCGCCGGTGTGCCGGCCAGTATGTGGCGTGCCGCGGCGCGCCCGAACACCAGGCATTCCAGCAGCGAGTTGGAGGCCAGCCGGTTGGCGCCGTGCAGGCCGGTGAAAGACACTTCGCCCACGGCATAGAGGTTGGCGAGATCGGTGCGGGCGTCGAGGTCCGTGGCCACCCCGCCGCAGGTGTAATGGGCGGCCGGCACCACCGGGATGGGTTCGCGCGTGATGTCGATGCCGAATTCCCGACAACGCTGATAAATGGTGGGAAAGTGCTCCAGGATGAATTCGGCGCTGCGGTGCGAGATGTCCAGATAGACGTGGTCCAGGCCGCGCTTCTTCATTTCGAAATCGATGGCGCGCGCCACGATGTCGCGCGGCGCCAGCTCGCCGCGCGGGTCATGCTGGGCGATGAAGCGCTCGCCGCTGGGCAGCTTGAGCATGCCGCCTTCGCCGCGCACCGCCTCGCTGATGAGGAAGGACTTGGCGCGCGGATGATAGAGGCAGGTGGGGTGGAATTGGATGAATTCCATGTTGCCGACCCGGCAGCCGGCACGCCAGGCCATGGCGATGCCGTCTCCCGTCGCGGTGTCCGGGTTGGTGGTGTACAGATAGACTTTGCCCGCGCCCCCCGTGGCCAGCACGGTGCTGCCGGCCGCGAAAGTCCTGACCTGGTGGTTGACCGTGTCCAGGGCATAGGCGCCGAACACTTGCCGCTCGTTGCCGCCGATGGCCCGGCCGGTGATGAGGTCGATGGCGAGATGGCGCTCCATCACGGTGATGTTGGGGTGGCTCATCACCTGTTTGGCCAGCACCGTCTGGATGGCGCGCCCGGTGGCGTCCTGGACATGCAGCACGCGGCGGCGGCTGTGTCCGCCTTCGCGCGTAAGGTGCAGGGTGTGGTCCTCCTGGCTGAAGGGCACGCCCAGGCTGATGAGCCAGTCGGCCATGGCGCGGCTTTGCTCGACCACGAAGCGCGTGGCGGCCTCGTCGCATAGCCCGGCGCCGGCGCGCAGGGTGTCCTGCACGTGGATATCGACGGAATCCTCCGCCGACACGACGGCGGCGATGCCGCCCTGCGCCCACTGGCTGGCGCCGTCGGCCAGGCTGCGCTTGGTAAGCAGGATGATCTTCCGGCTATCCGCCAGGTGCAGCGCCGTGGTGAAGGCGGCCAGGCCGCTGCCGATGATGAGTACGTCGCAGGTGGGCATGATGTCGGGGGGTTTGCGCGCCATCATAACGGCGCTGCCGCGCCTGCAACAATACCCATGGCCCCATGAACTTTTTTGATGGCGCCTAGTCTTTCGCTGCAGATACCTTCGTCGCGTATACTTGGCCGCCACGTAAAGACAACAAGCAACCCACGGGGGGCGACGATTGGATCGTGAACTCGACCAGCAGCTGGTCGAACGCGCGCAGCGGGGCGACAAGCGCGCCTTCGAGCTGCTGGTGATGAAATACCAGCGACGGCTGGCCCGGCTTTTGTCCAGGATGGTGCGGGATGCGGCGGAAATTGAGGACATCACCCAGGAGTCCTTCATCAAGGCCTATCGGGCGCTGCCCCAGTTCCGCGGCGACAGCGCATTTTACACCTGGCTCTACCGGATTGCCGTCAACACGGCCAAGAACTACCTGGTGGCCAAGGGCCGCCGTGCCCCGACCACGACGGAGTTCGACAGCGAAGAGGCGGAAGGTTTTGAGGATGGCGAGTTATTGCGCGACATAGCCACGCCGGATGCGGAATTGCACACCAAGCAGGTGGCGCGTGCGGTGAACGAAGCGGTAGATACGCTGCCTGAGGAATTGCGCACGGCCATCACCCTGCGGGAAATCGAAGGCTTGAGCTATGAGGAAATCGCGCAAATGATGAATTGCCCGATAGGTACGGTGCGCTCGCGCATCTTTCGCGCGCGCGAGGCGATTGCGGAGAAGATACGCCCGCTGTTGGGCACGAGCAAAGACAAGAGGTGGTGACATGAAAGACGCTGCGACCTATATCGACGAATTCGACGATGTCGAGGAGCGCCCTGCGGCGGCGCTGCCTGAAAGGGTATCCGCATGCGTGGACGGCCAGTTCGAAGACGACGCCTGGCTGGACGATGTGCTGAAAACCCCGGCCGGCCGCCAGCGCTGGGAAACTTATCATCTCATCGGCGACGCGCTGCGCCAGACCCCCTCTCTGTCGGCCAATTTCTCCCACCGCCTGATGGCGCGCCTGGAGCAGGAGCCCACCGTGCTGGCGCCGCGCGCGCGGCTGTTGAGCGGCCGGGGCATGACCGCGCTGGCGGCGTCTTTCGCCGTAGTGGCGGGCGCCTTCTTCCTCACCAACGCGGGCACGCCCGTGGAGCCCGCGGCGCCGGCCGGAACCCAGCAGGCGGCGGTGGCGCAGGCAAGCGATCCCTGGGCACCCTATATCGCGGCGCATCAGGAGTTTTCCCCTGTGGTCGGGGAGGCGCCTTATCAGCCGGTTTCCTACGTGACCACACCGCGGCCGTGATGGGGCGTTTGCGTTTCTGGCTGGGGCTGCCGCTCATCGTCATCTGCCATCTGGCGTGGGCCGACAACGCGGCCGACCTGCTGGCGCGTGCCGCCCATGCGGCGCGCACGCTCGACTACAGCGGCATCTACCTGTATCGCAACGGTGATCACATCGAGGTCATGAGCATCGCGCACCGCGTGGACGGCAAGACCGACAAGATCAAAGTCGACGTCCTGGACGGGCCGCATCGGGAATTTCTGCAACTGGGCAACCAGGTGCTTTGCCGCCTCGAGAACGGCCCGCCCATCCGCCTGGAGAACACCGCCCTGCGGCGTTTCTTCCCCTCGCTTCTGCCGGCCGACCCGAGCAAGCTGTTCGCCTATTATCAGCCTGTGCTGGGCTCGGCAAGCTCGGTGGCGGGGCGCCCCTGCCAGGAAGTCAGGCTCATGCCCAAGGACGCCTACCGCTATACCCATGTGCTCTGGCTGGACGATGCCACGGGCCTGCCGCTCAAGGCACGGGTGCTCGACGACGAGGGCAGGGTGGTGGCGTTTTACGTGTTCTCTCAAATCAGCATCGGCACGCCACCGGCGGAAAATATCTTCCGCTTCGATACCCCGCCGGGTAGCCTGCCGACGGCGGTGTTGCCGGAAACCTTCAGCCCAGGCCGCTGGGCCATGCACCCGCCGCCGGGCTATCACGAGGTCCTGAAGACGCGCCGACCGCTGCCGGGCCGTTCCACGCCCGTGAACCACATCATATTTACCGACGGGCTGAGTACGGTGTCCCTGTTCATCGAGCCGGCTAGCGCACGCGATGGCGGCATCAGCGGACTCTCCCAGGACGGCTCTGTGAAAGTCTATTCGCGCCGCTATCAGGCTTACCGGGTTACTGCCATGGGCGAGGTGCCGGCCGCGACCCTGATCGATCTGGCCAATTCGGTGGAGCTTAAATAATGCTTGAGCAAAGCGCGGAAGTCGTGCGCAGCGAACCCGGTTTGGCCTGGGTGCGGGCGCAAGCGTCGGGCGGCTGCGGCAGTTGCGGCAATGGTGGCTGCGGCAGCCGCCAGTTGGCGGAGTTTTTTTCCATCCGTCCGCGCGTCTTTCGGGTGCGTGACCCCCTCGGCACGCGCCCCGGCGACCTGGTCCTGGTCGGCGTGCCCGAGGGCGTGATCTGGCGCAGCGCCCTGATTGCCTATGGCCTGCCTCTGCTGCTCTTGTTCGCGGGGGCGGCGCTGGGCCAGTGGCTGGGGGAGAACTTCATGGCGCAGTCGATGTCTGTCGCGGGAGCACTGACTTTCGGCCTGGGCGGATTTTTCTGGCTGCGTGCGAGGATGCACGACGCGCCAGGTCTGGCAGTGATCCTGAAAAGGCAAGGAATAGCGACAAGGAGCGCGCACGCATGAATCGTCCCGGCAGCAGAAATCCTATCTTCCTCTTCTGGCTGATGCTCGTCATGGCGCTGGCCGCGCCGGTGGCGCGGGCGGATTACAGCATCCCGGATCTGGTGCAGAAATACGGCCCGGCCGTGGTCAACATCAGCAGCACGCGCATCATGCACAGCCCGGGGGGGGTCAATCCCGAGCAGGAGCAGCTTTTCCAATTCTTCCGGCAGTTCTTGCCGCCGGGGCAGATGCCGCCCCAACTGCAGAGCCCGGGTCCGCAGGAATTCCCGGCGCGTGATTCCGGCTCGGGCTTCATCATCAGTCCGGATGGCTACATCCTCACCAACGACCATGTCGTCAACGGCAGCGACGACGTGGTCGTGAAACTGACCAACAAGCGCGAATACACTGCCAAGGTGGTGGGTGCCGATCCGGTGAGCGACATTGCGCTGCTCAAGATCGATGCCAAGGATTTGCCCGTGGTCACCCTGGGCAATCCGGACAATCTCAGGGTGGGCGACCAGGTGGTCGCCATCGGCTCGCCTTTCGGTTTCGAGAACAGCGTCACCTCGGGCATCGTCTCGGCGCTCAGGCGCTCCCTGCCGGACGCGAACTACGTGCCCTTCATCCAAACCGATGTGCCGATCAACCCGGGCAACTCCGGCGGCCCGCTGTTCAACATGCAGGGCCAGGTCGTGGGCATCAATTCGCAGATCTACACTCGCAGCGGCGGCTATCAGGGCTTGTCTTTCGCCATCCCCATCAATGTCGCCATGTACGTGGCGGACCAGCTCAAGGCCGGACATAAGATCGCCCGCGGCTGGCTGGGCGTGAGCATACAGGAGGTCACCGGCGAGCTGGCCGACTCCTTCGGCCTGCCGCGGCCGGAAGGCGCGCTGGTCGCCACGGTGGAGAAGGGCGGCCCGGCGGAGAAAGCCGGCATGCGGCCTTCCGACGTCATCCTCAAGTTCGACGGCAAGCCGGTGCGCAGCTCGCGCGATCTGCCGCTCATGGTGTCGATGACCAAGCCCGGCAGCAGCGTTCCGGTCGAGGTCTGGCGCAAGGGCCAGGTCAAGACGCTCGACGTGACGCTGGGCGCCCTGCCGGTACAGGTCGCGAATGCCGGTGCCGGGGCGCAGAAGCAAAGCCGCCTGCGCGGCGGTTTGGTGCTGGGCGAGCTGAGCCCTGCGCAGCGCAAGGAACTCAAGCTGGACCATGGCCTGCTGGTGGAAGACTCCAGCGGCGACGCCTTGCTCGCCGGCATACGCGTGGGCGACGTCATTCTGGCCGTGAACAACACCGAAGTGGACACCGTGGCGCAGTTCCGCCGCGCCATCGATGCGGTTCCGCGCGGCAAGAGCGTGGCGCTGCTGGTGCGGCGCGGCAACAGCACTGTTTACGTGCCCATGAAGCTTTCCACCGCCGGGTGAAGCCTGCGCTCACGCTCTACGGCCGCCCCGGCTGCCATCTCTGCGAGGCGATGGCGGCCGAAGTGCAGCCGCATCTGAGCGCCCATGGCCTGAGCCTGCGCCAGGTGGACATCGATGCCGATCCCGCCCTGGCGCAACGCTACGGCCTGAAGATTCCCGTGCTGTGCGGGCCGCAGGGGGAGATTTGCCATTATTTCTTCGATGAGGCGGCGTTCTGCGCCTGGCTGGCGCAGGAATTGGCCTGAGACTACGGCCCGCGCCCTACGAGCGCGGCGCGATTTCCGTTAAAATCCGCTGGTTTCCATGCAGGAACGGGGCACGGCCGTGCCCCGTTTGTTTTGCCCGTGCGCAATATCCGCAACTTTTCCATCATCGCCCACATCGACCACGGCAAGTCCACCCTGGCCGACCGCCTCATCCAGCGCTGCGGCGGCTTGTCGGAGCGCGAGATGGAAGCGCAGGTGCTCGACTCCATGGAACTGGAGAAGGAGCGCGGCATCACCATCAAGGCCCAGACTGCGGCATTGCAGTATGCAGCCCGGGACGGGCAGACTTATCTGCTCAACCTCATCGATACGCCCGGGCACGTGGACTTTTCCTATGAGGTTTCCCGTTCGCTGTCCGCCTGCGAGGGGGCGCTGCTGGTGGTGGACGCCTCCCAGGGCGTGGAAGCGCAGACCGTGGCCAACTGCTATACGGCCATCGAGCTGGGCGTGGAAGTGGTGCCCGTGCTCAACAAGATCGATCTGCCGGCGGCGGACCCGGAGCGCGTGATCCAGGAGATCGAGGACATCATCGGTATCGAGGCCATGGATGCGGTGCGCGCCTCGGCCAAGACGGGCGTGGGCATCGACGAAATCCTCGAAGAGGTGGTCAGGAAGATTCCCGCCCCCAGGGGCGACGAGAGCGGGCCGCTCAAGGCCCTCATCATCGACTCCTGGTTCGATAACTACGTGGGCGTAGTGATGTTGGTGCGTGTGGTGGACGGCATGCTGCGGCCCAAGGACAAGATACGCCTCATGGCCACCGGGGCGCAGTATCTGACCGAACAAGTGGGCGTGTTCACGCCGCGCTCGCGGCAGAAGGACAGCCTGGGCGCCGGTGAGGTGGGGTTCATCATCGCCGGCATCAAGGAACTAGCCGCCGCCCAGGTGGGCGATACGGTAACGCTCGCCGACAAGCCCGCGGCGCAGCCGCTGCCCGGCTTCAAGAAAGTGAAGCCCCAGGTATTTGCCGGGCTGTACCCGGTGGAGTCCCACGACTACGAAGGCCTGCGCGACGCGCTCATCAAGCTGCAACTGAACGATGCCGCCCTGCAGTTCGAGCCGGAGGTGAGCCAGGCGCTGGGCTTCGGTTTCCGCTGCGGTTTTCTCGGCCTGCTGCACATGGACATCGTGCAGGAGCGCCTGGAGCGCGAATACGACATGGATCTGATAACCACCGCGCCCACGGTGGTGTACCAGGTGCTCATGGCGGACGGCACGCTGATCGAAGTGGAGAATCCCTCCAAGCTGCCCGAGCCATCGAAGATCGCCGAAATCCGCGAGCCCATCATCACCGCACACATGCTCATGCCGCAGGAATATCTCGGCGCCGTGATCCCGCTATGCGAGCAAAAGCGCGGCGTGCAGGTGGACATGAAATATGTCGGCCGCCAGGTCATGCTCACCTACGAAATGCCCATGAACGAGGTGGTGATGGACTTCTTCGACAAGCTCAAGTCCGTTTCGCGCGGCTATGCCTCGCTGGATTATGAATTCAAGGAATTCCGTCCGGCCGACCTCATCAAGCTGGATATCCTGGTGAACGGCGAGCGGGTGGATGCGCTCTCCCTCATCGTGCACCGGGCCCAGGCCCAGTACCGCGGGCGCGAACTGGTGGCGAAAATGCGGGAACTTATTCCGCGCCAGATGTTCGATGTCGCGGTGCAGGCCGCTATCGGCGCGCACATCATTGCGCGCGAGACGGTCAAGGCGCTGCGCAAAAACGTGCTGGCCAAGTGCTACGGCGGCGACATTACGCGCAAGAAGAAACTTTTGGAAAAACAAAAAGCCGGCAAGAAACGCATGAAGCAGGTGGGCAACGTGGAAATTCCCCAGTCAGCGTTTTTGGCCATCCTCCAAGTGGGAGACAAATAACATGGATTTCGCCCTCATACTATTCATAGCCCTCATCATTACCGGGCTTATTTGGTTGCTCGACCGCCTGCTCTTCAAGCCCAAGCGTGCGGCCCAGGCCAAGGAGCCGTTGCTGGTGGAATATTCCCGCAGCTTCTTCCCGGTCATCCTGGTGGTGTTTCTGCTGCGTTCCTTCCTGGTGGAGCCGTTCAAGATTCCTTCCGGCTCCATGATGCCTACCCTGCTGGTGGGCGATTTCATCCTCACCAACAAGTTCATCTACGGCATCCGCCTACCGATCATCAACAAGAAGATCATCGATGTGGAGGAACCCAAGCGTGGCGACGTTATGGTGTTCCGCTACCCCATGGACACCTCGGTGGATTACATCAAGCGCGTGGTGGGCCTGCCCGGCGACACCGTGCAATACGTGGACAAGAAGCTCATCATCAACGGCCATCCCGTCAAATACACGCCCGACGGCACCTTCACCTACGACCTGGGCGGTCTGAACTATGTCACCGACAACGTGTACAAGGAGCAACTGGGCAGCCACGATCATCTCATGATGCTACAGCCCGGCACCAAGCCCATTTACCTCTCGCAGGTGTGGCCCGATTTCCCCGACAAGAAGGATTGCACCTACAATGCGCAAGGCTTCACCTGCAAGGTGCCGCCCGGCCATTATTTGATGATGGGGGACAATCGTGACGGCAGCAACGACAGCCGCTACTGGGGCTTCGTGCCGGAGCGCAACATCGTCGGCAAGGCCTTTCTCATCTGGTTCAACCTGGATCACCTGAAGCGCATCGGCACCCTTATTGATTAGGAGCAGGCATGCATAAGCAACGCGGTCTTTCCCTCATCGGCATCTTCTTCTGGATCGTCGTCCTGGTGTTCGTCGCCATCCTGGGCTTCCGCCTGGTGCCCGCCTACACGGAATATTTTTCCGTCGAGAAAGTGCTCAAGGAGATGGGCCAGGATCCCAATCTCAATTCCATGAGCAACGGCGAGATTCGCGACAAGTTTTCCAAGTTTGCCAACGTGGACTACATCACCAGCGTGAGATCGCGTGACCTGGAGATCGCCCGCAACAACGGCCAGACGGTGGTCAGTGCGCAGTACAAGTACCATACCCACCTGTTTGCCAACATCAGCCTAGTGATCGATTTTTCCGCCTCTTCCAACGGTCTGCCGGTGGCGAGCCAAAGTTCCGGCAGTTCGGATTCGGGTGATTAAATCAAATACGGCACAACTGCAGAGTGCGCTGGGCCATGTTTTCGCTGATCCCGCCCTGCTGCGTCAGGCGCTTACTCACCGCAGCTATGGCAGCCCACACAACGAGCGTCTGGAATTCCTAGGCGACTCGGTGCTCAACTGCGCCGTGGCGCATGCACTCTACCAGGCCTTTCCGCAAGTGCCGGAGGGCAGTTTGTCGCGCTTGCGCGCCAGCTTGGTGCGCCAGGAAACCCTGGCCGATATCGCCGCGTCCCTGGCGCTGGGCGAGCATCTGCGCCTGGGCGAAGGCGAACTGAAAAGCGGCGGCTTCCGCCGTCCTTCCATCCTGGCCGACGCCTTGGAATCCCTCATCGGCGCGATTTTCCTGGACGCCGGATTCGCGGCTGCCAGCGCCGTGGTGGCGCGCCTGATGGCGCCGCATATCGCGGCCATCGACCCGCAAGCCTCCGGCAAGGATGCCAAGACCAGTTTGCAGGAATGGCTGCAAGGAAGGCGCGAGTCCTTGCCCGAATATCATCTCGTGGCCACCGAAGGCCAGGCGCACGATCAGGAGTTCGTGGTGGAGTGCCGGCTCAAGGATGGGCGCCATGCCAGCCGCGGGCGCGGCAAGAGCCGCCGTGCCGCGGAGCAGGATGCCGCCCAGGCCATGCTGGCCTGGCTGGAGGGTGCATGAGCGAGCCTTTTCGCGCCGGCATGGTGGCGATCATCGGGCGTCCCAACGTGGGCAAGTCCACGCTGCTCAATCGCCTGGTGGGGCAGAAGATCAGCATCACTTCGCGCAAGCCGCAGACCACGCGCCATCGCGTGCTGGGCATCCATACGCAAGCGGAATTCCAGGCCGTGTTCGTGGACACGCCGGGCTTCCAGACCCGCCACGGCGGACGTCTGAACGCCGCCCTCAATCGCAGCGTGCGGACCGCCCTGGCGGACACCGATGTCGTCATCCTGGTGCTCGAGGCGGGCCGCTACGGACGCGAGGACCGCCAGGTCGCCGAACTGCTGCCTGAGAACAAGCCGCTGATCCTGGCCCTGAACAAGCTCGACCGCATCAAGGAGCGGGCTTCGCTGCTGCCCTTCCTGCAGGAGATGCAGGCGGCCTTCCCGGCCGCCGCCCTGGTGCCCCTGTCCGCCCAGCAGGGAACGGGGATGGCCGAACTCTACCGGGTGCTCGCCCAGCGCCTGCCGGAAGGGCCGCCGCTTTACGGTGAAGACGAAGTGACCGACCAGAGCGAACGCCGCCTGGCCGCCGAGTTCATACGCGAAAAGCTGTTCCGCCTATGCGGCGAGGAGATCCCCTATGGAACGGCCGTGGCGATCGACAAGTTCGAAAGCGAGGGCGGTCTGCGGCGTATCCACGCCACTATCCTGGTGGACAAGGAGAGCCACAAGGCCATCGTGATCGGCCAGGGCGGGGAAAAGCTCAAGGCCATTTCCAGCCAGGCGCGCCAGGACATGGAAAAGACCTTCGGCGCCCGGGTTTATCTGGAGGTATGGGTCAAGGTAAAAGGGGGCTGGGCGGAAGACCGGCGCATGCTGCGGGAACTCGGCCTGGAGTGAGAGGCGGGCGGCGCCGCCCGCCGTGAAGATCGATGGCCACGCCTCATCCAGTCAACCACCAACCGGGCTTCGTGCTGCACAGCTATGCTTATAAGGAAACCAGCCTGGTCGCGGAACTCTTCACGCGCGACTACGGCCGCGTGGCGGTGGTGGCGCGCGGCGCGCGGCGTCCGCTGTCCGGCCTGCGCGGCCTGATCCAGCCTTTCCATCCCTTGCTCCTGTCGTGGTACGGCCGGGGCGAGTTGCGCACCCTGCACGCTGCCGAATGGCAGGGCGGGCTGGCGCCGCCGTCCGGGCGCGCCCTCATCGCGGGCTTTTATCTCAACGAACTGGTGCTCAAGCTTCTGGCCCGCGACGATCCGCATGAGGGCCTCTATGCGCTTTACAACCAGACGCTGCAATCGCTGGCGGCCGGGCCCGGCGGGCTGGAGCCGCTGCTGCGGCGCTTTGAACTGGGCCTGCTCAAGGAAATCGGCTATGCCGCGACGCTGGACCGCCTGGCCGTGAGCGGGGAGCCCGTGAGCGCGGACGCCCGCTACCGCTACCAGCCCGGACACGGCGTGGTGCCGGACGACGGCGCAGGCATCGCCGTGCCCGGCCGCACCTTGCTGGACCTCGCGGCCGGGGAGTTCGCCTCGCCCGCCACGCTGGGCGAGGGCAAGCATCTCATGCGCGCGCTCATCCAGCATCACCTGGGCGGCAAAGCCCTCTATACTCGACTGTTGTTGCAGGAACTCGCGGAATTATGAGCATTTTTCTGGGCGTCAACATCGACCACATCGCCACCTTGCGCCAGGCGCGCAGGACGCGTTACCCCAGCCCGGTGGAAGCGGCCCTGCAGGCGGAGACGGCGGGGGCCGACTCCATCACCCTGCATCTGCGCGAAGACCGCCGCCACATCCAGGACGAAGACGTCGACATCCTGCGCCGCGTGCTCAAGACCAAGATGAATCTGGAAATGGCCGCGACCGAAGAGATGCTCGCCATCGCCGAGCGCGTGCGGCCCCAGGACGTCTGCCTGGTGCCGGAGAAACGCAGCGAGTTGACCACCGAAGGCGGCCTGGACGTGGTGGCTCAGGCGGACAAGATGCGTGCCGCCTGCGCGCGCTTGCGCGCCGCGGGCGTGCGCGTGTCGCTGTTCATCGACGCAGAGTTCGCGCAGATCGAAGCGGCTGCGGCAATCGGTGCGCCCGTGGTGGAAATCCATACGGGTCATTACGCCGATGCGGCCACGCCCGAAGCAACCGAGCGCGAGTACATGCGCATCAAGAATGCTGCGGCCTATGCGCGCGGCCTGGGGCTGACGGTCAACGCCGGCCATGGCCTGACTTATCATAACGTCGGCGCCATCGCCGCGCTGCCCGGTATGCACGAGCTCAACATCGGCCATGCCATCGTCGCCCATGCTTTGTTCGTCGGCTGGCAGGCGGCGGTGGCCGAGATGAAGCGCCTGATGCGGGAGGCCGCGCGCGCCTAACGGACATGGCGAAACGCCACTCCAAAGCATGAAACGCCCTTGCCGCCCTGTCCGTTTCCCTCACCCCGGCCCTCTCCCAGAGAACGAGGGGGAGGCGGTAACACTGAGCGTCGTTTCACGCTAATCATGGCAGCGCCGCACCTTAATCGCCGTCATCGCCTGCGCTGGCTGTCGCTGCGCATTTGGCTGCGCCGGATGGCCTTCTGGGCGGGAGCCATCGCCATCGGCCTGGTGGCGACGCTGTTCACCTATGGCGCCAATGCCGCCATGGCCGCCTTCCAACGCGGCGTCGACAGCTACGTCTGGCTGCCCCTGGTTGCGACGCCCATTACCCTGGCCTTGGTGGCGGCGTTGACGCGACGCTATTTCCCGGGGGCCGAAGGCAGTGGTATCCCCCAGGCGATCGCCGCCCTGAAAATGGCTGATGGCGCCCAGCGTGCCCGTGTGCTGTCGCTCAGGATTGCCCTGGGCAAGATGCTGTTGACTTGGCTGGGCTTGTTGGGCGGCGCCAGCGTGGGGCGCGAGGGGCCCACCGTGCAGGTGGGCGCGGCCATCCTTCACACGCTTTATCGCAAGCTGCGTTATCCGGGGCGCCTGCCGGAGCGCGCGCTGATCGTCGCGGGCGGTGCCGCCGGCGTGGCGGCGGCCTTCAACACGCCGCTGGCCGGCATCGTTTTCGCCATCGAGGAAATGGCGCGCTCCTTCGAGGAAAAAACCAGTGGCACCCTCATCACGGCCGTGATATTGGCCGGGCTGGCCGCGGTTTATGTGCAGGGTAACTACACTTACTTTGGCGTTACCCACGCCACCTTGGCCGGCGGGCAGGGTTGGCTGGCGGTGCTGCTGATGGGGCTGCTCGGCGGGGCGCTGGGCGGGCTGTTCAGTCGCCTGCTGCTGGCCTACGGCCGCGCCGGTCTGCCCGGCCGTGCCGGCCGTTACTTGCGCGGCCACCCGGTCGTGTTCGCCGGCATCTGCGGGCTGGCACTGGCCCTGCTGGGTATGGTCTCGGCCCATAGCGTCTTCGGCACCGGTTACGACGAGGCCCGCGCCCTGTTGGAAAACAAGCATGACATCCCGCCCTACTATGGGCTGCTCAAGCTTTTGGCCACCCTGATGTCTTTCGTCAGTGGCATACCGGGGGGGATATTCTCGCCGTCCCTCGCAGTGGGAGCCGGGCTGGGTGCCGATGTCGCCATGTTGCTGCCCGACGTGGCACCGGGGGCCATTATCGTGCTGGGGATGGCGGCCTATTTCGCCGGGGTGGTGCAGGCCCCCATTACTGCGTTCGTCATCGTCATGGAGATGACCGACAACCAGGACATGCTGGTGCCCATGATGCTGGTGAGCCTGCTGGCCACCGCGGTGTCGCGCAGCGTTTGCCGGCAGCCGGTGTACAAGGCCATGGCCGAACAGTTCCTGACCCGCCGCGTCACGGCTCCCAGCGTTCGGGATGAGCCCAGTAGCGCGCGTTGAGCCACTCCGGTGTGTGCTTGTAGCGGTACAGGTCGTAGGCATAGCAGCGCCAGCCGGACCAGGACGGCAGACAGAAAAAACCCAGCGCCAGATAGTCGGCGTCCGTGAGGGCGTGGCTGTCGTCAGCCAGTACCCACAGGCTTGGGCTGACGTGGATACGCAGCCGCCCGAATAGCCGGCTCCAGCCGGCGACATCGAGCGCCGCGAAGTCGGTGCTGATCAGGATGGCATCGAAGCGCGCCGACGGCGTCTCGCCTGCCTGCACCAGGCTCACGGCGCAGGCCGCTGCGCACAGGTCGGCAGCCGCGGCGCCGGCGCGGCCGCCCAGGGCCAGGAGAGTGGCGGGGCGTGCTTCAGCGACTTGGGCCGGAAGGGAATCTGGGTAGTCCGCGCTCATAGAATGATTTTAGTAACATAGGCCATGGACACCATCAAAGGCCGCGGCAGCGCGTCGCAACCCCATGCCCGCTTCGACGCCTGGCAGCGCGACGCGTTTGCCGACGGTTGGGAGGCTCCGCCGCAACCCTTGCCGGCCACCGAAGTGCGGATGGAAACGGCCCGAACCATCCTGAGCCGCAACGATACGCCCGATATCCCTTTCCGCTATTCCATCAACCCCTACCGCGGCTGCGAGCACGGCTGCATCTATTGCTATGCCAGGCCGAGCCACGCCTATGTGAATCTGTCACCGGGCCTGGATTTCGAAACCAAACTCTACGCCAAGGCCAACGCAGCGCAAGTCTTGCGCGCGGAACTGGCGCGTCCCGGCTACCGGCCCGACCCCATCAATCTGGGCGGCAATACCGATCCTTATCAACCCATCGAGCGTTCTTGGCACCTCACCCGCCAGATTCTGGAAGTGCTGCTGGAGCACCGCCATCCCTGCACGCTCGTGACCAAGGGCGCGGCCATCGAGCGCGATCTCGACTTGCTGGCCGAATTGGCGCGGCACCGGCTCATCCATGTCTTTCTCTCCCTCGCCACCCTGGACGGCGAACTGGCCCGGCGCCTGGAGCCTCGCGCAGCGGCGCCCCAGTTGCGTTTGCGTCTCCTGCGCCTGCTGAGCGAGGCGGGCATACCCTGCGGCGTGCTGGTGGCCCCCATCATTCCCGGGCTGACCGATGCCGGCCTGGAGGACGTGTTGAAAGCCGCCGGCGAAGCGGGCGCGTACCGGGCCGACTACGTGCTGCTGCGCCTGCCCGGAGAGGTCGGCGGCTTGTTCACGGACTGGCTAAAGCGGCACTATCCATTGCAAGGCGCCCGTATCATGGGCCTGATCCGCCAGTGCCGGGCCGGGCGCGAGAACGACGCACGTTTTTTCAGCCGCATGGTAGGGGAGGGGCAGGTGGCGCAATTGCTGGCGCAGCGCTTCCGAATCGCGCGCCGCCGCCACGGGCTGGATCGCCCCCTGCCGGCGCTGGATTTGTCCGCTTTCCGGGTGCCCGGGGCCCAGGGCGAATTGTTCTGATGGGGATCGAACTTTACTCCGCCGCGCTGGCCGCCTTGCGCGCAGCCAACCCCGCCGACAAGGCCGCCCGCACCTGCGCCTTGCACGAGGCCTGGGAGCAAGGCCGCGTCGAAATGGACGAGGCCGGCGCGCCGCTGCCCTTGCCGGTCCCGGGCCGCCCGGCCCGACCCGCGCTGGTGGCGCCGCAGGCGGTGCCCCGGCGCAACCCGGCCGGCTGCCAAGGGCACGCGGCCTTGCTGCATGCCTTGACCCACATCGAGTTCAATGCCATCAACCTGGCCCTCGATGCCGCCTACCGCTTTCGCGGCCTGCCGGCGGATTTTTATGGCGACTGGCTCAAGGTCGCGGCCGAGGAAACCTTGCATTTTTCCCTGTTGCGCGAGCATTTGCAGACGCTGGGTTATGACTATGGCGATTTCCCCGCCCACGACGGCCTGTGGGAGATGGCCCTAAAGACGGCCGGCGATCCCCTGGCCCGCATGGCCTTGGTGCCGCGCGTGCTGGAGGCACGCGGCCTGGATGCTGCACCTGCGATCCGCGCCAAGCTGGCCGGCATAGGCGACGCCAAAGCGGCTGCCCTGTTGGACCTCATCGAGCGCGACGAAATCGGGCATGTGGCGATCGGCAACCGCTGGTATCTCCATTTGTGCCGGGCGCGCGGCATCGCGCCCCGGGAGACTTTTCGCCTGCTGCTGGAACAATACGACGCCCCGCCGCTCAAACCGCCCTTTAATTTCGCCGCCAGAAGCCGCGCCGGCTTCGACGCGGAGGAATTGGCGTGGCTGCAGGGCCTGCAGGCCGGGGCAGAGCGCTGAATGTTTCTCCGCCGCATTCGGCCGAAGATTCGCTTGCACCATTGCCAAAGGGCGCCAAAACCCCGACCATCCGGGTGGCGGGGGAGGAGGCCATGCCCGCGCAGATTCCGGCTGCGCACGCAGATGCGCCCGGCCGGGTGTTTTCAACCGTAATAAGGACAGCAACCATGCAACAGGCTTTGTTCCGTTTGTTCGTTTTTTTTCTCACCGCCTTTTTGGCCATTCAGGTGCGGGCTGCCGATGCACCGACTGCCCCGGCAGCCGGCAAGGGCCCGATGAAAGTGCTCTTGGAGGTCGACAGCTCCAATCAGGAATCCTGGCACACCGCCATCGCCACGACCAACCAGATCATGCATGTGGTGGGCATGGATAACGCCCGGGTCGAAATCGTGGCCTGGGGCCCCGGCATAAAATTTCTCCTGAAAAACTCTCCCTATGCCACGGACATCCAGAGCTTGTCCAATTACGGCGTCGAGTTTGCCGCCTGCGGCAACACCATGAAGGCGCAGCACCTCACCAAGGCTGACCTTGCTTCCGGCGTGACTGTGGTGCCGGGTGCCATCGGCGAGATCGTCAAGCGGGATCACGAAGGCTGGACCCAGATCAGCATGTGAGGCGAGGCTTGCCCGGCGCGGCCTGCGGCGCGTTGCCGCAGCCAGTTCGGGCCGGCCGTCGCCCGGCGTTCCGTGGGGCTACGAGCCTCTGATGGCCTTACTGGAAATCCGCCATGTCAGCAAACACTTCGGTGGCCTGGCCGCGGTAAGCGACGCCAGCCTGGAAATCCGGACTGGCGAATTTTTCACCCTGCTGGGGCCGTCCGGCTGCGGCAAAACCACGCTGCTCCGGATGATCGCCGGCTTCGCTCTCCCGGATGCCGGGCAGATTTTGCTCGATGGCGTGGATCTGGCCGCGACGCCGCCCGAGCGGCGTCCGCTACACACCGTATTCCAGAGTTACGCGCTGTTTCCGCACATGACGGTGGCGGAGAACGTCGGTTTTCCGCTGCGCATGGCGCAGGTGGCGGAGGCGGAGCTCAAAGCACGGGTGGCGGAAACTTTGCGGGAGGTCGAACTGCAGACTCTGGGGGAGCGTTTTCCCGGCGAGTTGTCGGGCGGGCAGAAGCAGCGCGTAGCCATCGCTCGGGCGTTGATAGACCGCCCGCGCCTGTTGCTGCTGGACGAGCCTCTGGCGGCGCTCGACCTCAAGCTGAGGGAGCAGATGCGGCTGGAGCTCATCAAGCTGCAAAAGGAGGTGGGCATCACCTTCGTTTATGTCACGCACGACCAGAGCGAGGCGCTGGCGCTGTCGCATCGCATCGCCGTCATGAACGAGGGGAGGATTTGCCAGATCGGCGCGCCGAGCGAAGTGTACGAATTTCCCGCCAGCCGCTTCGTCGCCGACTTCATCGGCACCTGCAATTTGCTGGATGCCTCCGTCATCGCCCGGCGGGGCGAGCGGGCAACCCTGGACGTGGCCGGCCTGGGGGAGGTCGACGCCTGGGCCGGGCCGGCCTGCCGGCGCGGCGACCGTGGCGTGCTGGCCGTGCGTCCGGAGAAGGTCGGCCTCGAAGGCGAGGCCGCGCCGCGCGCGCCGGATAAAGGTTTCGCGGGGGTGATTCGCGAACTGCTGTATCTGGGTGACGTGACGGTCTATAAAGTGGAAACCGCTAGCGGCGTTCTTATCGAGGCGCTGCTGCCGAACTCGGCAGCGCACGGCGTGCGGCCTTTCGCGATCGGCGACCGGGTGCGTTTTGCCTGGTCTTGCGATGCCGCGCGTTTCATCCCTGACGCGTGACGCCTATGGCAAAACACTGGGAGGGCCATAGAGGGTGTCAGAAAACGGCTCAACTGCCGTGGCAAGCAGGCCGGCACGCGCCGTAATCCCTGGGCGTGCCGCGCGCCGGCTGCTGATCGGGCCGCCGCTGGCGTATCTGACGGTATTTTTCCTCCTGCCCACACTCATCATGGTGGTGGCGTCTTTTGCCTGGCCGGGTGAGGAAGGGGGGCTGGCGCCGCTATGGGTGCGGGACGCCCAGGGGTTGCATGCCGATCTCACCTTCGACAACTACACCGATTTGTTCACGTCGAGGCTGTTCCTCGTGCTCTTTGCACGGTCGCTGTGGTATGCGGCGCTGACCACCGCTCTGTGTCTGTTGGCCGCTTATCCCTTGGCCCTGGCCATCGCCCGCGGCACCCGGAAATACCGCAATATTCTGCTGCTCATGGTCATCGTTCCTTTTTGGACCAATTTTCTCATCCGCATCTATGCCTTGATGATCATACTCGGCCCGCAGGCCGCGCTTGCCCAGGTCGTGAACGCTTTGCTCGGTTGGCTCGGCCTGGCGCCGGTCAGTCTGCTGTTTTCGCCTATCGCGGTCCTGACGGGCATGGTGTACGTCTATCTGCCTTTCATGATCCTGCCCCTTTACGCCAACCTGGAGAAGCACGACCTCGATCTGCTGGATGCCGCAAGCGATTTGGGCGCAGGGCCCTGGCAGCGCTTCTGGCGCATCACCTTTCCGCTTTCCATGCCGGGGGTAATGGCCGGGGCGGCCCTGGTGTTCATTCCCGCCCTGGGCGCCTTCGCCGTGCCGGACATATTGGGGGGCACGCGCGGCATCATGATAGGCAACGTCATCAAGATGCAATTTCTCGAGGCGCGCGACTGGCCCTTCGGCAGTGCCCTGTCCATCGTGCTCACTCTGCTGGCGCTGGCCGTCACGGGGCTGGCGGCCTGGCTGGCGCGGCGCAAGGTGACAGCCGGTGTCTAGCAGCCTGTCGGACTTGAGGCTGATCTACTGCGCCAGCGGGAAGAGCGGTCCATATCGGCCCATTTTTTCGTTGCATAGGTACACTAAAAAATGGGCCCATCTGTCCTCGCTCTCCCACTCGGCTCGCTACGATTGCTCAAGTCCGACAGGCTGCTAGTACGCCGACCCATAAATTTCGCTATGTTCGACACGCCCCACATCGCCGATTGCTTTGTCGCT
>JAJZSR010000103.1 GCA_021849595.1 Pseudomonadota bacterium | reverse complement strand
GTTTTGAGTAGAAAGCAGCGATTTTTGCGTTTAATTTGGCACCAAAACAAACAAAAAATAAAGAAGGCGCACGGCGCTCCTGGTGGTAGATCGGATCATTGGCTACAGACCCATCAAACGGCAGCTTTGGCAGCGCTACAAGTACACAGTCACCGATCCTGAAGAGCCCGTCCGTGGCACGCCTGCCGGAATTGCGCCGACTGTCTGCTTTAAACTCCTCACGGAGCAAGCCCTGAAGTTCATTGGCCATGTTTTCGTAATGTTCATCCACCTGCGGCACCTACGCATTACGCTACCAGTTTCAGGAACTGATCAAGATCATCTTTCTTGATCATTCCTTTTGCCTCTCCATACTTATAAAGAACGATAACAAGCCGCGCGATTTTTTCTGGCGGCGCCGTTACCCCTTCTTCTTCCATAAACCGATGAACGGCCAGTTCTGCCGCTTCAAGAAGGTCCGTGTTTACAGGCGATACAGGCGGCTTTCGCATCTCTCCTTCACCGGTCGCCAGCCATTCCACAGATACGTTAGCAGCGCGTGCGATCGCCACCATGCGTGTTGTTTTAGGCTCGGCCTCGCCTGATAAATAAGTTTCTAAGGTCCGTCTTGGTATGGCAGCTTTCTGCGCCAATGCATCGCCACTTCCTGCTATATGTGCGCACTTTTTGATGCGCTCAGCCAGGGCAACTAGCGTTTCGGAGTTCATATTCCGAACTCCGAAACGAACTCCGAAACATAAATAATGTTTCGGAGTTCAATATTTAATATAGAAATCATTGGTTTACCAATATATAGCAGGAATATGAAAAATAATTAACTCCGAAAAGCAGAAAACTGCTTGACGATATGGCAGGTTATTGCCTAGTATAAGCATATGGAAAAGTTAAACACCCCAAAAAAACCAGCCCACCAGGACTGGCACGTCGCCGACATCAAAGCGGCATTAGAGAAAGCCGGTTGGACGCTGCGCGGCCTTTCAACGCATCACGGTTACTCGCCGAACAGCATCCGCATGGCGCTGCGCAGTGCCTGGCCGCGCGCCGAGAAAATCATTGCCGAGGCCATCGGCATACCAGCCGAAACCATCTGGCCCAGCCGCTACGATCCGCTTACCCGACCGCGCCGCGGAATCGGCGGACAGCCCATGCACAAGCCAGCCAGCATGGCCAAAAACCGCGCCCAAGTATATTCACATAAGGGCAGACTGAATCATACCACCAGCGTTAAACCGTGCAATGTAAACGTAGAGGAGGCGGCTTGACATGGCGCGCGCAAAAGACCTGCTGACGCTAGACCTGTTCGATGTGCCCACCCCGGCGCCGAGCACTCCCGGTGCGATGAATTACGCGCGGGAGATCGCCGCCGTCATGAGCCAGGCACTCAAGGAATGCGCCCATGACCGGGTGGAAGTGGCGGCGCGCATGACACGGCTCACCGGCAAGGAGGTGTCGCTGGCGATGCTCAATGCCTATACGGCGGAATCACGGGAAACGCACAACATCAGCATGGAGAAGGCGGTCGCCTTCGACGCGGCGACGGGCGGATTCGCGCTGCTCACGTTCTATGCAGCCAAGCGCGGCTGCAAGGTCATGGTCGGGAAGGACGCCCTGCTCGCCGAGCTGGGGCGCATCGACCAGGAGAAGGCCGAACTGGCCCGGCAGGAAAAGGCGATCAAGCATTATCTGGAGGGAAAGCAATGAACGAAGCAAATCCGAATGTTTTCAGCCTGGCTTATTACGACCAGAAGACCACTGAGCGTGCCACGTCTTTACAAAGTCGCGTAAGTCGTCGAGTAGAAGAATTGCTTCTTGATGGCGGGTTTTGCCGTGTTCACTTTCTTCCAGATCATTCGCATGGCAGCTCAGAAAAGCCATTGCAACATCACCAGGATGTTTTGCCAACAACCAGCCAACGACAAACTCCAGTTCAAAGTTGCGCTCATCCGTCAGTTTTAGACCAACCTCAAGGCGAGTGAGTCTATGTTCAATTTCGGCCAGCCGTTTATTAAGTTCTTTCATGGCGCGGTTCCTGCGGATGGTGGGTTGTGGAATTCACAGTCTAACGCAGGGCGCCCTTCCCACCCATACAGCGGGAGCGCGGCATGAGCGAGGCAAAGCGCTGGCTGTCTGCCGCCGAGCTGGCCGGGTTGCCTGGGCTGCCTGGGACGGAGCGTGCCATACAAATCATGGCTAAACGTGAAGGATGGGAATGGCAAAAACGCACCGGCCGTGGCGGCGGCAAGGAATACGCGCTGGCTGGCTTGCCGCCGTCCGTACTGGATGCAGTGCTCAAACAGCAAATAAGCAACTGCTCTACCGCTGTAGTAGCCAATACATCAGCCATTACTGTCGCCACCCCTGCGCTGCCCTCGGGCGACCTCAAGGACTGGCAGCGCAAGACAGCCGAGGCACGCGCCGCGATTATCCATGAGGTCAAGCGCCTTGCGGCGATGGCCGGTACCGAGCACGCCATCCAGGCGGTGATTGCGCTGGCGGCCAACAATGAGCTGCAGGAGCGGCTGCAGCGGCTGGTGCCGGTGGCCAATGCCAAGGCCGGATCGGAAGGCAAGCGGACGCTGTCGCGCCGCTCGATCTACCGCTGGATGAATGATGCGGAGAGCGGGTTTTCCGCACTCGCCCCCCGGCTTAGAACGGAAACACGGGTGCCCGCTTGGGCGCCCGCGCTTTTGAGCCTGTACCAGCAGCCGCAAAAACCCACGCTAAAAAAATGCCTGGACGATCTGCCCCGCCTGCTGCAGGGCGGGATTCAAGCCCCATCTTACTGGGCGGCACAGCGGTTCCTGGACAAGATGAGCAAGCTCGATCTGGAGCGCGGCCGCATGGGCCCGCGCGAGCTCAAATCGGTGCGCGCCTACGTCAAGCGCGACACCAGCCAGATGTGGCCGGGCGATGCCTATACCGCAGACGGCCACACGTTCGATGCCGAGATCGCGCACCCGGCGCACGGCCGGCCTTTCCGTCCGGAAATCACCGGCATCCTGGACATTGCCACACGCCGCGCGGTGGGCTGGAGCATCGACCTGGCCGAATCCACCTGGGCGGTGCTGGATGCCCTGCGCAACGCAGTCGAAACCGGCGGCATACCCGCCATTTTCTACGTCGATAACGGCTCCGGCTACAAGAACGCGATGATGGCCGACGAGGCCACCGGCTTCATGGCACGCCTCGGCATCACCATCAGCCACAGCCTGCCATACAACAGCCAGGCGCGCGGCATCATCGAGCGCTCCCACCAGACCATCTGGGTGCGCGGCGCCAAGGATTTGCCCACCTACATGGGCGCATCAATGGACCGCGAAGCCAAGCACAGCGCGTTCAAGATCACCCGCGCCGACATTAAATCAGCGGGCGCTTCCCGCCTGTTGATGCCCTGGGCCGAATTCATCGCCTGGTGTCAGATGCAGGTCGATACCTACAACGCCCGCCCGCATCGCGGCCTGCCGAAAATCACCGACGCAAGCGGCAAGCGCCGCCACCAGACACCCAATGAAGCCTGGGCGGCAGCAATAACCGAGGGCTGGAAACCGGTCGAGGTCGAAGCGCAAGAATCCGCCGACCTGTTCCGCCCATACAAAGAAGTCACCACGCGGCGCGCCCTGGTGCAGCTGTTCAGCAACAGCTACTTCCACCGCGATCTGGAGCATCACCACGGCGAGAAGGTGCTGGTCGGCTACGACATCCACGATGCAAACCATGTCTGGGTGCGCGACCGCGCCGGGCGCCTGATCTGCGTGGCCGAATTCGAAGGCAACAAGCGCAGCTACTTCCCGGTATCGGCGCTCGAACAAGCCGCCGAGAAGCGCGCAAAGGGCCGCATCAAGCGTGCCGAAGCCAAGATCGAAGAGGCCGAAGCCGAGCTCAACCCGCCCGCACTGATCGAGCACCAGGCTGCAGCGCAGCTGCCGACGATGACGCCGAGCTTTTCCATCGGCAGCGCTCCAGCCATCGAGGCCATCCCCATCAACGTCGTCGAGCTGCCCAAGCCCAAAGCGGCGCGCCCGATGTGGGAAACCGACGCCGCCAAATACCGCTGGCTGATGAGCAATAGCGACCAGGCAAAGCATGAAGATCAGAGCTGGCTGGCCTGGTACCGGAATACCTCGGAATGGGAAGACCTGTTCGGGGATATAGAGATGGCCGCCAGATAGCGACAACTATCTGAACGGCCTGTTTGAAGCAAACGAAAAGCAATAAGGAGTGTACGAGTGAGAAAACTTTTTGTCAAAACCATCAAAAACTACGAGCGCTTTCGCACCGGCATATCGGCCACGGAAAGCCGTGGCGCGGCCGAGGCCAGCATGATGCTGGTCACCGGCGAGGCCGGGTTCGGCAAAAGCCAGACCGTGGACTACTGGGCCGTACAGAACAGCGCCGCGTACCTGCGTGCCAAGGTCGAATGGACGCCGCATTACTTCATGTCCGAACTGGCAGAGACCCTCAAGATCGACTCACGCGGCCGCGCCAAGGATGTGTTTGCCCGCATCGCCGGGGTATTGGGCAGCCAGCAGATCCCGCTGGTGATCGACGAGGTCGAGCACTGCCTGATCAACGGCGCCAAGGTGCTGGAGGCGGTGCGCGATCTCTCCGACCTGACCGAGGTGATGGTGATCCTGGTCGGCATGGAGCAGGTGCAGGCCAAGATCGCACGCCATGCCCAGATCAGCAGCCGCATCGCCAAGGTAGTCGAGTTCAAACCCGCCAACCTTGAGGATGTGGCCGAGTTCTGCCAGCAACTGGCCGAGGTGGACATCGCCCCCGACCTGGTCGCGGAGATCCACCGCCAGAGCGGCGGGCGCGTGCGTGAAATCCTCAATGCCATCGCCACCGTCGAGCGCACCACGCTGCGCAACGGCGCCGCCACGGCAGTGCTGGCCGACATGGCCGGGCAGACCCTTACCCACGACTGGCAGGCGCGGCGGCCGCGCGTGATCCGTGCGGCGGGAGGGCGCTGAAATGGCCTGGACCGCCCAAACCATTCTAACGCTCATGGCGGGGCCCCTGGCAGAGGTCGGGTGCGTGGACGTCGACATGCTGGAATACCACACCGGCATCCGGCGAAAGCTCATCACCACCGCCTGCGCGGTCCTGGTCAACCGGGAACTGATCGAGCGCATCAAGCCCGGCTGCTACGCGCTCACCGACACCGGCCGCGAGTTCATCGCCGCCGGCGGAGAGGTCAAGAGCGGCGGCCAGGGGGAAAGGGCCGCCCGGCGCCACACCGGCACCCTGCGGGAGAAATCCTGGCGAGCCGTCCGGCAGCGCAGGAAGTTCAGCCTGAACGACCTCATCGTCCTGGTGGCAGACGGCGACGAGCGCGACATCGAGAGCAACCTCGGCAAGTACGTCCGCGCCCTGGAGCGGGCCGGCTACCTCGCCCGGATGCCACGCAAGGAGCCCGGCGTGGCGCCGACCAGCAACGGCCACCTGCGCTACATCCTGGTGCGCGACACCGGCCCGCTTGCGCCGGTATGGCGGCAAAGCGCCAACACGGTCTACGACCCCAACATCGAACAGGAGACACCGCTATGTGGTTAGAACTGCTGCGCCAGGCGGTGATTAACAAGGGCAGCATGCATGCGGTAGCCGAAGAGCTGAGCATCTCGCGCACCACCGTATCGCTGGTCCTGGCCGACAAATACCCGGCACAGACCGACAAGATCGCGCAGAGAGTGCTCGATCTGTACGGCCGGGTGGACTGCCCATTCCTGGGAGATCAGATCAGCCGCGCGGTTTGCGGCACACATCAAAACGCGGCGACACCGACCAGCAGCCCGCGTGCCATGAAGCACTGGCGCGCCTGCCGCGCCTGCCCCAACAAGGAGAGCACCCAATGACTCCTATACCCGATCGGCGCCAGGTAAAAATGCAGGCGCTGCGCAAGCTGTTTGTCACCGGACGTTTGCTGGCTGCTCGCGCCCAGCAGTCCGATGACGAAATCCTGGTTCAGCTCGGCCAGGCATGGGACCAGGAGCTCGATCAGATCCACGCCGATGCAAAATTAAAGGAGCCATCATGCAAACCGCACCCGTAAAGAGTGTCCCCGCCGCGAGTGGCAGCAAAGCTGCTCACACAGGCGAGACAATGAACACCTATCAGCGCCCGGTACCGCAACAGAAGAAGGGCCAGAACAGCCACATCCTCACCGGCCTGATCGCCGCCCAGCGCTGTTTCGACTGGCTGGAGGCGGAGGGCTTCCACGTCGTGGGGCTGGATGTCGGCGCCCATGCCGTGCCGCTGATCCTGATCCAGACCTGCGCCAAGTGCGCCTGGCTGGCGAATGCCTACAAAGGATTTGCCTACAAGCTGTTCCCGGTGATGGGGGCGCGCGCCACCATGATGCGGGTGGATGTGTTCGGCTGCAGGGTCGAGTGGGTGGAGAGGGGGCATTGATCATGCGCCTGACCTGCCCAGCCTGCGGCGCTCTATCCAGCCTAGATGTCCTGATCGGCCACGCCGGCGCGCGCGAGGCGGTGCTTGCCGCGCTCAAGCTCCCGGCGCCCCTGGGCGACCTGCTGATCCAGTACGTCGCCCTGTTCCGCCCGGCGCAGCGCCAGCTTAGCTTCGATAAGCTGGCGCGCTTGCTCGGCGAACTGCAGCCGCTGATCGAGGCCGGACAGATCGAGCGCGGCGGCCGCATCTGGGCGGCTCCGCATGCCGCCTGGCGCGCCGCCCTAGACGACATGATCGCCAAGCGCGACAAGCTCACCCTGCCGCTCAAGAGCCACGGCTACCTGCTGGAGATCATCGCCGGCCAGGCCGGCAAGGCAGCGGACAGAGCGGAAAAAGCCAGCGAGCAGCAGCGCAGCGGCCACACCCAGGTGGGCGTCTCCGCCGCGCATCGCCCGATGCGGCCGGATGCGCCGGTGATCCGCAACCCGGCAGCGGCGGCGCAGGCCATCGCCGCCGCCAAATCCATCATGAAAGGGAATTGACATGCAGACCGCCACCGCAGCGCTCATCAGTGTGTTATCGCAGCACATCGGCCAGGCCAACGGCATCAGCGCCGAGCAGCTGGCGCAGCGGCTCGATTGCGCCGCGCGCCAGGTGCGCAAGGGCATCAGCGCTGCCCGGCTCGATGGCGTGGCGGTGTGCGGCACGCCGAAAAGCGGCTATTACATCGCCGCCACCGCCGCAGAGATGGAAGCCACCTGCCAGTTCCTGCGCCGGCGTGCGATGCACAGCCTGGTGCTGGAGGCGCGGCTGCGCAAAGTACCGCTGACCGATCTGGTCGGGCAGATGAAGCTGAGGACGTGAGCATGGGGCTTCAGCCGAAATACAGGTGCCCGTGGTGTGAAGACCTGCACGATGACGAATGGGATGCAAGGCACTGCTGCCCTCCAGACATCCAGGAGGTTTTTGTCTGCCCGGTATGCGGGGACGAGTACGGATACGACGAGACATCGGCAACCCAGTGCTGCGGAATGGACGAGCCTCCGCATGTCACGGCAGTCGAGCTTTAAGCAGCAGGACAGCAACGACTTTTTTAACTGGATCAACCAAGGAGCAGAACGTGAAAGAAGCCCACAAAACTATCCCCGACGGCTACATGCAGGACGCCAAGGGCGCCCTGTGGCCCATCGAGACCATCCGCGAAATCGACCGCACCCGCGACGAGCTGGTGCACGAGATCGTGGCCAAGGCGCGCGCGCAATCCGAGCAGCTAGCTCAGTTCAAGGCGGCCGTGTTCGGCGACATCGAGGCGTTCATCCAGCTCTCCGGAGAGAAATACGGCGTGGCGATGGGCGGCAAGAAGGGCAACGTCAGCCTGCTGTCCTTCGACGGGCGCTACAAGGTGCAGCGCGCCGTGTCCGAGTCGCTGGCGTTCGACGAGCGCCTGCAGATCGCCAAGGAGCTGGTCAACGAGTGCATCCACCTGTGGAGCGAGGGCTCCCGCTCGGAGATCCGCGCGCTGATCAATGACGCGTTCCAGGTGGACAAGGAAGGCCGCGTCAACACCGCGCGCATCCTCAGCCTGCGCCGCCTGGAGATCAGCGACGAGAAATGGCAGCTGGCCATGCGGGCCATCGGCGAGAGCATCCAGGTGGCCGGCAGCAAGACCTATTTCCGCGTCTACGAGCGGGTCGGCGACACCGCGCAGTACCAGCCGATCAGCCTGGATATCGCCGGAGTATGACGATGACCGCCCTCATCCTGTTCGTCAGCACCTTCGTCGCCGTCTTCGCGCTGGGCTTCCAGAGCCTCAACGTCAACCAGGGCCACTACCGCGCCGCCGCGCTGACCTCGTTCGCCATCGGCGGCGGAAACCTGCTCATCCTCAAGATAGTGCCGGATGGCGATCTCTATGCAATGGCCGCCTACCTGACCGCCGGCCCAGTCGCCATCGTCGCCAGCATGTGGGTGCACAAGCGCACCCTGGGGCGCAAACATCAACGTTTGTTGGGTTAGGCGAAGCCGTAACCCACCAAACCAAAATATCAACCGTTTTTCAACCGCAGCAAAAAAGGAGTAACAGCATGACCAAGCAAGACATCATCAACAACATCGCCGAGATCACCGGCCTTCCCAAGCAGGCAGCAGGCGATGCGCTGGACGCCATCGGTACCATCGTGCACACCGAACTGAAGTGCGGCAACGAGATCACCCTGCCGGGTATAGGCAAACTCAGCGTCACCGAACGCGCTGCGCGCACCGGCCGCAACCCGGCCACCGGCGAGGAAATCGCTATTCCGGGC
>JAJZSR010000102.1 GCA_021849595.1 Pseudomonadota bacterium | reverse complement strand
GGGGCTTGAAGATGCTGCTGGGCAATGGCGATGTGCTGGATTGCGACCGCACAAGCCATGCCGACCTCTTTCGCGCCACCTGCGGCGGCATGGGCTTGACCGGCATCATCCTCGCCGTGCGCCTGCGCCTGCGGCGCGTCGCCAGCGCCTGGATGCGCACCACGACCCTCAAGGCGAACAATCTCGACGACGCCCTGGACTTGTTCGAGACGCGTCGCGACGCAACCTACTCCGTGGCCTGGATAGACTGCCTGGCCCGCGGCCGCGCCCTGGGCCGCTCCCTTCTCATGCTGGGAGAACACGACGAAACAGGGGAGCTTTCCGACGCGCCCGATCACGCCCGCAGCGTGCCGGTGGATTTTCCCGCCGGGCTGCTCAACCGCTACAGCGTGGCCGCGTTCAACACCCTTTACTACCGTCGCCAACTGCGCCGCGAGGTGCAAGGGCGCAGCCATTTCCGCCCCTACTTCTATCCGCTGGACGGCCTCAGAGACTGGAACCGCCTGTACGGCAAGCCTGGCTTTCTGCAATACCAATGTGTGCTGCCGGCACAGAGTGGACGCGAGGGCATGAAGCTGCTGCTCGAAACCATCGCCCAGGCCGGCGAGGGCTCCTTTCTTGCGGTGCTGAAAATCTTCGGCCCGGGCAACGACAGCCCCCTTTCCTTTCCTATGGCGGGTCCAACCCTGGCGCTGGATTTCCGCAACACGCCCAAGGTGCGCGAGCTGCTGGAGCGCCTGGACGCCATCGTGCTGGATCACGGCGGGCGGATTTATCTCACCAAGGATGCGCGCATGAGCGCCGCCACTTTCAAGCGCGGCTATCCGCGCTGGGAGGAAATGGCCCGGATGCGCGCCCGCTACCAAGCCGAGCGCATCGCCTCGCTGCAATCGAGGCGCCTGGAGATTCCATGACTTCAGCTATGCAAACCCTGTTTATCGTCGGTGCCACTTCCGCCATCGCCGAAGCCGTCGCGCGCCGCCATGCTGCCCGTGGGGGGCGCCTGTACCTGGCCGCCCGCAATGGCGAGCGCCTGGAAAGCCTCGCGCGCGATCTCAAGATTCGTGGCGCCGCCGAAGTCAGTTGGGCAACCTTTGACGCGGAAGATTTCGGCAGCTATCCCGCGCTGCTGGACGCAGCCTGGCAGCAGTTCGGCCGGATCGATGGCGTGCTCATCGCCCATGGCACGCTGCCGTCGCAGCCCGAGTGCGAAACCGATTGGCGGCTCGCGCGCGACGCCCTGCTCGTCAATGGCCTAAGCCCCATGCTGCTCGCCCAGCAGATTGCGCACCGGCTGGCCGCGCAGAAAAATGGCGTGCTGGCGGTCATCAGCTCGGTGGCCGGCGACCGCGGGCGCCAGTCGAATTATGTCTATGGCGCCGCCAAGGGCGGCCTGTCGGTGTTCCTGCAGGGGCTGCGCAACCGTTATTCCGCCCAGGGGGTCGGTGTGCTGACGGTCAAGCCTGGCTTCGTCGACACCCCCATGACCGCGGCCTTTCCCAAGGGACCTTTGTGGGCCAGCCCGGAGCGCGTGGCAGCGGACCTCCTGACTGCCATGGAACACAGACGGGATGTGCTGTACACGCCCTGGTTCTGGCGCGCCATCATGCTGGTCATCCGCAGCATCCCCGAGCGCATGTTCAAGCGTCTGTCGCTCTGAGGTGCTGCCGGTGGCTCGGCAGTCAAGCCCTCCCCGGGCATTATTCCTTCTCTCCGCCCAAAAGTCTGTGCACTGCGGCGGGGCTGAAGCCACGGCCGAGTAAAAATCGCTGCTGCCTGGCGCGCTCGCGCGCATCTCCCGGCAGAGCGCCGAACTTGCGTTGCCAGACGGCCTTCAGCCGCAACGCCTCGTCCTCGTCCTCGTCCGCGCCGCCAAGCACCTCCTTTATGATGGCGTCCGCTACGCCGCGCCGGTGCAGCTCGTGGCTGAGTTTGATGCGGCCGTGGCGGCCGCGCTTGTCGGCCACATAGCTTTCGGCAAAGCGGCGATCGGAGAGCCAGCTTTTCGCTTCCAGTTCGTCGAGCAGGATTTCAATGTCGCCCGACGCCCCTTCCGCGGCAGCGAGCTTGGCTGCCAGCTCGGTGCGGCTGTGCTCGCGCCGCGCGAGCAGGCGCAGCGCCTTGTCGCGCAGCTCTGCGATGTCGATTTATTCCTCCAGTTCCGCCGCCGCGGCGACCGGATTGTTCACGCCCAAAATCCCACGAATGCGCGCCTCGATTTCCGCCGCGATGGCTGGATTCTCTTTGAGGAATTCGCGCGCGTTGTCCTTACCCTGGCCGATCTTCTCGCCGCCGTAGGCATACCAGGCGCCGGACTTCTCCACGATCTTGTGCTGCACGCCCAGTTCGATGATCTCCCCTTCGCGCGAAATGCCCTCGCCGTAGAGGATGTCGAAGAAGGCCTCGCGGAACGGCGGCGAAACCTTGTTCTTCACGACCTTGACCTTGGTTTCCGAGCCGATGACCTCGTCGCCCTTCTTGATATTGCCGACACGGCGGATGTCCAGGCGCACCGAGGCGTAGAACTTGAGCGCGTTGCCGCCGGTGGTGGTTTCCGGATTGCCGAACATGACGCCGATCTTCATGCGGATCTGGTTGATGAAGATGACCAGCGTATTGGTACGCTTGATGTTGGCCGTGAGCTTGCGCAGCGCCTGGCTCATCAGCCTGGCCTGCAGGCCCATCTGCGGCTCGCCCATTTCGCCTTCGATTTCGGCCTTGGGCGTGAGCGCGGCCACCGAGTCGATGACGATGACGTCCACCGAGCCGGAGCGCACCAGCATGTCGGCAATTTCCAGCGCCTGCTCGCCGGTGTCGGGCTGGGAGATGAGCAGGTTTTCCACATCCACCCCCAGCTTGCCGGCATACACCGGATCGAGCGCGTGCTCGGCATCGATGAAGGCTGCGGTGCCGCCCAGTTTTTGCATCTCGGCGATGACCTGCAACGTAAGCGTGGTCTTGCCGGAAGATTCCGGGCCGTAGATTTCGACCACCCGCCCGCGCGGCAATCCGCCCACGCCCAAGGCGATATCCAGGGACAGCGAGCCGGTGGAGACGACCTGCAAATCCTTGACCACGTCGTGATCGCCCAGGCGCATGATGGAACCCTTGCCATATTGCTTTTCGATCTGGGCAAGCGCCGCGCCCAGCGCTTTCATCCTGTCTTCCGTCACTGCGGTGGTGGCCATGGGGGAACTCCTGGGTTGGTTGGGGTAAACGAAATGTAGGTTATATTTTACAGAGTGTCAATAAAAAATATCATGTAACTAAATAATACCAAACTACTCGATATATTCTGGCGCGGTCCGCCTATAATCCTTGGCAAAGCGGGCTCTGCTCGGGAAGCCAAATGATTTCAAAAGAGAAAATGCGTCTGGACGTGAAATGGGCCACGCGCCAGCGCCTGCAATATATAGAACTCATGGCCTGGTATTGCGGAGTGGTGACCCGCAGCGACATCGCTCGCGCCTTCGACCTGTCCGACCCGGCCGCCACCAAGGACCTCAAGCTTTACAACGATCTCGCGCCCGGCAACCTGCTCTACCGCCATAATGTATTCGGCTTCGTGCCCGGTACTGAATTTACCGCCGTCTTTGCCAACCTGGCACCCGCCGTGGTACTGCCCATGATCGCAGCCAATCTGGCCGTGGCCGGCGGGCCCTATGGAACGGAATCGATCTTTGGCCTGCCTACCGGCAAGCTCCCCCTGCCCGCGCGGCTACCCAGCCCACAAGTGCTGGCGCAGATCACCCGCGCCATTCATGGAAGGCGCAAGCTGCGGGTGAGCTACCGTTCGCTGTCCCGCAGCGAACACGATGCGCCGCGCGTGCTGGAACCGCACACCCTGGTCGATACGGGCCTGCGTTGGCATGTACGGGCCTATAGCGAGGACAACTGTGATTTCCGCGATTTCGTCCTCTCACGCATCGTGGATGCGCAATGCCTGGACGACCCCGCGCAATCAAGCGAGCAATATGACGACGACTGGGTGGAAGAGGTGACGCTGAAGCTCGCGCCGCACCGCGGCTTGGACGCGGCCAAACGCGCAAGCCTGCTGCTGGATTATGGCGCTGACGGCGGCGTCATCGAAATCAGGGTGCGGCGCGCCCTGCTGGGTTATCTGTTGCAGCGCCTGAACATAGACAGCACGCCCGACCACAGCCTGAACCCCAGCGCCTACCAGTTGATGCTGTTGAACCGCGACGACATCGAGCCTTTCGCGGCCTGGGCGTTTCACCAGCCTGCGGCGTAATGCCTCAGGAAATCAATTCGATCAAGCCGCGCAAAGCCGCGGCAACGGCGCGCGAACGGATTTCCTCTCTGCCTCCCGACAGCCGGCAGACCGTCGAAAAGGGCGCCTGGCCCCCTGTCGCCCAGGCGATGCACACCGTCCCCACCGGCTTTTTTGGGGTGCCGCCGCCGGGTCCGGCGATTCCGGAAATGCCGACGCTGATTTGAGCGCCGCTGTGCTCCAGCACCCCCGCCGCCATTTCCCGCGCCGTTTCCTCCGATACCGCGCCGTGAGCCTGCAACGTCGCCGCCTGCACGCCCAGCATGTCCTGCTTGGCCTCGTTGGAGTAGGTGACGAAGCCCCGGTCGAACCAGGCGGAAGAACCCGGAATGGCAGTCACCACCTGAGCCAGCCAGCCGCCCGTGCAGGATTCCGCCGTGGCCAGCATCCAGCCTCGGGCATGGAGTTTCTGGCCTAGGGTATGGGCCAGTTGCAGGAGTTCGTCGTCGCTCACGCGAGCCATTGCAGACCTTTCAGCAGCAGCAGGCTGTAACCCGCCGCGAGGAGATCATCGAACATCACGCCAAAACCGTTTTTGAGCCTAGCATCGAAATAGCGTATGGGCCAAGGCTTGAGGATGTCGAAAGCGCGGAAAACGATGAAGCCGAGCAGCAGCCAGAGCCACCCTTGCGGCAGCAGCGTCCATACCAGGCAGACGGCGACGATCTCGTCCCAGACGATGGCGCCGTGATCCGCCACCCCCAGCGCCCGTCCGGCGACCTGGCACCAGCGTATGCCAAGGACAAAAGAAACCGCGAGCAGCGCCAGCAGCGGCAAGGGAGCCAGCAGGGCGTGCAACAGCAGGTACAGGGGTAGGGCCGCCAGGGTGCCGAAAGTACCCGGCGCCCATGGGGCCATGCCACTGCCGAAACCCAAGGCAAGGAAATGCGCCGGCCGGGCGAAGAGAAAACGCACATCGGGGCGCAGGGCTGCGGCCAACTAGCCGCCCCCCGGGCCGGCCGAGGCCGAGCCGAAATGATCGAAACCTGTGCGCGCCAAGATCATGGGTTCACCTGCACGCAAGACAGCCAGGTCGCTGCCGGCGACGATGCTACCCACGCGGCTCAGGCGCAGGCCCAGAGACTCGGCGATTTTGTCTATTTGGAGGCGTCGATCCGGCGGCGCAGTGAACACCAATTCGTAATCATCCCCGCCGGCCAGGACGCAATCGCGCGCGGCAGGCTCCTCCACATGGGCAGCCGCGGCTGCAGACAAGGGCAAGGCTTCAAAAGTCACTTGGGCCCCCACCCCTGAACATTCCAGCACATGACCCAGGTCGGCGGCGAAGCCATCGGAGACGTCGATGCAGGCCGTGGCAATGCCGCGCAAGGCGATGCCCAGCTCGATGCGCGGCGTGGGCACGTACAGGCGCGGAAAACAGGCCACCGCCTCCTCGGTGGTCAGTTGCAGCCCGCCCTGATGATGGGCCAGCGCGAGCGCCGCATCTCCCAGCGTGCCGGAAACCCAGACATCGTCGCCGACCCGAGCGCCGTCCCGGCGCAGTGCCTGGCCCTCGGGCACCTCCCCCAAAGCAGTCACCGACAGCGTCAGCAGGCCGCCGCGCGTGGTATCGCCGCCGATCACTTCCACGCCGTATTTTTGCGCCAGGCCGAAAAACCCGCCGGCGAAGCCACGCAGGAATTTCTCGTCATCGCTCGGCAAGGCGATGGCCAGCAGCGCGTAGCGCGGTGTGGCGCCCATGGCCGCCAGGTCGGATAAATTGACCGCCATGGCCTTGTGGCCGATGGTGCCGGGGCCGTCGCTGGGAAAGAAATGCCGGCCGGCGATGAGCATGTCGGTGGTAATCGCCCACTCGTGGCCCGGGGTGGAACCGAACAGCGCGCAGTCGTCGCCCACCCCCAGGCGGGCGCGCGTCACCGGGCGCGCGAAATAACGGGCGATGAGTTCGAATTCCCCAGGCATGCGCTCGGCGTGGCGTGTTCACCAGCCCCCGGCCGGCAGGTCATTTCGCCATCTTCTTGGCATATTCGATCTCCGCCGCGCGCAGCTCCTTGGCCAGCTTGTCGAGCACGCCGTTGACGTATTTGTGGCCGTCGGTGCCGCCGAACTGCTTGGCCAGTTCGACCGCTTCGTTGATGACGACGCGGTAAGGTACGTCGACGCACTCGGCCAGCTCGAAGGCACCCAGGCGCAGGATGGCGAGTTCGACGGGCGACAGCTCGGCAAGGGTGCGATCGACATGGGCGGCCAGTTTGGGATCCAGGCTGGCGGCGGATTCCGTCACGCCATGAAAAAGGCGCGAAAAAAATGCTTCGTCGGCCTTGCCGAAATCTTCGTTTTCACGCAGATGCGCGGCGATCTCCACAGGGTCAGCGCCGGAAAGCTGCCAGGCGTAGATGCCCTGCAGCGCAAAGCGGCGCGCAAGCTTGCGGCTGGCCTTCATGCCGGGCGCCGCAGTTGCTTCAGGAGCTGCGCCATTTCGAGCGCAACGCGCGACGCGTCTGCACCTTTTTCCGCCATGCGGGCTTCGGCCTGGGCTTCGCTGTTCACGGTAAGCACGCCATTGCCCACCGGCAGCGTGTAGTCGAGCTGCACGCGCGAGATGCCGGCATTGCATTCGTTGGCCACGATTTCGAAATGATAGGTATCGCCGCGGATGACGCATCCCAGCGCGACCAGCGCGTCGTACTTTTCGCTTTGCGCAAGGGCGGCCAGGGCGAGCGGGATTTCCAGGGCACCGGAAACCATTACCAGATGAATGTCGTCCTCCGCCACACCGCACTCGCGCAACGCACGGTGCGCACCGTTGACCAGTACCTCGATCACCGAGGCATTCCAGCGCGTGGCCACCATGGCCACCCTGAGGCCGTGGCCATCGATGGCCGCCGGCGCGATTTCGGCATGTTTCATGTGCTTTCCTTTAATGATGGCCGCACCCGCGTCAGGCCGCTTGTTCCTGGCTGCCCTCGAACCATTTGAGCTTGTCCCGCAAGGTTACGACATGGCCGACGATGATGAGCGTCGGTGCGTGCAAGCCGGCCGTCTCGGCCAACTGCGGGAGGGTCGCGAGCGTACCGGTGACCACTTTCTGCGTAGGCAGGGTGCCCTGCTGCACGATGGCGGCGGGCGTGTCGGGCGACAGATTATGGCGGATCAATTCCGCGCACAGCATGGGCAAGCCCTTGAGGCCCATATAGATCACCAGGGTCTGGTCCGAGCGGGCGATGCCCCCCCAATTGAGATTGACGGTATTCTCCTTGAGATGGCCCGTGACGAAGGCCACGGACTGTGCGTAATCACGGTGCGTGAGCGGTATGCCGGCATAGCTGGCCACGCCGGACGCGGCCGTGATGCCCGGCACCACCTGAAAAGGGATGCCGTGCTGCACCAGCGTCTCGATTTCCTCGCCGCCGCGACCGAAGATGAACGGATCGCCGCCTTTGAGCCGCAACACGCGCTTGCCTTCCTGGGCTAGGCGGGCGAGCAAAAGGTTGATCTGCTCTTGCGGCAGGGCGTGGTCGTCGCGCTCCTTGCCCACATAGATGCGCTCGGCATCGCGTCGGCACATGTCGAGGATGGGCTGCGACACGAGGCGGTCGTACACCACGACGTCCGCCTGCTGCATCAGACGCAGAGCGCGGAAAGTGAGCAGATCCGGATTGCCCGGGCCGGCGCCGACCAGATACACCTCGCCCCGGGTGATCCTGCGGCCGGCATCCTGCGCGAGCATTTGTTCCAGGCGCTTTTCCGCCTCGGCATCCCGGCCCGCATAGACCATTTCGGCGATGGGTGACTGGAATACTTTCTCCCAAAAGGCGCGCCGCTCACCGGGCAGGATTTTTTCCCGCACAGCGCTTTTGAACTTGGCCGCCAAGTCGCCGAGACGGCCATAGGCCGCGGGAATGAGGGTTTCCAGACGCGCGCGCAGCAGGCGCGCCAGCACGGGCGCCTCGCCGCCGCTGGACACGGCCACGACCAGGGGCGAGCGATCAATGATCGAGGGCAGAATGAAGGAGCATAGTTCCGGCGTGTCCACGACGTTGACCGGCACATGGCTGGCCTGGGCCGCCCGGGCCACGGGTTCGTTTTTGGCGCGCTCCGCCTCGGCCGCGATGACAACGTCCACGCCTTCGAGGATGCCGGGCTCGAACGGGCCGGCGATACGGTTCAGGCGCTCGCAGCCCGGCAGGTAGCCGAAGGCCTTGTGCAGTTCGTCCGCCACCACCGTGACGTGGGCACCGGCACGCAAAAACAGCTCCGCCTTGCGGGCAGCGATCTCCGAACCGCCCACCACCAGGCAGCGGCGACCGCGCAGATCCATGAAAATAGGAAAATAATTCATAGGCAGGAAAGTTTACGCCAGGCCGGCGAGTATGCCGGGCTTGAACAGAGGGTTGGCATGACGGGCCAGTTCGGCCGCAGGCGACTCCACCGCGTTTTCGAGTTCCTCGCACCAGGACGGATGGCTGTAACTCATGTCCTTGAAGAACCAAAGCCCCGCAGTCGACTGCAGCGCC
>JAJZSR010000005.1 GCA_021849595.1 Pseudomonadota bacterium | reverse complement strand
GGCGAGACGAACATGACTGCGATTGCGTTTTGTGGCCATGAAGTATCTCCCATGGGGCGCGGACTCTTAGGGTTTCATCCTCCACTAAATCCTGGGAACTCCAGGTGATGTATGGCGTCACCGCAACCCTGCGGGGCTGGGAGAGTCGCCGACGCACCGTCGCAGGTCGGCTCGTATTATTTTCGGCTGAGCGAAGTAGGGACTCATAGTCGTCGACATCGTCGGCCGCGCCAAACTCGCAGGCAAACTCGTACTCACGGTCGCGACACTCGCAAATCTGATCGCGCGTCACACGGGCGGGCGTACCCCGCCGAGCCCACGAGTGAGCTCGGAAGTCCGGGTTCGGCCTACGCCGAGATTTGTCGCCTGTCAGATTCACGGTTCTTAGTATCGGCATGCCGCCGAAAAACTTTACCGAATTCTCCCAAAAAATTCTTTAAAAATCAATATGGCCTAATGCCCTATAGATGTCCGAGCCGTTTCTGCGATTTGTCACCATGACGTCACCCTGAGGGCAGAAAAAAGGGTAAAAAACGGGAAATCTAAAGAAAAGACGATAATGGAATGTACGACGTTAACTTTTTGTATTTTATGCAAAAAACGGAGGATTTGTTGGCGCCCCGAACACGAATCGAACGTGTGACCTACCCCTTAGGAGGGGGTTGCTCTATCCACTGAGCTACCGGGGCGGAGAAGCGGCACCGCTGCATGAAACCATTCGGCTCCTGGTTGGGCGCAGGCGGATACAGAAGAATCTTGCAGGCTGCGTATCTTATCCGAATTCCGGGCAGATTAGCCCGCGCAAGCTGGGCACTGACGACAGCGCCGTGCGCCCGGGGAAACCGCTAGCAGGAAGGGACGGGGGACTGGATCCGCTACGGGGGAAACGGAAGATCGGGCCCGGTAGCATATGACCCATGACAAACCACTCCATTAAAATTGATATTAGAAATAATTAATTAATAATTAAATATAAGTTGGTGCGCGCTAACTTGACGGGCAAGCCGACGCCTAAGTGGTTTTTCGCAATTATGCGGCGAAGGGTCGAAGCCAGGCGGCGCTTGATTTGCGGGTTGCGCGGCTGGAGCAGTTGAAAGTACAAGGCACGCGACCCGGATATCAACTTTTTCTAGAGGGGGCAACATGTTCAAACCCGTCTTGATCGCTGCGGCGATTGCCGTGGGCGCCGCACCGGGCATATCCGGCGCGACGGCCACTTTCGGATCGCTGGCCAACTTTGATGCGGTGAACGATACCGGCACGACCGCCCATGGCTTTGAAATCGAACTCGAAGGCATCAGCAAGAGCGATGTCATCGACGTCTTTGGCCTAAACCGGGATTTCGGCACACCCTCGCCCGGCGATGTTGAGCGGTATGGCGTTCCCACGGTTGGCGATCTGAGCGACGGTGTCGGACATGTGATAGGCGTCAAGATAACCTACCAGGCCCAGTATTCCGCCGGCGCCTGGAGCGCGGCTACGGCATCAGGTACGTTCAACACGCCGGGCGAAAGCTGCTGGAGTTTCGGCAACGTCGGCTACCCCTCCGTGCCCTGCGATCACTTCGGTGTGAGCACGCTCGGTACTCCGACCAAGACCACCTACAGCTGGCTGGTTGAATCGGCTACTCCCGGCGTTCTGACCCAGGCGGCGGTGGCCATTCCGTCGGTCACGTTCACGCCGCCGCCACCGCCGACGCCTGTCAATCCCGCACCGCCCGTGGTGGCCGCGATTCAGGCGGTCAACGTGAATCCCGCCCTCCCCCAGGACAATGCCTACTGGGTCAAAATCGTGCAGACAACGCTGCCGAACAAGGTGGATCTGAACGAACTGATGGGTGGCGACAATCCCTTTGCCGTTGCCGCCATCGCTGACCTCAACAACAAGCCCGAAACCGAAATCGAATGGCAGGTGCTGCAACCGGGCAAGGTCGACGAAGTTACCAAGGCCGTTAACATGAACCCCGGGGACGAAGCGCTGGTGGTGCGCTTTGAGTTCTACAAATATCTGGGCAGGTTCGACGGCGAGGGCTTGGTAGACCCGTTGCCAGAACAGACCCCGGTCGGCAACCAACTGAACCAGTGGGTGGGGAATTATGTCGGCGAGCAGATTGCAGGCTTCAATCCCAATCAGATCGCCGCCGTGCCCGAGCCCGGCGCTTACGCGACGATGTTGGCGGGCCTCGCCCTCATTGGGCTGATCGCGCGCCGCCGGGGACGCTGACCACGCTGTAGAAGACGTTCGCGTCCTCACTGCTGCGCCCCGGCCTGGCTACGTCAGCAGCAGGAGCCGAAAGTCATTGACATTGGTGCGGGTGGGGCCGGTGACTACGAGTGCATCGATGGCCTGGAAAAACTCATAGGCCCGATTTTCGGTCAGCAGACGGGTACCCTGTTCCGGGTGTGAGGTGAGGAATTGCAGGCTCCGCGGGCCGAGCAGGGCGCCGGCATTGTCTTCGCTGCCGTCGATTCCGTCGCTGTCGCAGGCTATTGCCCAGAGCCCTTGCACGTCCGAGAGCTGTAGGCCTAGCGCCAGAAGATAAGTGCTGTTGCGTCCGCCGCGGCCCTCGGGATTGGCGACGTGCACCGTGCTTTCGCCTCCCGACAGCCAGGCATGGGGTCGGGGCCTGCCTTTCGCCAAATGATCGCGCGCCGATTGGGCATGCGCGTGGGCAAGCCGCAACGCATCGTCCTCGACTTCTCCGAGATTGCTGACCGGGATGCCCTTGGATGCCAAATGATCGGCGGCAGCGGCGAGAAACTCGCGCGCGCTGCCAATGATGCGATTTTCCACCCGGCGAAAAAGGGCGTGTCCGGGCTTGGGGGTGTCCAGTAGCTCGCCCGCCATGCCGCTCTCCAGATGGCGCTGTACCGCGGCAGTTGCCACTACCCGCCAACGCTGCAGCACCGTGAGGGCATCGCCGTAGGTTCCGCAGTCCGGGGCGCAGGGGCCGCTGGCGATGTCGGAGGGGTCGTCGCCCACCACGTCGGAGAGGGTCAGGGCGCAAACCTTTGCCTTGGTTGCGGCCGCCACCTGACCGCCAGAAAAGCGCGTGAGATGCTTACGCACGGTGTTGATGTCCCGGATGGGCGCGCCGCTGGCGAGCAGGGCCTTGGTAACTGCGCGCAGCTCCTTCAGCGATAAGCCCGCCACGGGGGCCGCGAGCAGGCTGGAGCCACCGCCGGAAAGCAAACATAACAGGAGATCGTCGGGCCCCAGGCCGCTGGCCAGTTCCAGCATGCGTCCCGCTGCCGCCTCGCCGCGGCCGTCGGGCAGCGGGTGGGAAGCCTCCACTACTTCAATCCGTCGCGTCGGCAGGCTGTGGCCGTAACGCGTAACGACCAAGCCCGAGAGCGGCGCGTCCGCGGGCCAGTGGTTTTCCGCGGCGGCGGCCATTGCGGCGGCCGCCTTACCACCGCCGACGACTAGGGTGCGGCCGGCCGGCGGGTCGGGCAGATGTGGGGGCAGGATCTGTAGCGGATTGACCGAGGCCAGCGCGGCACGGAAAGTGTCGAGCAGGAGGTCTTGCGGATGCGTCACGGACGCTTGCGGGCGAGCACGGGCTTGAGATAGCGCCCGGTGTGGCTTGCCGGATTTTTTATCACCTCTTCGGGCGCGCCTTCGGCAATGATGCGCCCGCCGCCAGCGCCGCCTTCCGGGCCCAAGTCGACGAGCCAGTCGGCGGTTTTGATGACGTCCAGATTGTGCTCGATGACCACGACGGTGTTGCCGGCGTCGCGCAACCGGTGCAACACCTTGAGCAGCAGATCGATGTCGTGAAAATGCAGGCCGGTGGTGGGTTCGTCGAGAATGTAGAGGGTGCGGCCGGTGTCGCGTTTGCTCAATTCCAATGACAGCTTGACGCGCTGCGCCTCGCCGCCGGAGAGGGTGGTGGCGGATTGGCCCAGGCGGATGTAGCCCAGACCCACGTCCATCAGGGTCTGCAGCTTCTTGGCCACGGCCGGCACCGCGCCGAAGAAATCGAGCGCCTCCTCCACCGTCATCTCCAACACCTGGTAAATGGTTTTGCCCTTGTAGTGTATTTCCAGGGTTTCGCGGTTGTAGCGGCTGCCGTGGCACACGTCGCAGGGCACATAGATGTCCGGCAGGAAGTGCATCTCCACCTTGATCACACCGTCGCCCTGGCAGGCTTCGCAGCGCCCGCCCTTGACGTTGAAGGAGAAGCGTCCCGGGCCGTAGCCGCGCCCACGTGCCTCCGGCACGCCGGCGAAGAGTTCGCGGATGGGGGTGAACAGCCCGGTATAAGTGGCCGGATTGGAGCGGGGGGTGCGGCCGATCGGGCTTTGATCGACCGCGATGACCTTGTCGAAGAACTCCAGCCCTTTGATCTCGCCGTGGGCAGCGGGTTCTTCCGCGGAACCGTAAAGATGGCGCGCCGCCGCGCGGTAGAGCGTATCGTTGACCAGGGTGGACTTGCCCGAGCCGGACACCCCGGTGACGCACACCAGCAAGCCCACCGGCAGGCGCAGATCGACGCCTTGCAGATTATTGCCCCGAGCCCCCTCCAGCACGAGCAGACGCTTGGGGTCCGGCTTGCGGCGCGGGCTCGGAATGGCGATGCCGCGCTTGCGCGCCAGGTACTGCCCGGTAAGGGAGGCAGGATTGGCGATGACGGCCTCCGGCGGGCCTTCGGCCACGACCTGGCCGCCGTGCTCGCCCGCCCCTGGGCCCATGTCCACGAGGTAGTCGGCGGAACGGATCGCGTCCTCGTCGTGCTCCACCACCAGGACGGAATTTCCCAAGTCGCGCAAATGCTTGAGGGTGGCGAGCAGGCGGTCGTTGTCGCGCTGGTGCAGGCCGATGGACGGTTCGTCCAGCACGTACATGACGCCGGTGAGCCCCGAGCCGATTTGCGACGCCAGGCGGATGCGCTGGGCCTCGCCGCCGGACAGGGTGTCGGCGGAACGATCGAGGGACAGGTAATCCAGTCCGACATTGACCAGGAATCCGAGGCGCGCGTCGATTTCGTGGACGATTTTTTCCGCCACCTGGGCGCGCTGACCGGTGAGCCTGAGTTCCTTGAAGAAGTTCAGCGTCTCCCTGAGCGGACGTTCGCTGATCTGCGGCAGGCTGACGCCAGCCACGTAGACGTGGCGCGCTTCGCGCCGCAGGCGCGTGCCCTCGCAGGTGGGGCAAGGCTTGGTGTTGAGATATTTGGCCAATTCTTCGCGCACCGCCAAAGAATCCGTTTCCCGGTAGCGGCGTTCGAGATTTTTGAGTATGCCTTCGAAGGCGTGCTTGCGCGTACCCCAGCCGCCCTTCTCGCCCAGATAGCGGAAAGCGATTTCCTCGCGCCCGCTGCCATTGAGAAGAATGTCGCGTATGCGTGCCGGCAGCTCCTCATAAGGTGTGTTCAGGTCGAAGCCGTAGTGCAGCGCCAGGCTCTGCAGCATCTGATAGAAGAATTGGTTGCGCCGATCCCAGCCTTTGATGGCCCCCGCCGCCGGCGACAGATGCGGGAAGGCGACCACGCGCTCGGCATCGAAGAAGGTGACCGCACCCAGGCCGTCGCATTCAGGGCAGGCGCCCATGGGATTGTTGAAGGAGAACAGCCGGGGCTCCAGTTCCGGCAAGGCGTAGTCGCACACCGGGCAGGAAAATTTTGCCGAGAAAAGATGCTCGCGGCCGCTGTCCATTTCCACGCCGAGGGCGCGCCCATCGGCATGGCGCAGCGCGGTTTCCAGGGATTCGGCCAGGCGCTGCTTGACGTCGGCGCGCACCTTGAGGCGATCCACCACCACTTCGATGGTGTGCTTTTTGTTCTTGTCCAGGCGGGGCACGGCATCCAGCTCGTAGACCTTGCCGTCCGCGCGCACGCGCACGAAGCCCTGGGCGGTGAGCTCGGAGAACAGTTCCAGGTTTTCGCCCTTGCGGCCCACCACCAGGGGGGCGAGGATCATCAGCTTGGTGTCCTCCGGCAGGGCCAGCAGGGTGTCCACCATTTGCGACACGGTCTGGGCGGCGAGCGGCACGCCATGGTCCGGGCAGTGGGGCTCGCCTGCGCGCGCATAGAGCAGGCGCAGGTAGTCATGGATTTCCGTCACCGTGCCGACCGTGGAGCGCGGATTGTGGGAGGTGGCTTTCTGCTCGATGGAAATGGCCGGCGACAGGCCTTCGATGAGATCGACGTCCGGTTTTTCCATCAATTGCAGGAATTGCCGCGCGTAGGCCGAAAGCGACTCCACATAGCGGCGCTGGCCTTCGGCGTACAGAGTGTCGAAAGCCAGCGACGACTTCCCGGACCCGGACAAGCCGGTGATGACCACCAGCTGGTTGCGCGGGATGTCCAGATTGACGTTCTTGAGGTTGTGGGTGCGGGCGCCCCGGATGCGGATGCTGTCCATGACTGCCGGTGATGACACGCGAACCCGAGACTATAAGGGATTTGCCCGCGCCGTGCGCCTGCCGGGAACCTTCGAGCTTGGATATAATCCGTCTGGCTGTTTCCAGACACCCCGAAACACCCCATGGATCATTCCGAATCCCTCAACAAGCAAGAAAAACGTGCCGCCGTTGGCCTGGCGGGCATCTATGGGCTGCGCATGCTCGGGATGTTTCTCATCCTGCCGGTGTTTGCGCTTTATGCGGCGCATATTCCGGGGGGTGACAACCATTTCCTGGTCGGCCTCGCCCTGGGCACCTATGGGTTGACGCAGGCCCTGCTGCAGCTGCCCTACGGCATGGTGTCCGACCGCATCGGGCGCAAGAAAGTCATCGTCTTCGGCCTGATCCTGTTCGCGGCCGGCAGCTTCATCGCCGCCTTCGCAACTAATATCTATTGGATTATTTTCGGCCGCATGGTGCAGGGCGCCGGCGCCATCGCCGCCGCCTTGACGGCGCTGCTGGCCGATCTCACCCGCGAAGAGCACCGCACCAAGGCCATGGCCATGATTGGCGGCACCATCGGCCTGACCTTTGCATTCTCGCTGGTGGCGGGGCCGCTGATCGACCACTACATCGGCGTGCCCGGCATCTTTGCGTTGACCGGGATACTGTCGCTGGCCGCCATCGTGGCCATCAAGTATTACGTGCCGGATCCGCTGCACACGAGTTTTCACAGCGATGCCGAGGCCAATCCGGCGAAATTGCGCGACGTGGTGCGCGATGGCCAACTGCTGCGCCTGGATTTCGGCATCTTCGCGCTGCACGCCGCGCAAATGGGCATGTTCGTAGTCGTGCCGTCGATACTGGAGCGAACCGGGCATCTCCCGCTCAGGCATCACTGGTGGGTATATCTTCCGGTCGTGATCGTGGCCTTCATACTCATGGTGCCCGCCATCATTTACGGGGAAAAGCGCGGCAGGCTCAAAACGGTATTTCTCGGCGCCATTTTCCTGATGGTGTTCGCGCAACTGGGCATGTTCCTCGGCACTCACGTCTTTGCCGCCGTGGTGGCGAGCCTTTTGGCCTATTTTATTGCCTTCAACATATTGGAAGCCAGCTTGCCCTCGCTGATATCCAAGCTGGCGCCGGTCTCTGCCAAGGGCGCGGCGATGGGCGTGTACAATACTTCGCAGGCCTTTGGCCAGTTCACCGGCGGTGCGGTCGGCGGCCTGCTGGCGCAACGCTTCGGCTTTGCGGAGGTGTTCGCGTTCTGTACCGTGCTGATGGTGCTCTGGCTCGCTCTGGCGGTGGGCATGCGCACGCCGCCGGCAGTGAAGACGCGGATGTTCCACCTCGGCAAGCTGTCCGGCGGGGACGCCGATCGCCTCAAACAGGCCTTGTCCGGCGTGATGGGGGTGGAAGAGGTCATCGTGCTGGCGGAGGAAGGGGTGGCCATGCTCAAGGTCAAACTCTCCGGCTGGGATGAAGCCGGAGCCATGAAACTGATACAGGGAGAAACGTGATGGCGTCGCTAAACAAGGTCTTGCTCATCGGCAACCTGGGGGCCGACCCGGAGATTCGCTATATGCCCAGCGGCGATGCCATCGCCAATCTGCGCATCGCCACCACCGACACCTGGAAGGACAAAGGCGGCGAGAAACAGGAGCGCACCGAGTGGCACCGTGTGGCCCTCTTCGGCAAGCTTGCGGAAATCGCCGGCGAGTATCTCAAGAAGGGCAGCGCCGTTTACATCGAGGGCCGTATCCAGACCCGCAAGTGGCAGGACAAGGAAGGCCAGGAGCGTTACACCACCGAAATCGTCGCCAACGAGATGAAGATGCTGGGTGGCCGCGGAACCGGCGGCACCGCTGAGATGGACAAAGGGCCCGGCCGGGCCGCCGCGCCCGCGGGCAAAGGCAAGCCGGCGGCGCCGGCGGGGGGCGGCTTCGACGATATGGAAGACGATATACCGTTCTAAAAAACACCAAAAAACAAAAAATACCGGGGAGGAAAAAAGTTGCGGACAGTCCCGCCCTGCGGGTGGCGCGCCATGTGCGGACGCGGTGCCTTGATCGCGGCGTTTTGGGCTGCCGCCGCGCTCGCCTTGAAGGCCTACGCCGACCAGCCGGTCACGGAATCCGCTTTCTTTGCCGACGTGCCGGTGGTGCTCTCGGCCTCGCGCCTGTCGCAGCCGGTGGCAGATGCGCCTGCCGCAGTTACCGTCATTACCCAGGCGGAAATCAAGGCGTCCGGCTTTCGCGATATCCCCGATCTGCTGAGGCTGGTGCCGGGATTTTCGGTGGCCGATTCCGGGCTCAATACCTGGGCGGTGGGCTACCACGGCTTCGCCGATGCCTTTTCCCGGCGCTACCAGGTGTTGGTGGACGGCCGCTCCATTTACAACTCCAATTTCGGCGAGGTGAATTGGAACGACCTTCCGCTTTCCATCGAGGATATCGACCGCATCGAGGTGGTGCGCGGTCCCAACGCCGCCGCCTACGGCTCCAATGCCTTTTTCGCGGTCATCAACATCATCACCAAATCGGCCGGGCAGACGCCTGGGTTTTACAGCTCGGTCCAGGCCGGCACCCACGGCATGGGCGGCGTCATGCTGCGCCAGGGTGGCAGCCTGGGGCCGGCGCTCTACCGCATCACGGTGTCGGCGCAGAAGCGCCAGCGCTTCAACAGTGTGGGATACGACAACTCGGGCAAGCCCGTGTATCCCGACGAGACGACCAAGACTTATTTCACCAATGGCAGGCTGGACTGGCAGGTCAACAATACCGATGATGTGATGGCGCAGTTCGGTCTAACCACGGGCAACTGGACGTTTTCGCCCACCCCGGGCCTATTCAGTCCCGAAAACGTCTATGCGGGGTTTCTGCAGCTCAAATACCACCGCATCCTGAGTGCCGATGATGAGTGGTACGTGCAGTTCTATTACACGCGCGATCGCTTCGACACGGCGTTGGCCTTGCCTCCGTTCGGGCTGCCCCTATACATCCTGCAAAGCCGCACCAACCTCGATGCGCAGATGAGCCACCGCCTGAGCCCGACTCTGCGCGCGGTGTGGGGCGCGGAATTACGCCAGGAAACCGACGCATCGCCGGCTTATTTCAGCACTACCGACACCTATTCCGGCGTATTGACGCGCGGCTACCTTAACCTTGAGTGGCGGCCGGCGGAGCGCTGGGTGGTGCAGGGCGAGGCCATGGTGGAGCACCATTATTTCACCGGCACGGATGTCTCTCCCAGGGTGGCGGCGAATTACACCTTCGCGCCCGGGCAGACGCTGCGCTTCGCGGTTTCCGTGGCGGACCGCACCCCCACCTTTCATGAGGAAGACAATTTTTATTACACCAAGAACAATGGCGACAACGTCGCTGTGGTTCCCAATCGAGGACTCAAGCCGGAACGCCTGTTGTCGCGCGAGATCGGCTATGTCGCCCAGTTTCCCGGGCTTGGCCTGGACATGGACGCGCGGGTGTTTTACGACACTTTCCGCAACTACATCGCGGTCAACACGGTCGTTCCGGCGACTTCGTCGGTGCTGGGCATAGATCAATTCCAGAACACCGGCACGATCGATATCCACGGCGCCGAGTTGGAAGCGCACTGGCGGCCGCATAACGATATCGACGTCTGGGTCACGGCGGCGCGCGTGTTTGCCTACCCGGATGCCCAGGTCAATGCCGCCGATCCCGACGTGGCCGTCTCGGCGCCGCGCACCACCGGCAGCCTGCTGACCAGCTACCGCTTCGGCAACGGCTGGCAGGCGAGCGTGGGTGCCTATTTCAACGGCACCATGAAGTGGCTTTCGGACGGGGATTGGACCAAGTCCTACACCCGGGTCGATGCGCGGCTTGCCAGGCGCTTCCGCTGGGCTGGGCATGGCGTGGAGGCGGCCGTGGTCGCGCAAAGTCTGACCGGCTCGTATTCCGAGTTCCGCCGCGAATACGTCTTCGGCGGACGCTATTACGGCAGCCTGTCCATGCACTGGTAGGCATTTGGGGTTTATAATTCAGCCAGTTATCGTTTTAGCGGAGCGCTACCATGCCGATTTACGCCTATCGTTGCAGCGCCTGCGGCCATACCGCCGACGTCATGCAGAAAATGTCCGATGCCCCCCTGACCACCTGCCCCGCCTGCGGCGCGGAGAGCTTTGCCAAGCAAATCACCGCTGCCGGTTTCCAGTTGAAGGGCGGGGGGTGGTATGCCACCGATTTCAAGGGCGGTGCGGCGCCCAAGAAGGAAGAGGCCCCCGCGCCTGCCTGCGGCGCCGGCGGCTGTCCGGCCTGCAGTTGAGAGAGGTCGTGCCTCGTTAAGCGCCGGGCATTGCCCGGCGTTTATTTTGGCGGACATGCCATGCAATACTTGAAGCGTTATTTCATCACCGGCCTGCTGATCTGGGTGCCGTTGGCCATCACCCTGTGGGTGCTGGACCTGATCGTCGGCACCATGGACCAGACCCTGCTCCTGTTGCCGCCGCACTGGCGGCCGGAAGTCTGGCTGGGCCGCCAGATTCCCGGCCTGGGGGCCATCCTGACCCTGCTGGTGATCTTCCTCACCGGCCTGCTGACGGCCAATATCATCGGCAAGCGACTGGTGGCGATATGGGAAGCCGTGCTCATGCGCATTCCCATCGTCAAGTCGATTTATACCAGCGTCAAGCAGGTGTCAGACACCTTGCTGTCGAGCGACGGCCATGCCTTCAGAAAGGTGCTGCTGGTGCGCTACCCGCATCCCGAAGCCTGGAGCCTCGCCTTTCAGACCAATGTGCCGACGGAGGTCGGCGAAAAATTGGAGGAGGAGCATGTCGGGGTGTTTATCCCCACCACACCCAGCCCGGTGAACGGCTTTTATTTCTACGTGAAAAAAAGCGAAACCCGCGAATTGCCCATCAGCGTTGACGTCGCGCTCAAATACATCGTCTCCATGGGCGTGGCGACGCCCGCCGAGCAAAAAACTTCCAGGAAGCTATTCCCATGATGCGTACCCACACCTGCGGCGGCGTCGACGCCGCGCACATCGGCCAGACGGTCACCTTCTGCGGCTGGGCGCATCGGCGGCGCGACCATGGCGGCGTGATTTTCATCGACCTGCGCGACCGCGATGGCCTCGTGCAGATCGTCTGCGACCCGGACATGGGGGAGGGTTTCCACCGTGCCGAAGAGGTGCGCAGCGAATATGTGCTGCGCATTGCCGGGTTGGTGCGGCATCGGCCGGAGGGGACGGTGAATCCCCACCTGGCGACCGGCGAGGTGGAAGTCCTGGCGCAGGACATCGAAATCCTCAACAGCGCGGCCACGCCGCCGTTCCAGATCGACGAGGACAACATCAACGAAAACACCCGTCTGACTTACCGCTACCTCGATCTGCGGCGCGAGCCCATGCAGCAGAACATGAAACTGCGCTACCGGGTCGCCAAGGCCATGCGCGACTATCTGGATCAGCAGGGTTTCATCGAGGTCGAGACTCCCATGCTCACGCGCTCCACGCCCGAGGGCGCGCGCGATTACCTGGTGCCCTCGCGCGTGCACAGCGGCATGTTCTACGCCCTGCCGCAATCGCCGCAACTGTTCAAGCAACTGCTCATGGTGGCGGGCTATGACCGCTATTTCCAGATCACCAAATGCTTCCGCGACGAGGATTTGCGCGCCGACCGTCAGCCCGAATTCACCCAGGTGGACCTGGAGATGTCCTTCGTCGACGAAGAGGACGTCATGGGGCTGGTGGAGGGCATGATCCGCGCGACCTTCCGCTCAGTGCTGGACGTCGCCCTGCCCGACCCGTTCCCACGCATCACCTGGCACGAGGCCATGTCGCGTTATGGCTCCGACAAGCCCGACCTGCGCGTGAGTCTGGAGCTTACCGAGCTGACCGAGGTGATGAAGGACGTCGATTTCAAAGTGTTTGCCGGCCCGGCCAACAACCCCGACGGCCGCGTGGCGGCGCTCAGGATTCCCCGCGGTGGGGAATTCAGCCGCGGCGAAATCGACGGCTACACTGAATTCGTCAAGATCTACGGGGCCAAGGGGCTGGCCTGGATCAAGGTCAACGAGCGGGAAAAAGGGCGCGACGGCTTGCAATCGCCCATCGTCAAGAATCTCCACGATGTCGCGCTGGGTGAAGTGCTGGCGCGCACGGGGGCGCAGAACGGCGACCTGATCTTCTTCGGCGCTGACGAGGCCAAGATCGTCAACGACGCCTTGGGCGCCTTGCGGGCCAAGATTGGGCACGAGAAAGGCTACGCGGTGCAGGAATGGAAGCCGCTCTGGGTGGTGGATTTTCCTGCCTTCGAATTCGACAAGGAAGCCAATCGCTGGGTGGCCCTGCACCATCCCTTTACCGCCCCCAGGCCAGGGCACGAGGACATGCTGGTCAGCAACCCGGGGGCTTGCCTGTCGCGGGCCTACGACATGGTGCTGAACGGCTGGGAGATCGGCGGCGGCTCCATCCGCATACATCGTGAGGACGTGCAGGAAAAGGTTTTCGACGCCCTCAACATCGGCGCCGAGGAGCAGCGCAGCAAATTCGGCTTCCTGCTGGACGCCCTGCAATATGGGGCGCCGCCGCACGGCGGTCTGGCCTTTGGCCTCGATCGCCTGGTGGCGCTCATGGCGGGCGCGGAATCCATCCGCGACGTCATTGCTTTCCCCAAGACCCAGCGCGCCAACGACCTGATGACCAGCGCCCCCAACGCCGTAGACGAGAAACAGTTGCGCGAACTGCACATCCGTCTGCGCCAGCCGGCAGGCGGGCCGGACTGATCAGCCCTTAAGGGCCTTGAGCACGCTCTGTTCGAACAGTTCCGCTTTGGAGGCGCTCGCCACCGCCCCCAATATGCGCTTGCAGGCGGCCACTTCGGCGAGCAGGCCGGCTTCGTCGACGGCGTACTTCAGCTTGGCGACATGTGGGGTGTTGGCTCCGAACAGCGATACCATGATGTCCACGGCCTGTTGCCGGGCATGCTCGAAGCGGTTCTGTTCGGGCGGGGCGGTGTGCTGCAGCGCGGTATTGATCTTGTCGACCAGGTCATCGTGCTCGCCGGGCCTCGGGGGAGCGACCTCCTGGGCGGCGATGAAGCCCATTTCGGCGAGCCGCAGAAGATTGTCTTCCAAATCGGCAAATGTCTTGAAATGTTCGCGCAGTTGGCCCAGGCTCATTTGGCCGTCCAGAACGAACAGCAACTGCCGGCAACGCGGCCGCAGGGCATGGGTGGGCTTGAGCCTTTCCTCACGCCCCTTGGGGGTAAGGGCGAAGCGTGTCCGGCTGTCCATGGCTATCTCTCTTCCTCTGTGAAACCTTTATCGTTATGCAACCTCATCGTATAAATGTACTACGGCCAAAAGGAGCCGCAACTGAAGCCTTATAAGCTGCCCGAATCCGTGCTGGTGGTCGTCCATGCTGATGACGGCCAGGTACTGCTGCTGGAGCGGGCCGATCATCCGGGATGGTGGCAGTCCGTGACCGGCTCGCGCGAGGCGGGGGAGAGCCTGCAGGACACCGCCCGGCGCGAAGTGGCTGAGGAAACGGGTTTGGACGTGACCGCCTATCCGCCCGTCTCCTGGGGATACAGCAATGTGTACGAAATTTTTGCCTGCTACCGCCATCGTTACGCGCCGGGCACCACGCACAATACCGAGCACGTGTTCGGCATGCGCCTGCCGCGGCCCATGCCGGTGCGGCTGAGCCCCGGCGAGCATCTTGCCCGCCGGTGGCTGCCGGCGGCGGAGGCGGCGGCGCTGTGTTTTTCTCCGAGCAACGCGGCGGCCATACGCAGGCTGCTTGAGTAGCAGCGGCACCTTGCTATCATGCATGCCATGACCACCAGCTCCATCCGGGTCGCCAGCTACAACATCCACAAGGGCCTGTCCCAGTTCAACCGCCGCCTGATTGTTCACGAACTCAAGGAAAGGCTGCGGCTGCTGGGCGCCGATATTGTCTTTCTGCAGGAGGTGTTGGGTGACCACGAGGCCCATCCGCAACGCTTTCCGCACTGGCCCGGCCAGCCGCAACATGAGTTTCTCGCCGACAGCGTTTGGCAGGACTATGCCTACGGCCGTAATGCCGTGTACGACGAGGGTCATCATGGCAATGCCATCCTGTCGCGTTTTCCCATTGTGCAGTGGGATAACGAGGACATCTCGGCCCACAGCCTAGAGTCGCGCGGCATGCTGCATTGCCATATCGCGGTGCCGGGCTGGAAGCGGCCGCTGCATGCCATCAATGTCCACTTGGGGCTGACTGAGGGTGGGCGGCGGCGCCAGTTGGACATGATCCGCAGCCGCATCCTGGAAGAGGTGCCTGCCGGCGATCCGCTTATTCTTGCCGGGGACTTCAACGACTGGCGGGTGCGTGCCTGCCGTTATCTGGGGGCCAATCTGGGTTTGCGGGATGCATTCCAGATCCGTCAGGGCCGTCCGGCGCGCAGCTTTCCGGCCCTCGTTCCGCTTTTGCATCTGGACCGCATCTATGTGCGTGATTTGCAGGTGGAAGCGGCGGAAGTCCATTCCGGGCGGGATTGGCGGCGGCTGTCCGATCACGCGGCGCTGACCGCCACGCTGCAGCGGCCCTGATGCGGGGATCGGCAGGGCCCCGATTTGTCGCGGGGCACAGCGCGCGCCTGCTGGAAAACGGCGCCGAGTTTTTCCCCGCCCTGCGCGACGCCATCGAGGCGGCCGAGTGGGAAATACTCCTGGAAACCTATATTCTCAAGCTCGACGAGGCCGGGCAGCCGATCATCGAGGCCCTGCTGGCGGCGGCGCGGCGCGGCGTGGCGGTGTACATGCTGGTGGACGGCTTCGGCTCGCGCCATCTGGATCAGGTGCAGATCGAAGCCTGGCGGCAGGCCGGGCTGCGCGTATATCTTTATCGACCCTACCGTTTCCTGCATTGGAACCGGCTGCAGTTGCGGCGCCTGCACCGCAAGCTCGCGGTGGCGGATGGCCGGGTCGCCTTCGTGGGCGGCATCAATCTGCAAAGCGATTATGATTTCCCGCGCCAGACGGTTCCCCGCCTCGATTATGCGGTGCAAGTGGAAGGCCCCCTCGTCGCCGGCATCCGGGCCACCATGCGCAGCCTTTGGCGGGCGGTCAACTGGACCCGTCTGGGCGCGCTCGGGCGTGACCCGCCGGTGCACGCTCCTGCGCCGCGCGCGGCCGGGCCGATCGCGGCGTTGTTTCTCTGGCGCGACAATCTGCGCCACCGCTTCAGCATCGAGCGGGCTTATCTGGAGGCCATCCTTTCGGCGCGCGACGAAGTGCTCATTGCCAATGCCTACTTCGTGCCGGGGCGCCGATTCCGGCGCGCCCTCAAGGCGGCGGCCATGAGCGGCGTGCGTGTGCGCCTGCTGCTGCAGGGGCGCGTCGACCACATCGTCGAATATCTGGCCAGCCGTGCCCTGTACGGCGATCTCCTGGCGGCCGGGGTGGAGATCCATGAATACCGCGCCGCGCTGCTGCACGCCAAGGTAGCGGTGGTGGACAGTCGCTGGTGCACGATAGGCTCCAGCAACATCGACCCTTTTAGCCTGCTGGTTGCGCGCGAAGCCAACGTGGCGTTCGACGATCCGGATTTCGCCGCCCAGCTCAGGCAACGTCTCGAGGCCCAGATCGCCACCCATGCCCGTCCGGTCAATCCCGATCACTGGCGCCGCCGGCCCTGGCATGGGCGTCTGCTCGCCTGGCTGGCCTACGGCGTGGTACGACATCTGGTGGGCTTTTCCGGCTACTGGGGCTTTGATTCCCCGCGGCGCCGGCGGCACTGAAGCCGGGCAGCCTGTCGCCTCGCTTTCACGCAGCTTGGGGACGTACGCGCCGGGCGCATTCTTGCGCGCGCCGGCGTGCTTCTTCGACGCTGTCGCCGCAGGCCACGGCGACGCCCATGCGCCGGCGCACAAAGCTCTCCGGCTTGCCGAACAGGCGCAGGTCGGATTCCGGCATTTGCAGCGCCTCGGCCACGCCGTCAAACACGATGCCTGCGGCGTCCACGCCGCCGTAAATCACGGCGGAGGCCGCCGGGCGCCGCAGGGTGACGTCCACCGGCAGGCCCAGGATGGCGCGCGCATGCAGTTCGAATTCGCTCAGCCGCTGGCCGGCCAGCGTGACCAAGCCGGTGTCGTGGGGGCGCGGCGAGACTTCCGAGAACCAGACCCGGTCGCCCTTGACGAACAGCTCGACGCCGAAAATACCCAGCCCCCCGAGATTGTCGGTCACCGCCCGGGCGATGCGGCGGGCTTCCCGCAAAGCCGCATCGCTCATGGGCTGGGGCTGCCAGGATTCGACATAGTCGCCCCTTACTTGCACATGGCCGATGGGTGCGCAGAAATGGGTCTCCGTGGTTCCGACGGCATTTTTCGCGCGCACGGTAAGCTGGGTGATCTCGTAGTCGAAGTCGATAAAGCCTTCCACGATCACGCGTCCGCCTCCCACGCGGCCGCCGCTCATGGCGTAGTCCCAGGCTGCGGCGACTTCGGCAGGGCTGTCGATGCGGCTTTGCCCCTTGCCCGAGGAAGACATGACTGGTTTCACCAGGCAAGGATAGCCGATGCCGTCGTCAATGGCCGCCTGCAGTTCCGCCAGGGAATCGGCGAAGCGGTAGGGCGAGGTGGGCAGCCCCAGCTCCTCCGCGGCGAGGCGGCGGATGCCTTCGCGGTTCATGGTAAGCCAGGCCGCCCGCGCCGTGGGGATCACCTGGGCCAGGCCGGCATCCTCGATGCGCAGAAGCTCCTCGGTGGCGATGGCCTCGATTTCCGGGACGATGAGATGCGGGCGCTCTCTTTCCACCAGGGCGCGCAGCGCCGCGGCATCGGTCATGTTGATCACATGGGCGCGATGAGCGACTTGGTGCCCCGGAGCGCCGGGGTAGCGGTCCACGGCGACGACCTCCACGCCCAGGCGCTGCAAGGCGATGATCACTTCCTTGCCCAGCTCGCCGGCGCCCAGCAGCATGACGCGGGTGGCGGAAGGGGAAAGCGGGGTGCCGATCTTCATGGCTGTGCTCGTCCGTGAGGGAGCGCCGATTGTAGCGGAAGTGCGGCGGCGGTTACGGGCGGGTATGCTGTCGCTAGTGTCCTGGTCGGAAGTTTGTGGAATATATTCGGGAGGGTTGAAGCACCATCGAAAAATGGCGATATCGCTGTCAGACGCGAAGTCGCGCGCAGCGAGGTGGAACACCTCGCGAGCACGGCGCCAAAGTATGGCGGCGATATTCGACATTTTTCAGTAACAAATTTCCGACTCAGGGCAGTAGGCGTTGAAGGAAGCCGGCGGGAACTCCCGCGCCGTACCCTTTCAAACGCAGATCAGGGATTTATGGGATGAGCATGGATTACCGCAAACTCGGCAGCAGCGACTTGACCGTGTCCGCGATTTGCCTAGGCACGATGACCTTCGGCGAGCAAAACAACGAGAGCGAGGCGCATGCGCAACTCGATTACGCTTTTGACCGGGGCGTGAATTTTCTCGACACGGCGGAGATGTATCCCGTGCCGCCGCGGGCGCAGACCTACACGCGCACCGAGAGCATCGTCGGCAATTGGCTGGCCAAACGGCGCCGCGACGAGGTCGTGGTCGCCACCAAGATAGCCGGGCCGCGCCGCAGTCTGGAGTGGATACGCGGCGGCCCGAGTTCCATGGACCGCACCAATTTGCGCGCCGCCCTGGAGGGATCGCTGCGCCGCCTCAAAACCGATTATGTCGATCTCTACCAACTGCACTGGCCGGAGCGCAACGTGCCTATGTTTGGCCAGTATCAGTTCGATCCGGCCAAGGAGAACCAGGCGCTGCCTATACGGGAACAGTTGGAGGCGCTCGCCGAGCTGATGCGCGAGGGCAAGATTCGCTATATCGGCCTGTCCAATGAGACACCTTGGGGAATTATGGAATTCCTTCGCCTGGCCGAGGAATCAGGCCTGCCGCGCATCGTGAGCGTGCAGAACTCCTATAACCTGATTAATCGCGTGTTCGAATACGGCATGAGTGAGATCACCTTCCGCGAGCAGGTGCCCCTGTTGGCCTATTCGCCCCTGGCCTTCGGTTTGTTGTCGGGCAAGTATTTGCGCGATCCCGCGGCAAAAGGGCGCGTCACGGCCTTCCCGGGTTTCGCGCAACGCTACGACAAGCCCGGCGTGCCCGCAGCCCTGGCCGCTTATGCAGAGCTTGCCGCACGCCATGGACGCAGCCCGGCGGCTCTGGCGCTGGCCTTCGTGTACCGCCGTTGGTTTGTCGGCAGCACGCTGATCGGTGCAACCGGCCTGGCGCAGCTCAAGGAAGACCTGGACGCCTGGGATGCGCCGCTGAGCGAGGAGTTGCTCGCAGAAATCGAGCACTTCCACCTGCGCCATGGCAATCCGGCGCCTTAGAGTGCCCGATACTCGCGTGCTGGAGGTCAGCCGGCTAGCGCCGCTTCGATGCGTTCCAGCGCCTCTCGGACAATGGCGCGCGGAGCCCCCAGATTGAGGCGCATGAAGCCACTGCCCGCCTGACCGAATGCGGCGCCCGGACTCAACCCTACGCGGGCGCGCCGCACGAAGTAATCCTGCAGAGCGGCATCGCTCATGTTCATCGCCTTGCAGTCGAGCCACAGCAGACAGGTACCCTGGGGTGCGATCGCCTTGATGCGGGGCAGCCGCTGCGCGATGAAATCCAGCGCGTCGTCGCGCGTCTCGGTCAGATAAGCCAGAAGATCGTCCAGCCAGGCGCCGCCATGGCGATAAGCGGCTTCGCACGCGGCGATGCTGAAAGGATTGTTGGCGGACACGTGCAACTGCGCGAAGCTTTGCTCCAGCGCCGCGCGCTGTTGCGCATTCGGCACGATCAGGGCGGAGATGCCCAGGCCGGCGATGTTGAAGGTCTTGCTCGGCGCCGCCAGGGTGACGACTTCGTGCGCCGCGGCCAGCTTTGCCGTCGGTGTGTGGCGTTGGCCCGGATAAACCAGGTCGTGATGGATTTCGTCAGAGACCACCGACAGCCCGTGGCGTCGTGCGATGTCGAGAATGCTGTGCAATTCCTCCTCGGACCACACGCGCCCTGTGGGGTTGTGGGGCGAGCACAGCAGCAGCATGCGCGCCTCGCGGGCGCATTGCTCCAGATGCCCCAAATCCAAACGGTAGCTGCCGTTGTCATAGACCAGCGGATTTTCCACGAGCCGTCGCCCCGTAGTGGTAACGGCGGAAAAGAAGGGCGGATAGATAGGCGGCTGGACGATGACGCCGTTGCCGGGTGCGGAAAAAGCCAGTACAGCGGCATGCAGCGAAGGCACTACGCCGGGCGCCCACAGCACCCAGTCCGGGTCGATCTGCCAGTCGTGGCGTGATTCCATCCATTGCGCAATCGCCTCGGACAGGCTGTCGGGTCGGCTGGTGTAGCCGTATACGGGATGGGCGGCGCGCGCCTGCAGGGCCTGCACGATGGCCGGCGCGGCGGCGAAATCCATGTCCGCCACCCATAGGGGCAGGACGTCCTCCGTGCCGAACTGGCGTGCGCGGCCGACCCATTTCAGCGCATGGGTGCCGGTGCGTTCGATGATGCGGTCGAAGTCGTGTTTCATGCGCGCCGCTCCCATACCGTCACTTCGGAAAGCGTGTGCTGGAACTTGCGCCGTGTCTCGCGGATGACGAAGGGCATATCCATCGGTTCCCCGATTGGTCGGAAGTGCGTGCCGAGCGCCGCTTTGAGGCCATCGAGCGTGGTGTAGCTCTCGCCGTCTTTCTTGTAGCCGCCCAGCCATTCCTCGCGCGCTGTGTGCTCCGCCAGCCAGGTATAGGGCGAGGCGATCACCAGCAGCCCGCCCGGAGTGAGTCTTTCGTGCACGCCGGCGAGGAATTTCCTCGGGCTGTACAAGCGATCGATGAGGTTGGCGGCCAGGATCAGATCATAGCTGGCAAAGACTGGTTTGAGGTTGCACGCATCGCCCTGAAAGAAACCCACTTCGCCGCGCACTGCCTCCAGCCCCAGGTCGGCAAGACGGCGCTCATGATAGCTGACGAGCTCCCCTTCATCGCTGAGGGTGTAGCGCAATACGCCCTGGGCGGCCATTTGCACGCCCAGGCCGATGAAACGCGCAGAAAAATCGATGCCCGTCACTGCGTCGAAGCGGCGTGCAAGTTCGAAAGTGGCACGGCCTGCCGCGCAGCCCAAGTCCAAGGCTCGCCGGCAAGGCCGGTCACCCATGGCACGGATGGCGTGTTCGGCCAGGGCGCGCGGAAAGTTGGGAACGCCGAAATACTCGTCACCGTAATGAAACTCAGCATATTCCGACAGCAGTTGGTCCGTTTCATACCTGGACGCGGGCGCTGCGACCGGCCGCTCGCCGACGACATAGCGGAATCCGGCATGCTGGAAAAAGTGCCGGCGGAAAGCGTAGCGCGCGCCGGGCAGGCTCTCGTTGCCGCAGGAAATCCAGGAGCCGCCCAGCATGAGATTGTGGCGCCCGTCGAACGTGGGCGTGCTGAAGTCGTCGTAAAGCGCATGCACGCGGAATCCTTCGAAGGGATAGATGGGCGTGTCGGTCCATTGCCAGACATTGCCGACCACGTCGTAGAAATCGCCCTGCCGGAACGTGGTCACGGGGCAGGGAGATGCCCAATGGTCCAGGTGCAGGCTGGCGTTGGCCGGCCGATCGGGAGGCACGCCGCTCAGGCCCGACACCTCGTGCAGACGGTGCCATTCGTCCTCGCTCGGCAGGCGCACCGGCCGGCCCAGCTCGCGCGCCTGCCAAGCGCAGTAGGCGCGCGCCTCGTGGCAGTTGACCTCCGCCGGCCAGTCCCAGGGCATGGCCACTTCTTCGAGCATGAGGCGCAGGCGCCAGGAGGCGCCGTCGCTCACCCAGAAGCTCGGGTGCACGGCACCGGCGTAGCGGCGCCAAGCCTGTCCCTCCTCGTCCCAGTATCTCTCGTCGGCGTAGCCTCCGGCCTCGACGAAAGCCAGGAATTCCGCGTTGGACACCAATTGCCGTGAGGCCAGGAAAGACGCGACGTCGGCATTGTGCCGGCCATACTCGTTGTCCCAGCCATAGTGCGGCAAGTCGGAGCTGCCCTTGCCCAGCGCCACGCGGCCGGCGGGAACCTCGACCAGGGCGTTCTCAGGTGCAGCGCCGCGCAGGGGACAGGGTGCCCAGGCCGGATGCGGGCGCACATGCTTGAGTTGGTGTTGTCGGATGAGGACGGAGGAGGTTTCCAGATGTATGCGCTCATGCTCTATGCCCATCAGGATCGGCCACCAGGGGCTTTCCCACTGGATGGGCAGCGTGAGCGGGAGCTTGCCGATGAGGTCGTCGACCACCGAGCGCATGCGCAGGCGGTAAGCGCGCACCGCCTCCACCGTGGGCCAGTCGTAATGGGTGTCGTTGAGGTCGTCCCAACTCATCTCGTCCACGCCGACCGCCAGCAGGGATTCGAGGCGCGGGTCGATGCGCTGCTCCAGCAAGCCCGCCAGGATCAGCTTGTTGACGAAAAAGACGGCAGTGTGGCCGTAATAAAAAATGAGCGGATGGCGTAGCGGGATGGGTTTGACGTAGTACGCCTCGTCGTCGGCGAGTACATCGAACAGCCGCTCGTAGGCGTCCAGCGTGGCGTGGAAATAGGCGCGAATTTCCCGGCGCTTGGCCTCGGGATCGGCGCCGGTCAACAAAGGCGTGCGTTGCAGCAAAGGCTTGGACATGGCGCTTGGTCGGTTGAGTCGACGCGGCATTACGGACCTATGCGAACTCCCCCATCCCCCTGGGCGCTGGCCCGGACGAGCTCAATATAGCCAGTTTCCATCTGTTGCCAGGCTCGGTGTTCGCGCCCCCATGTTACCTTATCGGCAACCATCTTCCCGCTTGATATCCCTCCTCTGCACATGGAAACTCGTTCAGCCATTCCCGCCGGCGCCCCCGCCGCCACGGCATTCAAGGTTTTGGGCGCCATCAGCTTTTCGCATTTTCTCAACGACACCATGCAGTCGCTGATGTTGGCCATTTACCCGCTTTTCAAGTCGCAGTTTCATCTCAATTTTGCCCAGATCGGTCTGATCACTTTGACTTTCCAGCTCACCGCATCGCTGCTGCAGCCCGTGGTGGGGTATTACACCGATCGCCGTCCTCAGCCTTTTTCCCTGGCCTTGGGCATGGGCTGTACCTTTCTCGGGCTGCTTCTGCTCGGCTATGCCGCCACCTTTCCTGCCTTGCTGGCGGCCGCCGCGCTGGTGGGTATGGGTTCGTCCATATTCCATCCCGAGTCCTCGCGCGTGGCACGCATGGCCTCGGGGGGCAAGCATGGCCTGGCGCAATCGATATTCCAGGTCGGTGGCAATGCTGGCACCGCCGCCGGCCCCCTGTTGGCTGCCTGGATCGTCCTGCCGCACGGCCAACACAGCGTCGCCGCGTTTTCCGTTGTGGCGCTCGTTGCCATGGCGGTGCTCGCCGGCGTGGGTCTGTGGTACCGCCGCCAGCATCGCCGGCCGGGAAAGGCCGCCCAGGCACAGGCCCTGCCTCTGCCGCGCCGGCATGTGGCGGCAACACTGGCCGTTCTCCTGGCTTTGATCTTTTCCAAGTTTTTCTATCTCGCCAGCATCAGCAGCTATCTGATCTTCTATCTCATGCACCGATACGGCATCGATACCCAGCAGGCGCAATACCATTTGTTTTATTTTTTGTTTGCGGTGGCCGCCGGCACTTTGCTGGGCGGGCCGATCGGCGATCGCATCGGACGCAAACAGGTCATTTGGGTGTCCATCCTGGGGGTCGCGCCTTTTACCCTGGCGCTGCCTTACGTGGGCTTGGGGGCTTCCGTTCTGCTGACCATGATCATCGGCTTCCTCCTGGCATCTGCCTTTCCTGCCATTGTGGTGTACGCCCAGGAACTGATCCCGGGCAAGGTGGGGACGATCTCCGGATTGTTCTTCGGCCTGGCTTTCGGTCTGGCCGGCATAGGGGCGGCCGTATTGGGCCAGTTGGCCGATCTGTGGGGCATCGCCGCGGTCTACAAACTGTGTTCCTTTCTGCCGCTCATGGGCCTGCTGGCGGTATTCCTGCCGGATTTGCACCGGCAGCGCGGTGTCAGCCCCCTGCCAGGCGCCGCCGGCTGACTATACTGCCCAAAAGGGCGGGGTTGGTGCGCTCGACGGAAGGAGGAAGTCGTGCCGAGGAAAGCCGTGCGCTATCGTCCCGACATCATCCAGGCCATGAGCTTGGGGGCGGGCGAGTCCCCGCTCAGCCCGGACGACCCGGATTACCCCTGGCGCATGCTTGCGGAAGGGGATTCCTGGTTTTCCATCGGCGCCATTCCCTCCTCGAATCTGCTTTATGAGCTCCGTTTGAAGCAGCGGGCGGTGCTGCTGAATTTGGGCTATCCGGGGGATACGATTTCCAATATCGCGCAGTTGTCCGCCAACACGGAATTCAGCCGCCGCCTCGCGCATCCCAATTGGGCCTCCGATTGGAACGCAGTGCTGCTCAGCGGCGGCGGCAATGATCTCATCGACCGCGCGCCCGACATCATCCGTTCCCCAAGTGGCGGCACGGGCAAGAAGATTTCCGACTACGTGGACGGCGCGCAGCTCGCAGCCTTCACGGCCGATGTCCAGGCGGCCTATCGGCGCATCGTTGCGCTGCGCGATTCAGCCGCCAGTCCCAATCGAGGCAAGCCCATCGTCGTCCACACTTACGACTATCCCACGCCGCGGCCCGCGCCGGCCACATTCTTCATCATGCCCATTACCAAGCCGTGGATGCATCCGGTATTCGAGGCGCGCCAAGTGCCGAAGCTGCTGCGCGTCAAGATTGCCGAGCGTCTGCTGGACGCCCTGGCGGAAGCGTTGCTGGAGCTTGAACAGGAACTGCCGGCATTTCATGTGGTGGACACGCGCAACACGCTGCTACGGGCGGACATCGACGCCAAGGGCAACAGCGGGGACTGGCTCAATGAAATCCATCCCAACGGCGACGGCTATCGCAAGATTGCCGACCGGCTGGCCGCGCTGCTCAACAAGATTTTGTAGCATGCCCTATCCTGTCGTTTGGAAGGCGATGTCTGTGGCAGGAAGTGTTTCGCAAGCGCCGCCCGGTTGCTGCGCCAACGGAGAATCCGTCCATGAGCACACAAGACCAAGCCCAAGGCAAGCCGCAGGAAGACCGAGCCGAATTCGCGCAAGTCCTGGAGGAGGAACTGGATCTCCTGAGCGGGCTTAGAGGGGACTATTGGGCCGGCCCGGCGGACACGGCCTACTGGCGCGCCCGGGCCATGAATCTTGCCGGCCTGGCTTTTTCCGGCGGCGGCATCCGCAGCGCGACGTTCAATCTTGGCGTCATCCAGGCGCTCGCCCGCTTCGGGCTGCTGTCGAGATTCGACTACCTCTCGACGGTCTCCGGCGGCGGCTATATTGGCGGCTGGCTGTCGGCGCTTCTGCATCGCAAGGCGGCAGGGCAGGATAAGAGGGTGGATCAGCAGGACGTCGAGTGCTTCCAGTGCTGCCTCAAGACGCACCCGGAGCCTGAGCCGCGGTGCGGCGATTTGCCTGAGACGGTGGGCTTTGCGCCGGTTGAGCACTTGGCCGTGCGCTATCTACGCCGCTACAGCAATTATCTTTCCCCCAGGCTCGGTCTGTCTGGCGACGTGCTTGCGGCCGTTTCGATCTTTCTGCGCAACTTCACGCTTATCCAACTGGCCTTGATCAGCTTGGTGGCGAGCTTCCTGCTGCTGGCCCACGTCGTGGCCGTGGCTTCGAAGACCTTTAGTCTTGGGGTGGCCGGGCATTATGGGATCGACGCATTCCTGAATCCGGCATGGCCCTTTGCCGCCAGTGCGCTGTTGTTGGTGTTTTCAGTGGTAATGGCGGGCCGGCTGGTAGCGGAGCGCGGGGCACAACCCGACAAGCCCGCCAGGGCAGGACGCGCGGTGCACTATCGGGTCGTGCTGCCGGGCCTGCTCGCGGTCTGGTGGCTATCGGCGGCGGCGGTGGGGCGGCCGCAGGCGATGCTTCTCGGCAACGGCGGGGTGGCGGCGTTTTTCTGGGCGTTGTTCGGAGGTTTGGGCTACGCCGGCGCCTGGTATCTGGGCTATGTTGCGCTGCAGTCCAGGCGCAGGTACCTCGACGCCGGGGACGGAGATGCCGGCGAGGACCAGGCGCCGCATCCGATCATGCGCCTGGGCCTTGCCGCGGTGGCTTCCGGTGCCGTCCTGGGCTTGATGTTGTTCGCGGCTGCTTGCCGCGTGAAAGAGATCTCCAGCGCCGCGCCGATGGATCTGTGGCATGCGGTCGCGTACGGACCGCCCTTGCTGCTTCTCGGCCTGTCGTTCGTCGTCACCGTGCACATCGGTGCGGCCCGCCGCGCTTTCAGCGAGAATCAGCGGGAGTGGTTCGCCCGCCTAGGCGGCTTCGTCTTGTACACCGCTGCGGCCTGGGCGCTCGTCTTCACTTTGGTACTGTATGCCACGCCCTTTGTGCATTGGCTGGCGGGCGGTGGCTCGGCGGCCTTGGCGGCCTGGATCGGCGCATCGGGCATCGGCGCCTGGCTCGCCCGCGGGCCGGCCACCAGCGGCATGCCGGGCGGCAGCAAGTGGAAAGAGGCTGCCGCACGCATCGCTCCCTGGCTTTTCGTGATCGGCCTTGCGGTCATCGTGGCCGATGCGACGCATATCCTCCTGCTGAAATTTCTTACCGAATCGGGCTACATTCCGTCGCCCACTTCGGACTTCGGCATCGCCGCTGCCAGTGCCCTGCAACAGTTGCACGAACTGCCGCTGGCGGGAACCTTTGCCGCTCTTGTTCTCGTCTGCGCGCTGTTCGTGCTCATCGCCTGGCGCCTCGACATCAACCTGTTTTCCTTGCATGCCATGTATTGCAACCGGCTGGCCCGTGCTTATCTCGGCGCCTCGCGGGCGGGTGCGCGCCGACCCAACCCCTACACGGGCTTTGATGCCGAGGACGATTTGCACTTCAGCGATCTCGTCAGGCAGCGGCCCATCCCCATCATCAACACGGCCATCAATATGACCGGAGGCGATGACCTGGCCTGGCAGACGCGGCGGGCGGCATCCTTCGCCTTTACCCCTTGCTGGGCAGGTTACGAGACGCGCAGTACTCAAGGAACAAAGCTCGGCTGCTACCGCCCCACGAGGCTATACGCGGCCAACCGCAAGCTGGGCACCCTGATGGCGGTGTCCGGTGCCGCCGCCAGTCCCAACATGGGCTACCACACCTCGGCGGCGGTCGCCGCACTCATGACCGCGTTCAACCTGAGGCTTGGACGCTGGTGCGGCAATCCGGAGCTCGACGACGGCACTTGGAAGCAGGCGAGCCCGGGATTCGCCGCCCAGCCCATCCTGGCCGAACTCACCGGCTCGGCCACGGCCCGCGCGGACTGGATCAACCTGACCGATGGCGGCCACTTCGAGAACCTGGGGGTGTACGAGCTCATCCGGCGGCGCTGCCGGCTCATCCTCGTGACGGATGCGGGCTGCGATCCCAGGCACCACTTCGAGGATCTGGCCAACTTGGTGCGCAAGTGCTGGACTGACCTGGGCGTCAACATACGTTTCGATGAGTTCGAGCCCATGCATCTCAAAGAGCACAGCCGCTACTGCGGCGCCCACGGTGCCGTGGGCCGCATCCAGTATTACGACGGAGGGCCTGATGGCGCGATCATTTACCTCAAGAGCTCGATGACGGGTGACGAGTGGCCGGACATACGGCAGTACGCCGATGCCCACCCGGACTTCCCTCATGAAACCACCACCGATCAGTTCTTTGACGAGAATCAGTTCGAGGCCTACCGGCATCTCGGCTACAAGGTGGTGGCCAAGATGGTGGGTACGCTGCAAGCGGTGCTGGGTGGCGACCCGAAAAACATCCCGACCGATGAACTGGTGAGCCGGCTGGTGCCATAAAGCCGTATCGCCCGGGAGTCCCGCCTTACCTGCCGTACCTCAATAACCCACCGCGAGCCCGGCCGGCCGGCGCCTATCGTTGGCGCCTTCCAGGAGGTGGGTTTTGGGGTTGACCAGGATGGCCTCGTCCGCGCCCCAGGCGGGTACGACCTTGAAGCGATAGCCCATCGCCTCGAGCGCTGTCTGCGTCCGCGCGGTGAGATAGCCGGGCTCCACGAAGATCTCGTCCGGATACCACTGCATGTGCATGCGCGGGGCATCCACCGCCTGCTGCATGTTCATGCCGAAATCCACCACGTTGAGTATGCTTTCCAGCGTGGTCGAGATGATGGTCGAGCCGCCGGGGCTGCCGGTCACCATGAAGAGCCGGCCGCGCTTCAGCACGATGGTCGGCGCCATCGACGACAAGGGCCGCTTGCCCGGCTGCACTTCGTTGGCGCGACCCTGCACCAGCCCGAAGGTGTTGGGCACGCCCGGCTTGGAGGTGAAGTCGTCCATCTCGTTGTTGAGGAAGAAGCCCGTGTCGCCGGCCATCTGCCCCAGGCCGAACAGATAGTTGATGGTGTAGGTCACGCTCACCGCATTGCCCTTGGCATCGACCACCGAGTAATGGGTGGTGTGCCTGCCTTCGGCGGCGCCCGGATCGCCTTTGACCTCCGAGGAGGGCGTGGCGCGGTCGCGCAGGATGCGGGCGCGGATGCTGGCTGCATGCGCTGGCGAGAGGAGCTGCGCGACCGGGTTGTTCACGAATGCCGGATCGCCCAGCGCGCTGTTGCGGTCGGCGAAGGCGTGGCGCTCGGCTTCCGCCAGGTAGTGCGTGGTTTTCACCGAGGCGTAGCCCCAGCGGCTGAGGGGGTAGGGCTTGATGATCTGCAGTATCTCGCAAATGGTGGTGCCGCCCGAGCTGGGCGGGGGATCGGAAACCACGGTGTAGCCGCGGTACTCGCATTCCACGGGTTTCGCCCAGACCACGCTGTAGTCGGCGAAGTCCTTCATCGTCAGCAGGCCACCGTGTTCTTCGCTGGCGGCGACCAGCGCGCGCGCAATGGGGCCCCGGTAAAACGCCTCGGCACCTTTCTTTTCAATCAATCTCAGTGAGCGGGCCAGCTCGGGCTGCTTGAGGACGTCGCCCACCTGCCAGGGCTTGCCGTGGTTGAGAAAAATCGCGGCGACATTGGGGTGCTCGGCGAAGTCCTGGATGCGGGTGTCGAGGACATTCACATCGCCCTGCTGCAGCACGTAGCCGTGCTCGGCCAGCGCAATGGCCGGCGCCATCACCTGCTTGAGGCTCATGGTTCCATATTGCTTTAGCGCCGCGTCGAGGCCCAGCACCGTGCCGGGCACGCCCACGGCGAGATAGGTTTGGGTGCTGCGCCCGGGCACCACGTTGCCCTGCGCGTCCTGGAACATGGCGGGCGTGGCGGCGAGCGGCGCCTTCTCGCGGAAGTCGAGGAACAGGTTCTTGCCGCCGGCCAAGTGGATCACCATGAAGCCGCCGCCGCCGAGGTTGCCGCAGCACGGCTCCACCACCGCGAGGGCGTAGCCTATCGCCACCGCGGCATCGACGGCATTGCCGCCGTCCTTGAGGATTTTCAGCCCCACCTCGGAAGCATAGTGCTGCGCCGTCACCACCATTGCATGCCTGGCCGTCACCGGCTGCGCGGCCCGGAACGCCGTCCGCTCGCTGCCCGCCGTGCTGTCCAGCGCCTGGCTGGGAAGGGCCGCCGCGGACAGCGACGCAGCGCCGGTGCTCGGCATCCATCCAGTAATCAGCAGGGCACCAAGCAACAAGGCGGCGAACGAACGCATGCATACTCTCCTTAGCATCTAGCGCCGCGCGTGCTTGGCCAGCAGGCGGTCGAGCTGGTTGGCAAACGCCTTCCGGTCGGCGTGGGAAAAGGCTGCCGGGCCGCCGGTGTCGACGCCGCTGCCGCGCAGGCCTTCCATGAAGTTGCGCAGGGTCAGCCGCGCCTGGATGTTGCCCGCGTCCAGCAGCTCGCCGTGCGGATCGAGCACCCGGGCACCCTTCTCGATCACCAGCGCGGCGAGCGGCACGTCGGCGGTGATGACCAGGTCGCCGGCGTTCGCCTCCTGGGCGATGCGCTGGTCGGCAACGTCGAATCCGGACGGCACCTGCAGCGCTCGGATCCATGGCGAGGGCGGCACGCGCAGCAGCTTGTTGGCAATCAGCGTGAGCGGCACCTGCACGCGGTCCGCGGCGCGGTAGAGAATGTCCTTGATGACGGCCGGACAGGCGTCGGCATCGACCCAAATCTTCATGACGGAGGTTTTTCTGGCGGAGCCCTACAATAGCACCGCCACCCACCGTCAGATGCCCGCATGCGTTCCCGCTTCCCCATCCCGCCCGAGGAGGTCGAAATCACTCCCATCCGTGCGCAGGGTGCGGGCGGGCAGAACGTCAACAAGGTCGCCAACGCCGTGCACCTGCGCTTCGACATCGCCGCCTCGTCGCTGCCGGAAATCATTCGCGAGCGGCTGCTCCAGCTGGGCGATCAGCGCATCAGCAAGGAGGGCGTGGTCGTCATCAAGGCGCAGGAATTCCGCAGCCTGGAGTTGAACCGCGCCGAAGCCCTGCGCCGGCTGCAGGAACTGATCGCCGGCGTCGCCGTGCTGCCGAAAAAGCGCCGCCCGACCCGTCCCACCCGCGCCGCTGTGGCGAAGCGGCTGGAAGGCAAGGCGCGCCGTGCGACGGTGAAGGCCGGGCGCGGCAAGGTGGAGGAATAGCGGGCAGGGTGCGGATGCTCCCTCCGGCGCCCGCTAGCGGCGGCCCGCCTCAAACCGCCAGCGGCGCCTCCTCCATCAGGGCAATCTGTTCGCGCAATTCCAGGATGCGCGCCTGCCAGTACTGCTGGGTATTGAACCAGGGAAACGCGGCGGGGAAGGCGGGGTCGTCCCAGCGCAGTGCAAGCCAGGCGGCATAGTGGATCAGGCGCAGGGTGCGCAGCGCCTCGATGAGGTGCAGCTCGCGCCGGTCGAAGTCGGCAAAGGTGGCGTAGCCCGCCAGCACCTCGCGCAGCTGCGCCTCCTGCGCCTCGCGCTCGCCGGCCAGCAGCATCCATAAGTCCTGTACCGCGGGACCCATGCGGCTGTCGTCGAAATCCACGAAATGCGGCCCCGCGTCGGTCCACAGCACATTGCCCGCATGGCAATCGCCGTGCAGGCGGATGTGCCTGATGGCACCCGCGCGGTCGAAGCAATGCGCCGCGTTTTGCAGCGCATGATCGATCACGCTCGTCCACGCCGGCTGCAGATCGGGCGGAAGCCAGCCGCCCTGGCTGAGAAAATCGCGCGGCTCCAAGCCAAAAGTCTGCAGGTTGAGCGTGGGGCGGTGCACGAAGTCGCTCTGCGCGCCGACCGCATGGATGCGGCCGAGAAAGCGCCCTATGCGCCGCAGGGTGTCGGGCTGGTCGAATTCCGGCGTGCGCCCGCCCTGCTTGGGATAGACCGCGAAGCGGAAGCCGGCGTGGTGGTGCAGGGTCGCGCCGTTCAGCACCTGCGGCGCGACGACGGGGATTTCCTGGGCGTCGAGTTCCTGGGTGTAGGCGTGCTCCTCCAGGATGGCGGCATCGGACCAGCGTCCGGGGCGGTAGAACTTGACCACCACCGGCGCGGCATCTTCCAGGCCTACCTGATAGACGCGATTCTCGTAGCTGTTCAGCGCGAGCAGGCGGCCGTCGGCAACGAGGCCGGTGCTCTCCAGCGCGTCGAGGATGCAGTCGGGGGTGAGGGCGGCGTAAGGGTGAGGCGGCATGACGATCGGGCCATAGCGAAGCCTGCATGATAGTGCACACCTGGATAGGTTACGCCGCGGGATCGGGAGGCCTGGCTCTCGCCGGCTTCGTGTTTTCCTCAACCGATCCGGCCTGCTATACAGGGACCAGGGCAGGCGGCGAATGCTCTGGTCGCGCTTGGGGCACGACGCGCCGTCGATTCCGCCATCCGCGCCCAAGGAGGCCTCATGAAAAAACCCATGCGCAAATTCCTCCCGAGGATCCTGGCAGCTGGCGGGCTGGCCTTGCTTCTGGCCAACAGCGTCGTCGCCGCACCCCCCACCTACAAGCAAGGCGAGACGATCTTCATCGAGACCGGCGTGGAAGCCCCCGACCGCAACCCCACCTGGTATGCCGCCATGGTCGCCAAGCCGTACGCACCGGTATTCGAGATGCTGGCCACGCGGGGCACGCAGGGCCGCTACTACCACTACACCTATCCGGTCACGCTGAAAGACCTGGTGCGTTTTCACGGCCACGACTGCGAGGGCACGACACACGCCGCCAACGCGGCCTGGGTAGCATTCAAGATCCTGTTTCCCGACGGCATCATCGACCGCAGCGTGCTGTGGGGCATCACCGGCGACTCGCCCTGCTGGTCGGATGCGGTGGCCTACCTGACCGGCGCGCGCCTGCAATACGGCAACCTCGGTTTCTTCAAGGACAAGCGCTACAGCCACGCCATCCTGCTCTACCGGGACGATACCAAGGTGGCAGTGCTGGCGACCTGGAAGGAAGGCATCAACAACATTCCCGGCGAGCCGGTGATGCTGCCGGGCAAGATCACCTGGCTGCCGAAAATCACGATGAAGGACGTGGAGGCGCTGAAGGCGGTGGTGAAGAAGGCCGGCGGCAACCCGACGCCCTACCAGGTCGACCTCATGCGCTACCAGCAATGGGTGCACGTCAACGATATCCTTGAGCACCCGCTGGAGGAGAGCTACCAGGCCAAGGTCATCAAGGACTTCAAATGGGCAGACTGGATCGACCCCGGCAAGGCCGTCGCAAACCCGCACCAACGCTCGGACACTCGCCTGAAGAATTATCCCTACCGCGGCCGCCCGATCGAAGGCCCCCAGCCCTAGCCAGCCGAAGGAGGCCTCCGGCCTTTGAGGAATATTGGGCACTTCTGAACGAGAAAGTGCTTCGTTTCCACGGTTGGTCTGGGCGAAGGTTGAGTGGTTAAGTGATTGCAACCTAATGATTTATCGTATTTTTCCGTGTTTTTGTGTCTTCGTGGTGAGGAATTTAGGGTAATCTGTTTACGCCTTTGACGGCTCGGAGCAAATCCCCTGTTCCTTGCTATTAAAGTCGTAAACAAGCCCCTAGCATTGGTGCGCATCTCGAAGGACCTGTTTGGAGGCTTGTTTCGTCTAAAGTCGTAAACAAAACCGATTTTTTGCCTTGGTTAGGCCGCACCTCCGACAATAAAGTCGTAAACAACGGTGGAAGAGCAATAGTGACGCCAGTCAAGCCAGCCCCAAACATATGTGGCCTCGGAAAAACTAGCACGACTTCGCGTTCCAATTCACGCGCTTCATCATAGCTCATAGGGTGGGCGATTTATGGCACCCGACATCCAGCCGGGAGGCCGAGGGTCTGCTTTATTGTTGACCGCAGGCAGGAGCCGCCTCATACCTGCCGTTTAGCCCTTGCGGCCCATCGGGCAGGTGTCGACCCCAAGCGGCCAGTCATGGCCCGCTCGCCGATCGTCTGTTCAGGTAGCGCAAGCGGGCAGCTAACACTCGGCGTCCAGTCATCTGCTTCATTTCCGTCATACCGGTCTCCTTTTTCATAACGTAATATAGAAACCGAGCACCCAAAAGGCCGATGAGAATCAGCAACACAGAGACACCAGCTGTCAGGTCATGCGGAGCCGGACATCGAGCCCGGAGGACTCCAAGCTCTTCCCGATGGCCTCCGCAATTATGCGCGCCGTGGCGCCGTGGCGCTGCGCGGCGTCGTTCTGACCCTGCGACCTAAATAGACGTGCCAGCGCGGTCTCCACATCCATCTGCAGGCGCACGCGACCGATAGCCTCCGCCAGCGCCGCGGCGCGGAACAGGTCGGCCTGCGCCTCTACATAACTCTTCTCTGCCAGCAAAGCCTCGCCGCGCCAGCGTCGCGCGACCGCCTCGAGTTCGCGCAGGCCGTTCGGCTCGGCGATCGCGAGCAGTTCGTCCCCGTACACTCGGCAGCGGCGCGTGTCGCCCGCCGCGAGCGCAATCTCCGCCAATCCGTCGAGACACCGGACCATCATGTAACGCTCCGCAGTGCAGCGCGTTTGTTCGAGCGCGGCCTGTAGCGGCGGCGCGACGTTCTTCTGCCCGAGCCGCGACCGCGCGACGGCAAGGTGTGTTTCGATCGCGGCGCGCCAGTACAGGATGCCGGCGTCGCGCCCGAGCGCGAATCCGCGTTCCAGTTGTTCAACCGCCAGCTCATTCAAGCCGAGGTCAAGCAGGAGGTGGCCGATGCAATCGTAGGCGATGAACTGATAGCGCACCTGCCTGAGACTCTCAAGCCAGTGCAGGGTCTTTTGCATGCCGGCCCAGGCCTCGCCGTAGCTGCCCGTGCACGCCCGGGCATGGTCGAGCCCGAGCAGCGTGGGTCCAAAATGCCACTGCAAGTCCGCGGCACGCGCGATGTCGAGCGCCGCCTCGAAGTTTGCCATAGCGCGCGGGTAGTCGCCGAGCCCCTTGGTGCCGAGACAGGCGTGCCCGACCATCATCAGGTTCTCGGACTCGTAGCTCTTGTCGCCTATGCGGCGGGCCAGTTCGATCGAGCGCGTGTAGCACACGATGGCCGCTGCGGGCTCCGCGTTCGCAAAGTGCGCCTCGCCGCGGCCGTGCCAGGCCTGCACCGCGACCAGATCGGTGCAAGCGGTGCGCTCACAGATTTCGACCGCCTGTTGGTGAAATCGAATCGCCTGATCGTTCTGCCCGGTGCTCCACGCGACCGTCCCCAGGTGATAGAGGGTATCGGCGGCGTGGCGCTCGTCGCTCATGGCAAGGGATTCCGCCAGCGCTTCGTTGAGGCAGGCGGTCGCCTCTTCATATTGATCGGCGCGCCGATAGGCCATGCCCAGATGGATCAGCGCGTCGCGCGTCTTTTCGCGTTCGCCGCCAGCGCGCAACGTGGCGATGACGAGGCGAATGTCGGCGACCGCGCCTTGCGTCTGTCCGGCCTGTGCGCGTGCCTCCCCGCGCCGCTTGTAGATCGCGAGGCGTTGCCGCTCGTCCAGTGACTCCGGGTGCGACTCGGACAGCGCGACCGCGCGATCCAGCCAGTGCAAGGCATCGCGCATCGCGAACAGCGTCTGCGAATGTTGTCCGGCGAGGACCAGGTAGTGGAGCGCCTTCGACCAGACGTGCGCGCGCTCGTAGTGCTCCGCCAGCTGGGCGTCGCGTTCGTGCGTTGCGTATTCGTTGCGGCGTTCCAGGCTCTCAGCCACCGACTGATGCAGCAGTCTGCGCCGCGCCCCGCCGATGTCACGATAAACCACCTCGCGAAGCTTGTCATGGCTGAAGTCGTATACGCCGCCCTCGGGTTCCTCGTGCAGCAAGCGGCGCTTGACAAACATCTCCAGCGCGTCAAGCAGCGACACCTCGGGCTCGCCTGTCACGTCGAGAAGGGTGTCGAAGTCGAAGCGCCGGCCGAGGACCGCGGCGGTTTCGAGCATTGGCCGCATCGCTTTGGGCACGTGCGCGAGACGCACGCGCACGGCAGCACGCAAGGCATCAGGGAGCAACCCCGGTGCGCCGCTCGGGCGCGGTTCCAGTTGCGTCTCTCCCTCGCTCAGCGCCTGCAGGATCGAGACCAGGAAGAACGGGTTGCCTTCGGTTTCGCGATGCAGGCGCTCGGCCAAGCCGGGTGCCCCGAGGTTCGCATCGGCGAGCGCCGCTACAAGTGTCTCGGTGTCCGCAAAACCCAGTCGGGCGAGTGGCATCCGGCGCGCATCGGTGTCGCGGCGCAAGCTCTCGACCCGCTGTGCGAGCCGCTCATCGCTGTCAACTTCCTCGTCGCGATAGGCGTAGATCGTCAGCACCGGGCGCTGGGCGGCGTGGCGGGCAAGATAATGCAGCACTTGCGCACTGGCGTCGTCGGCCCACTGGATGTCGTCCACCATGAGAATGGCCGGACGGCCGCCGCGCGATGCGTCGAGGAGTTGGTCCACTGCACGGGTCAGGCGCGCCTGTCGCGCCTCTGGAAAATCGTTCGACAGCCACGGCAGGTTCGGACAACGCTCGCCGACCTCGGGGACCAGGGCGGCGAGCTCGGCGAGCGACACGGGCGGCAAGCTGTGCAACGCCGCGGCCGGTACGCGGTCGAGCGCGCGCGTGACGAGGTCGATGACGGGCTGGTACGGCATCGCGCGCTCGATCTCGTAGCAGTTCGTCGCCAGCGTCGGCAAGTCCTGGGCCCGGGCGTAGCGCGCAACCTCGCGCAGCAACCGGCTCTTGCCGATCCCCGGCTCGCCTTCGATCAGGATGGTATAGCCGGTGCCGGCGGTGAGCCGCGCGACGAGTCCGATGAGCAGGCCGTACTCGTTACCTCGGCCGACGAAGGGTGTGGCATCGCTCGCAGTGCCAGTGGCGGATTGGAGAGGGGAACGGATCGCTGCGGTGGGCCTAGTGGCGCGCGCGTCGGTGCCGGCTGGCGTCGGGTCCAGTTGAAGACGGTTCGTGGTGTGGAGCGCGCGTGCCGCGTCGAGGAAATCGCGCCGCTCCTCCTCGGGGATGGCGAGCGACGCGGTGAGCCGTTCAGCGAGCCGCCGCGAGGGGCGGCGCTCGTCGGCCTCGATTTTTCTGATTGTGAAACCCGAGCAGCAGACCCGTCGGGCAAGCGCCTCCTGGGTGAGATCCAGCGCTTTACGCCGCCGCCGCAACCAGTAGCCAAACGAATCCGTCCTGTCCTCCATGCCGATTAAGTCCCTAGTGCATCCGGCGTACTTAAGTGTAGCTTATGTCCAGCAGTTTCGTCGGCGATTTTGTCCCGCTTTTTGTCCCGCTTTGCGGGACCCCACACAGACTCGTTTGGAGTGAAATAGGCCTGTCGATCGGCACACCAGACCCGGATCCGACGACGCGCAACAGGACCGCGTTGCCAACCCTGACAAGTCCTAATCCACCTCATCAAGGAGCCCAGCCATGTCAGCAGCCGTTTCCACTTTCACACCCGCCGTTGACCTGGCGGCCGTAAAGACCAAGCAGCACCTGGCCTGGTCGTCCGGCGACTACGCCGTGGTCGGCACCACTCTGCAGATCGTCGGCGAGTCGCTTTGCGAAGCGCTCGACCTGCGTGCCGGCGAGCGCGTGCTCGACGTCGCCGCCGGTAACGGCAATGCTACACTGGCCGCCTCACGGCGCTGGTGCGACGTCGTCTCGACCGACTACGTTCCGACGCTGCTCGAACGGGGGCGCGCCCGGGCAAGCGCCGAAGGACTGCCGGTGCAATTCGAGCAGGCGGACGCCGAAAACCTGCCGTACACCGGCCATAGTTTCGATGTGGTGATGTCCACCTTCGGCGTTATGTTCACACCCGACCAGGACAAGGCCGCCGCGGAAATGGCGCGCGTCTGCAAACCCGGCGGCCGGATCGGCCTCGCAAACTGGACGCCGACCAGTTTTGTCGGTGAACTGTTCAAGCTGATAGGCCACTACCTGCCCCCGGCGGCCGGCGTGAAGTCACCCGCGCTCTGGGGCACCGAAGCACGGCTGCGCGAGCTGCTCGGCGAGCGGCTCGACTCGATGGCGATCGAGCGCAAACACTTCGTGTTCCGCTACCGCAGCGCAGCCCATTGGCTGGAAGTCTTTCGCACCTTCTACGGCCCGATGCACAAGGCGTTCGGGGCACTCGACGGCGCGCAGCAGGAAGCGCTCGCCGCCGACCTGATCGCCCTGGCCGAGCGGTTCAATCGCGCGACCGACGGCACGCTGGTGGCCCCGAGCGAATACATCGAGGTCGTCATCAGGTGCAGGTAATCGACCATCGAATCGGCGTTGGGCACCCATTGCATGAAATGGATGCTGCAATAGGCAGGCCAGCCAACAAAAAACATCCATTGCGCATAGGAGTAACGATCATGCGAATAGCCAAAGAGGACATAGACGTCAAGATGGAGATACCAGGGGCCGTGATCCGTCAGCGAACGGATTTCGGCGACGCAACTGGATTGGGCAAGATCGGCTGCGAGTACTTCAGTCTCTCCAAAGACGTAGATACCACCCCGCTGTTCCAGGGACTGGAAGGCAATTTGTGCCAGTGCCCTCACTGGGGTTTCGTCTTACGTGGGCAACTCACCGCGACCAGCGCGGACGGCACGCAGGAAACGGTCAACACGAATGATCTGTTTTACTGGCCGCCCGGGCACAACGTAAAGGTCGATGCAGACGCGGAGATCATCATGTTCAGCCCGCAGCGCGAACACAGCCATGTCATCAACCACATGATAGCGAAGGTGAAAAGTTAAGCCCGGTGCCTGGGTTGGAGGTCGCCTCGAAGGCGCATCGCGGTGAATTGCATGCAAGCCTAGAAATTATGTGAGTAACAAAGGAGAACATCATGACTGAAGCTGATCGCATCAAATATCTACGCATTGCCTTGCTGCTCGTGGGGCTGATTTTCACGTTCGGCATATGGCCGCTTGGCATCATCTGGCCGTCGGGCTGGGTGTGGCATGAAGGAGGTCGCTCGGAATATCTCGAGATGATCCTGGGTATCTATGCCACGCTCGGCGTGTTCCTCATGATCGCCTCGCGCGATCCGCTGGCGCACCGAAGCCTAATCTGGTTCACGGTCTGGTCGAGCATCGTGCACGGCGGAATCATGGGGATTCAGTCTATCGCCAATCCCCATCACATCGGGCATCTCTTTGGGGACGTCGCGGCCTTGATTGCCGTGGCGGTCGTGTTGGCAGTGCTGACCCCAAGGCGGAGCACCGCAAAGAAATAACCATCGGCGGCATAACTTGTCGTTCAACCCCTCACATTAAGGAGCCATAAAATGAACATTAGCGATGTCATGATTCACATCAATGAATCCCTGAGTGAAGACGCGCGCACCTCTCTCGAAGATACCATGCGTAAGATCGACGGCGTCGTATCGCCAGGGTTTAACGCAGACAAGGCGCATCTTCTTTTGATCACCTATAACACGGAAAAAACCACCACGGCTGCCTTGCTGGAGACAGTGCGGGCGGCAGGCTATACCGGCCAGGTGGTCGGTATGTAAACGGCGCGGGCCCGGAAGCCTGGCGCGGGGTGTGGCATGCAAGGATATAAATCAAAGGGGATCGATATGCCTACACGATTGTTTTGCTTCATCGGTGGTGACACGGGCTCCTGGCGCGTCGCCAGCATCGAGGCGATCACCGGAGCGCCGCTGCCATCAGCAGGCAGGCTTGGCATCGTCTCCGGGCCGGAAGTTCCGGTTGGCTCAGATGCGGCCTGGGTGCTGCGTGGCATCACCAGCAATGAGCGGTACGCCGTCTCCAGGGAGGACAAACGCCAGATCGTTGCCCGGCAACTGGCGCTCGGTCGTCCGGAGGCGTCGTTCGCGGCACTGATCCCCATTCGCAAGAATGCCGCCTGGTGGGCGCTCACGCAAGCCGAGCGGCAGCATGTTTTCGAAGCGCAGTCCCGGCACGCCAGCATCGGCCTCAAGCATTTTCCCGAGTTGGCGCGCAGACTGCATCATTGCCGCGACCTGGCGGAGAACGAGCCGTTCGATTTCCTCACTTGGTTTGAGTACGCGCCGGCTGATGAGGTGGCGTTCAACAAGCTGCTTGCCGAGTTGCGTGCAACTGAGGAGTGGAAGTATGTTGAACGGGAAGTCGACATCCGGCTCGTGCGTGAGGGTGGCTGACTCATTCTGGATGCCGCCGCCAGGAGCCGGCATCCAGACATAAGGAAACACGGGAGAACGGCCATGGGCAGGCGATACGATAGCATTCTGGGCACCATCGGCCACACGCCGGTGATTCGCATCAACAAGCTGGGCCCCAGGGGCGTCAATCTCTTTGTCAAATTGGAGTCCTTCAACCCGATGGGTTCGGTGAAGGACCGGCTGGCCCTGGGGGTGATCGAGGACGCCGAACGCCGCGGTGAACTCAAGCCCGGACAGACCATCGTCGAAGCCACTAGCGGCAACACCGGCATCGGCCTCGCCATGGTCTGCGCCCAGAAGGGCTATCCGCTGGTCGTCACCATGGCAGAGAACTTCAGCGTCGAGCGGCGCAAGCTGATGCGATTTCTCGGCGCCAGGGTCGTACTGACGCCGGCCGCCCAGAAGGGCACGGGGATGGTGGCGAAGGCCGAGGAGCTGGCCCGCGCGCATGGCTGGTGGCAGCCGCGCCAGTTCGAGAACCCGGCCAATGCAGAGATCCACGCCCGCACCACCGCCGTGGAGATCCTCGAGGACTTCGCCGATGTCTCGCTCGACTACTGGGTCACCGGCTTCGGCACCGGCGGCACGCTGAACGGCGTATCGCGGGTGCTGAAGGAAAAGAGCCCGCATACGCAGATCATCGTCTGCGAGCCGGACAATGCGGCCATGCTGGCCAGCGGCATCGCGCAGGCCAGGCACGGCGACGGCTCGCCCAGCGCGAGCCATTCCCGGTTCCGGCCGCACCTGATGCAGGGATGGGCCCCGGATTTCATTTCCCGGCTCGTGGAGCAGGTCACGGCAGCCAGCCGCATTGACGGCTTTCTGCCGATTGACGGCAATGACGCGCTGCGTTGCGCCAGGGAACTGGCGCGGCAGGAAGGCATCTTCGTCGGCATCTCGGCGGGTGCCACGTTTTCGGGCGCGCTGCGGGTCGCCCAGGCTGCGCTGCCGGGCGCCAACATCCTGTGCATGCTGCCCGATACCGGCGAACGCTACCTTTCCACACCGTTGTTCGAGGACATTGCCATCGAGATGACCGAGGAGGAGCTCGAGCTCTCGCGGTCGACGCCGGGATTCCGCTTCGATGTCGCCCCGGCGGCCGCACCGCCGTCGGTGGCAGCGGCGGATGCCTTGGACGAAGCGGCCGCCAGCGAGGTCGATGCCATGTTGTGCGACCCGGACCAGCCTGTCGTCATGTTTGCCTACGAGTGGTGCGAGTTCTGCAACGCGGTCCGCAAGGTGTTCTCAAAGTACGGCATCGCCTACACCTCGATCGATCTCGATTCGGTCGCCTACCAGCCAGGCGATCGCGGCAGCAAGATGTTCGAGGTTCTCAAGCGCCGGACCGGATCGGTCACCTTGCCGCAGATCTTCATCGGGGGCGACTTCGCAGGCGGCTGCACCGACGTGTTCGACAGCCTGAAGTCAGGCCGGCTGCAGACTTGCCTGCAAAAACACGGCGTCACTGTCGACCTGTCAGTCAAGACCAACCCCTATGAACTTCTGCCCAAGTGGTTGCACCCGCGTTGAACCTGCGTCAAATTCATTTCTTATTCACGCCAAAGCCGGAACGCCTGCAAAGAGCGGCCCATCGCCCGGTTACCAATGCGCCTCCAACCCTGCCTTCCAGGCATCCACGAACTCCCCGATTGAGTCGATGAAGTCCTGATCTTGTTCGGTACGGTTGATGGTGAGATGAATAACGGTATTCTGCGGGTTTGGCTGATGTCCGGTGGTCACGGTCCATTGCAAGGCATTGGGACAGTCGGGCAATGAAAAACGCACACCATGGCTCAAGTCCTCGCGGTGCACACGGAACACCCCCCACACGCAGTAAATTTCGCCGCTCGACTTGGCGTCGCTAAGCACCGTTTCGATAGAAGCACACCAGCGTGGCAGTTCGCTGATCGTCAGGCGACGCTGCAAGTCTTCAACCGTAGCGGGAATGATGGTCGTGGCAAAAAATTCCATGTGGGGATGTTAGTCGGAAGGCGTTCAACCACAAAGCCGTTAAAAATCAGTTTGTTACCGTTCTTGCGCTGCTTTGGCGCCTGAAATAAGCCCTATTTAACGACTGTTTACGACTTTAATGGCTTGTTTACGACTTTAATAACC